>NZ_AP024322.1:1227654-1534567 GCF_018408855.1 Caballeronia sp. NK8 | reverse complement strand
AGATCTGCTCGGACGAGTCGAGATTGCGCGAGCTCGCCTGGCCCGTCAGCGCGACGTAGAACTGCGTGCCGTTGGCCTGATCGCCGATCACCTGCGTATGCGTCATCGCGAGCACGAACTTCGTGAACGAGCCGGCGATCTGCGCTTCGAGCTGTTCCGGTTGCGGCGACCTGAAGCGCAGGTTCCCTTGCTGGATGCTGGTATCGAAGGTCGTGATGCTTTTTTGCAGCGTCAGATTCCCCGACAGGCCCAGGCGCGCGACATCGCTGCTCTTGTCGCTGACGGAATCGAATGCGCCGAGATGATCCGACAGCAGCTTGTGATCGTAGCCGAGCGTCGTGTACACGTTCGCGGACGGCGAGCGCAGCAGCGCATAGCTGAGGAAGGTGGAGAACACGTTGGCGCTGCCGTAGGCGTCGAGTTCGTCGAACTGGCCGCCGACCGAATACGTCGAGCGCGTGTAGCCGATGCCCCACGCGAGCCCGCTGCCGCCCACCGGCACCGTATAGCCGATGTTGCCGTAGAACTGCCCGGTGATCGAGCCGAGCAGCCGCGCGCCCAGCTGATCGCCGATGCCGAGCGGATTGTTCCATTGCAGCGCGCCGATCAGCCGCGCCGCGCCGGTCGTCGTCTGGCCGTAGTTGTCGGCCTGCACGCTGCCCGACAGCGGCCGAGCCTTCGGCACCAGCAGCGTCATGTCCGAGGTGCCCGGCAGCGCGCCCGGCGCGATCGTCGCGTTCGCGCCCGTCGTGCCGGCGGCGTCCTGCGCGAGCAGCGTCGCGCGGGTGAGGGCGTGTTCGTCGATCACGTCGCCGGTTTTGAGCGCGCCGAGAAAGCGCGCCATGACCGCATCGCGCGTGCGCGACTGATTGTCGATGTCGATGCGCCCATAGCGCCCCTCGCTCACCGCGATGCGTACGATGCCGCCGTCGATCTGCTGCGGCGGCACGTAGGCCCGCGCGACCAGATAGCCGTGCTGGCGATAAAACGCGCTCACGCGATCGGCGGCGCTTTCGAGATCGTCGAGCGAGCGATCCGGGCCGATGACCGGGCGCACGGCGTCGAGCAGTTGCGCGGCCGCAAAGCGCGTGTTGCCGGTGAACGTGAAACCCTTCACCTCGAAGCGGATGCCGCCGGGCGCGCCCGTTGCGCCCGGCGGCGCGGGCGCGGGCGTCACGTTCAGGCGCAGGTCGGAGGGCGGCGGCGGCGCGGGCGATTGCTGCTGCTGTTCGCGCAGAATGCTGCCCGCGTTCGGCAGCGCCTGCGCGCGCGCATCGCGCATATCGCGCGCGCTCGCCGCGACGAGCGTTGCGAGCAGCACCGCGAGCCGCGTCGAAGCGAGGCTGCGCCGGGCGTGTGGGCCGAAGCGTCGCACGCGCCTGGGCTTCACATGCGGCATACGTGACCGGGCCATGCGTCATCCGGCAGGTGGCTGCCGTCACTCGACGAATCGGTGCGCTGCTGCACGAGCGGCGCGGTTTCCGGCTGGAGGCCCGGCGTCGCGTCGGAGAGATGCGCGGGATTGGCGGCGTCGGTGCGTACGGAATCGAGAACGCCGGGCAGCGTCGCCGCGGTCGTGATCACCGTTCCCGGCGCTTCTGGGGCCACGGGTTGCGCGGGCGGCGCGGGCGGTTGTGGCGGCGGCGTCGGTGTGCCGGCGATGCGCAGCGTGCCGCCTTGCGTCGTGATCGTGTAGCCGGTCGGGCCACCCGTCGCCGTGACGGTGATCGCGTAGGCGCCGGCCGCCGCGCCCGGCGCCGCGCCCGTGCTCGTCACCGTGAAGACGAAAGGCTCGTGGACCGTCGGGCTGTCGGCGAACGCGTTGCCGTAATTCGCGCCGTTGTAGCGCAGCGCGATCGTGACGTCGTTCGGTCCGAGCGTGCGCGGCGTGTCCAGCGGCACGTCGATGTTGATCGCCGTCAAGGTGACTTGCTGGCGCGCATTGAACGCGAAGCGGTTGCCCGAAACCGACGCGGCGCGCGCATCGACGCCGCCCGTCCAGGTGTCGCCCCACAGCGCGAGATTGCCGCTTTGCAGGCCGCCGAAGGCGTCGGTGTCGGGCGAATCGGTGTAGACCAGCCAGCGGCCATTGGGCGCGGCGAGCGCCTGCGCGCCGGCGTGGTTGGCGAAAGTCGCGGCGGCGAGCGTGATGGCCGTGCCGTTCGCGCGGCTCGCGACGGGCGCGGCAAGTGTGAGCGACGGCGCGGTGAGTGTCACCACGCCGCTCGCCGACACGCCGCTCAGTCCAGCGACGCTTCCGATGACGAGTGGCGCGCCATCGTCGAGCGCGACCGACGTAGCATCGGCGGCGAGCGTGCCGATGCGATTGGCCGCATTCGTCAGCCGATACGTGCCGCCTCGCAGCGCGACATTGGCCGCTTCGACGGGAGCGCGCTGCGTGGCCGTGCCTGCGCTCGACATGGACATCGACAGCGTGCCGCGTGGCGCGCTGATGGGCGCGTCGAGCCGGATGCCGCTTTGCGCCGCGAGCGACAGCGTATTGACGCCGCGCCACGCGACCGGGCCGTCGATCAGCACCAGACCGAACGGCTCGAAGCCCGCTGGCGCTGCGGCGCTGATCGACACATTGGTCGTTTCGAGCACGCGCGAGAGCGTCGCGCTCTGGATCGTGCCGAAGCGCTGTCCGAAGGGATCGTCCGAGCCGACGAGCGCGGCGAAGTCGCTCGCGATGCGCCACGTGCCGGTTTGCCCGGACGCCGCAGCCGTCGTGACCTGTGCATCGGGCGCGACGCGCACCTGCGTGCCCGCGGTCTCGATCGCGCCGCCGTTGCCGCCACCGGGCGCGGACGCGTCGAGCGTGCCGCCGACCTGCACGACGCCGCTGTCGGCGACGAGCCGGATCACGCCGTTCTGGTTCACGGCGCTGCGCGCGCGAATGATGCCCGTGTTGTTCACGACGTTGGCGAAGAGCGCGCCTTCTGCGTTTGCGGCGAGCCATGCCTGACCGCCATCGGCCTGAATCAGCCCGTGATTGGCGGCGAGCGCATGCAGCGCGCCGCGCTCCACCGACAAGCCGATCATGCTGTGATCGCCGAGCGTGACCGCGATGCGCTCGCCCGCCGCGAGCGCGGCGAATCCGCCGGGCGAATCGATCGTGCCGGCGTTGATCGCGCGCGCGCCGATCAGCGCGACATAGCCGCCGGGCGCGCTTTTGATCGTGCCGAGATTGACGACCGGCGCGCCGTCGTCGCGGTCATGCCAGTGCCAGCGACGCCCGCTGCCCGCGAACGTGTAGTGACCGCTCATGAAATCATTCGTCGACAGATTGAGCGTCGACGCAAGCAGGCCGCCGACGTTGACCTGCGCGTTCGGCCCGAAGATCACACCATTAGGATTGACGATGAAAACCTGCCCGTTCGCGTCGAGCCGGCCGAACAGCGCGGACGGGCGCGGACCCACCACGCGGTTGAGCGCGATCGCATTCGCGCCCGGCTGATTGAACGTGATCGATTCACCGGGGCGCGTGCTGAACGAATTCCAGTCGATGGCGAGACGCCCGCTATTCTGCTGAATCGTGGTGTTCGCGCCCGCGCTCGTGACCGCACCGGAGCCCGCGACGACGCGCGCGCCAGTCGGCTCCGCGTAAGCATGCGCGAAGACCGCGCTCAAGAGCGTGGCGGTGCAGAGCCGCAGCGCGGGGGACGCGATGCTTGTGCGCAGAGTCCTGATCATGTCGGCCGACTCCTTTCTGTTGCGGTGCATCGTCATGAAGCGATGCAGGCGCACCATCAAGCAGTTTAGTGTTCCGAACCATGCTTGCAACTACGCGTTTAGAGAATGCGCGTCCACGCTGCGTGTGTGCGTTCGGTGACGCACCTGACTACTTCATTCGTCTTGGGAATGCGAGGTCTCGAAAGACGCTTCCGGCGGCTCGTTCGCGAGTGTTCCTTCGACGAAATCGCGCAGGAACGTAATCCATGTGCGGATCTTCGCGTCGAGATACTGACGGGATGCATACATCGCGTAGATGGTCATGGTCTGCAATTCCCACTCGGGCAGCACGCGCACGAGCGCGCCGCTTTGCAGCCATGGGAGCGCCGCGAGCATCGGCAACGGCGCGATGCCGAGACCATTGGACAGGGCGACGGCGAGCGCGTCGGCGGAATTGACACGCAGCCGGCCGGGTTCGAGATCCACCTCGACCTGTCCGCGCGGGCCTTCGAATATCCATCGGTCGACGGGGAAGAAGGTCGTCACGAGTTGCAGGCACGCGTGCTTCGTCAGGTCTTCGATGCCTTGCGGCACGCCCGCGCGCTTCAGATACGCGGGCGATGCGCAGAGCACGCTCGGCATCGAGCAGATTTTCGTGGAGACGAGCGCGGAGTCGGGCAGGGTGGATGTCGTCACCTGCAGGAAGACGTCGAAGCCTTCGTCGAGCATATCGGGGACGTGCTGCGACAGCGTCAGCTCGACGCGCACCTGCGGTTGTTCTTCCAGATATCGCGTGAGCGCGGGCACCACGTAATGCTGGCCGAAAGTGATCGGCGCGTGCATGCGCAGCACGCCGCTCGGAGAAAGCTGCGCGTTGCTCGCTTCGGCCTCGGACAGATCGACGAGTTCGAGCACTTCCTTGCAGCGCGTGAGATAGCGGTTGCCCGCGTCGGTGAGCGCGACACGGCGCGTCGTGCGATTGAGCAGACGCGTGCGCAGATGCGTTTCGAGTTCGGTGACGGCGCGCGATGCCTGCGCCGTCGTGATATCCATTTGCTGCGCCGCGGTCGTGAAGCTCGCCGCCTCGGCGACCCGCGCAAAGATCCTCATGCTCCGCAATAAGTCCATCGTCCAGCCATCCGTTTGACGAAGCCGGAACTATCCCACGGCGGCCCGATGGCATGCAACCGGATGCCTCCGTACGTTCGTTTCAGGATTCACATCTGTTACACGGCTTGTAACTCAGCGCCCGAGGCCCGCGGCTAACATGGATTCATGGCTGCATATGAATTCATGATCGCATCGCGGTCTGCGTGACGGCCTTCTCAGAAGAGGAAGACATGAACGTTAAGGGCATGGTCGGAGTGGGTATCGCGCTGTCGGCGGGGCTCGCCTGTGAAGCCGCGATGGCGGGCGTGAGCGTCGGCATCAATCTCGGGATTCCGGTGGCGCCGGTCGCGCCCGTCTACGCCGCGCCGCCGCCGGTGTATGCCGAACCCGCGCCCGTCTATATGGCGCCGCCTCCGCCACCGCCGCCGCAGGTGGTCTATCAGCCGGCGCCGGTCGTCGTCGCGCCTGCGCCCGCGATCGTCGTCGGCTGGCATGGCGATCGTTACTGGGACGGCTATCGCTACTGGGGACGCCGCGACTGGTATGCACATCATGGCAGCTACTACGGCTATCGACACTGGTAAGCGGAGCGCATCCGGAAGCGGAGCATCATCATGAACCTATTCTCTCGAACTCGAACCACGGCGCGATTCGCGTGCTCGCTGATTGTGCCCCTCGCGCTCGTGGTGGCGGCGGGGCTCGGCGGCTGTGTCTATGCTCCGCCTTATGGGTACGCGCCCGCGCCGGCTTACGGTTACGCGCCTGCTTATGGCTACGGGTACGGGCCGGGGTATTACGCGGTGCCGTCGGTGTCGCTTGGCGTCGGCTTCAGCAATGGCGGAGGACACTGGCACGGCCACTGATCATGTGCTCATGAGCAACTGGAACGCCCGTTGCTGCGCTTTCTCCGACTCTTCCGGAGAAAGCGCACGATGGCTGAGCAAACCGTAAGCTTGCTGGCGCATGACGCCCGCTGCGAGCACTTCATGCTGCCGCCCAACGGCTGGGTGCCGAACAACACCCGCCTGCCGGTGCTCCTGTGGCACCGCGCGATCGATCCAAAATCACCCGACCCCGCCGTCCGTTTCGAAACCCTGTTCGCGCACAACGGCTGGCCGCCGCAATGGCGCAATGGCGTCTTCGACTATCACCACTTTCATTCGACTGCGCACGAGGCGCTCGGTATCGCATCGGGCGACGCGGAACTGATCCTCGGCGGCCCGCACGGCCGCGTGATTTCGGTCTGCGCCGGCGATGCGCTCATCCTGCCCGCGGGCACCGGTCATTGTCTGCTGACGTGCGGGCGCCGCTTTCAGGTGGTCGGCGCGTATCCGCCGGGTCAGCAGTGGGATATCCGCCGCGCAGCGCTCAGCGAGGCGGAGCGCATCGCGATGGAAGCATTGCCGTTTCCGCGCAGCGATCCCGTCGCGGGTGAAGACGGGCCGCTGACACGTGAGTGGCATTGATCGAAAGCATTGTCAGGCTTTCTGCGTGCGGCGCGCCCCCACTAGCGGCACGCGCTTGACGACGCCCGTCGCGAGCGCGGTGCCGACCAGCACGATCGCACACGCGATGCCCATCCCCACCGACACACGCTCGGCGAGAAAGAGCGCGCCCCACAGGATGCCGAAGATCGGAATCAGGAAGGTGACGGTGATCGCGCGCGCAGGCCCGGCCACCGCGATGAGATGGAAGAACATCATGTAGGCGACGCCCGTGCACGCGACGCCGAGCGCGAGCACCGCGCCCCACGCATGGAGCGACACCGTGCCCGCGGGCCAGAAGAACAGCGCGAAGGGCAGCAGCACGATGGTCGCCGCGCTCATCGTGCCGGCCGCGACCGTCAGCGAATCGACGCCCATCAGATGCTTCTTCGTGTAGCTCGCGGCGACGCCGTAGCTGGCCGACGCGGCGAGCGCCGCGAGTGCGGCCAGCGCGGTCGCCATCGGCGCGACGGGAACGGCGGACGCGTCGTGCACGAACATCTGATCCCAGACCAGTGCGAGCACACCCGCAAAGCCGATCGCGAGGCCCGCGACGCGCAGGCGCGTTAGCCGGTCGTTGAGCCACAGGAAGGCGACGAGCGCGCCCCAGAGCGGTGTCGTCGCGTTCATGACGGACGTGACGCCCGCCGACAGCGTCAGCTCGGCATACGCAAATAGACAGAACGGCGCGGCAGAGTTGAGGATGCCGACGACCAGCAGCGGCCAGGCGCGCTCGCGCATCGTCGAGAGCGCCTGTCGCGCGTTGCCGCGCAGCGCGAGCATCAGAAGCAGAAAAGCCGCGCCGATGCCGACGCGCAACGCCATCAGCGGCGCCACGCCGAGATCGGTCACGCCGACGCGGATGAACAGGAACGAGCCGCCCCATAGCGCGGCGAGGACGAACAATTGAGCGAGATTGACAGGGGTCATGGCGGGCTTCGCAAGGGGAGTCGGGTAACGAAGCCATCGTAGCGGCGCGCACGAGGCCGACGTTTCGGTCCGGCGTGAAACGAAAGATGCAGCGCGGTCGGCGCGGCGCGTGCTTCGCGATTCTTTCGGGACACTGGCCCGGCTTCGCTTTATGCCCCGCATCGTAGGCGCGCGCGGGGTCGGCGGCAAACGAGCAATTCTCACCGTTATGTGAGAAAAATTGCCAAGCGCCGGGTGGCTTGCCCGCGCGCGTATTCGGTGCGACTCTTGCGGATGGACAGGCGGATGATGGGTTTTTGCAGTGCGATGGACGCAGTCAACTGGAGATAGCCATGGACAATGCAAACGGCAGCGCATCCACGATCCAGACGATGACCTCGGACGAGCCGCCGCTCGCGCGCCGCACGGTGGCGAGCGCGATGGAAGCGGCGCTCGCGCCAGGCATGACGCAGGCGCAGAACGCGAGCGTGACGCCGCTCGCGCCGGGCGCGGCGCACCAGCCCGCGATGTACGCGCCGTATCACGTGCACGGCAGCGTGCTCGAGGGCGGCGACAGTCCGTCGGTGCTCGCGCAACCCGCCGCCGCGAGAGCCGAGCGGCAGGGCAGCCAGTTCCATCCGTCGCCGCCGGCGCCGCGCCGCGCGCGTGACATGCTGGCGGGCGCGCAGAATGCCGTTTCGACGCGTTATCGTCAGGCGAAGGAGGGTACCGACGACTACGTGCACGACAACCCATGGAAATCGATCGCGCTTGCGGCGGTCGGCGGATTGATCGTCGGTTTGCTGGCGGCGCGCTGAAAAAAGACAGCGTCGGCCGGACTGAACGAAGGCGGGCCTCAACCTTGCTGTAACAATGGTACCGGTGCGGTGCTCATCGCCGTATCGGGCCGACATGGAAGAACGATCGTACGATCTGTGCACCGAGCGGTTCGAAGTCTGGAATCCGCTATACGCGACGTTCACCGGCCCGCGGCGCGTGCTGTTCGTGCATTCGGAATCGAATGTGGGCGATTCGTTCGCGCTCCTGCTCGCGATGCGCGGCTTCGAAGCCGTGCAGATGGGCGATGCGACGAGCGCCCTGCAGTTCGTCGGCAACTGGCGGCCGCAGGCGCTGTTCGTCGATACGCTCATCGGCGATCCGCACGATCATGCGCTTGCGCGCGCATTGCGGGTTGCGCTGGCTCGCGATCAGAAGGAGGGCGAACTCCAGCTGATGATCGCTCTCGCCGCCGATGCCGCCCGCGATCCGCGCGATACGCTCTTCGACGCAGGTTACGACGGCTTTTGCAGAACGCCGTGTCCGGTCTGGTGGATGTTCGATCTTTTGAAGTGTTTCTACGCCGGGTGAGGGCGGCCGCGCAGCCGCCCGCCATGAAGTTCTAGATTGCCCGGGAAGCCTTGAAGTCGCTGGTTTCCAGTTCGACCGACTGGCCGTGGTTGCGCTCGAGCGTGCGCCGGGCAACCTCCTCGATTTGCACGCGTCCGCCTTCGAAAGCGGAGAGGAGATCGTGCGACGACGTCCCGCTGTTGCCGAAGTGATCGTTGAGCGCATCGAGGGAGACGCTGCACCAGACTTCGCGCCCGTCCACCTTTGCTTCGAAAGCGACACGCGCTGCCGCCACGACATGACGCCGCCCGCTGAACTCTATCGTCATCCTTATCACCTCCTGTTATTCGTTCGGAACACGCTAAGCGCGATCATCGCAGGAACGGCAACAGCCGCCGGCCCCGCGATGGCGAGACTGCGCGCGGCCTGGCGCGCCACGCACGGTCCTCTTGCATGATACGCCCGCCATGCAAGAGGCGGGCGCCACGGTGACTTTGCAATGGCCGTGCCCGAGCGCTAACGGCAGCAGAGGCATCCGCCGCGATGCTGCATGCCGTAGCTGCCGGCATCCTCCGCACCGGCGCCGGACGCGCTTGCGCCGCCCACGCTCGGCGCGCCGATCGTTACGCGCGCGGCCGTGGCGCTGCATTGCGGGCATGCCGCCGGTTCGTCGCGCTCGGCGATGCGGCGGGCGGCTTCGAATGCGCCGCACGTCGCGCATTCGTAATCGTAGAAAGGCATGACGTTTTAACTCGGAGAAAGTAGGCTCGCTGGCCGCGAAATCAGGACGCATCCTTGCGCAACATGCGCAGACGCGCTTCTTCGAGCGACTGGAACTTGCTGTCGGCTTCGTCGTACACCGAGACTTTGCCGCGCCCGATGTCGTACACCCAGCCTTGCACCTGCAGCTTGCCGAGCGCGAGCCGTCCCGCGACCGCCGGATGCGTGCGCAGGTGCGTCAACTGCAGCCGGATGTTCTCCTCGACCATCGCGCCGACGATACGTTCCTGTTCCAGCTTGCGCGCCATCACGACGCTGCGCGCCGCTTCCGCATTGCGCAGCCAGGCGTGGACGGTCGGCATTTCATCGGCGATGGTCGCGCCGGACGCAAGGCCTTTCATCGCGCCGCAGTCCGAGTGCCCGCAGATCACGATCTGCCGCACGTTGAGCGCGAGCACCGCGTACTCGACGACCGCCGACACGCCGCCGAGCATTTCGCCATAAGCCGGCACGATATTGCCGATGTTGCGGCATACGAAAAGCTCGCCGGGGCGCGTCTGCGTGATCATTTCCGGCGACACGCGGGAATCCGCGCAGGTGATGAAAAGCGTGTGCGGCGCCTGCTGGCGCGCGAGGCTCTTGAAGAGCGCTTCGCTATCGGGGAACACGAAGCGGCTGAAATCGTCTGCGCCTTGCAGCAGGTAGAGGAGGTCGCCCGTCTCGGCGCCGTCGCGTTCTTCGCTCATGGTGGATTTGTCGGACATGGTCGTCGCCTTTTTGTGCGTGGCGGCTCGCGCGCTGCGCGCCGCGTCAAACCGAAAGCTTGCGGAATTTTGGGATGGATCGCAAGTCGGCTGCTGAACTCTGCGTCGGAACACGAATTCGTAATATGCAACTAACCGTCTAATTTCGGGTTTTCCGAACTGATGCGCTCGAAATTGCACATTTTTTGGAACGATTCCTTCCGCTAGATTGTCTTCACTGAAAGCAAACAGAAAGGAAACGATATGAAATGCCCCGTGTGTCCCGCGACAGACCTGCTGATGACCATTCGCGAGGGCATCGAAATCGACTATTGCCCGCAATGCCGCGGCGTGTGGCTTGATCGCGGCGAGCTCGATCAGATGATCCGCCGCGCCACGCAGGATTCGCTCGCCGAGGCTCAGGCCGCGCGCCGTGACGACTGGCAAGAGCGCGATCACGATCGCGAGCGCCGTCCGCATCGCCAGGAGGGCTATCACTACGGCGACTCGCGCGGCAAGCATGAGCACGGGCGTCGAAAGAAATCGTTTCTCGGCGATCTGTTCGACTTCGACTGAGCGAACAAGGGAGCACTGATCTCATCGACGAGTTTGTTGATTTTGTTGAACACGGCAGCACACCGCACGCGCGGATAACGGGAGAACGGCAAATGGCAACGGTGAAGCAAGTCCTGAGGGCTAAGGGCGACATGACGGTTCACACCATCGATGCGGAGGCGAGCGTTCACGAAGCCGTCGCGCTGATGTCGCGGGCGGAAGTGGGCGCGCTGGTCGTCATGGTCGGCGATACGGTGTGCGGCATCGTCACGGAGCGCGACTACGCGCGCAAGGTGATCCTGCGGGACAAGGCTTCGCGCACGACGACGGTATGCGAGATCATGACCGCGCCCGTGATGTCCGTGAGCCTCAGAACGAGCGCCGACGAATGCATGACGCTGATGACGCAGCACCGCATCCGTCATCTGCCGGTGATCGAGGGCGGCATGCTCGCCGGCATGATTTCGATCGGCGATCTGGTGCGGCATGTCATCGACGAGCAGCAGTTCGCCATCGACCAGCTAGAAAGCTACGTGCGCGGCCCGCGTGCCGACACGCCGACCTGCGCGCTCACGAAGCGCAGCCCGATTCCGCAGACGCTCGCGGCGCGGTTTGCGTAGGCGGGTTCAGGGCGCGTCGTTTGCGAGGCATTGTCCCAGCTGACGCACGACGTCGTCCCAGTCGCCCAGCCGCTGCGCGCGCACGAGGCGCATCGTCGGATACCACGGGGTGTGATGCGGCTCGCGCTCGTAACGCCATTCGGCGACCTGATTGAGGAACAGGTAGCAGCGCTTGCCGAGTGCGCCCGCGAGATGGGACAGGGCGCCGTCGTTGCCGACGAACGCATCGAGCCGGTCGATGATGCCGATGCTTTGCGCGAGCGTCACGTCGAGGGAGAGTGTCGTGAAGCGCTCGGGGTCGTGTGCGCGCGGGTCGTCCAGCCAGCGTTTGCGCTCGAAGCCGCGCTGCATGATCACCCAGTGGATGTCGCTCGTGCCGTCCAGAAGCGGCCTGAGATGGGGCAGGGTCAGGCTGCGGTTGGCGAAGTTGTTCGCCGACTCGCACGAAGACCAGAAGATGCCCACGCAGCGTTTGCCGCGCGCGCGTTGCCGGATCTCATCGACGATCGCATCGGCGGCGGAGGGATCGGCCGGTTCGAGGTAGCGTGCCGAGGGCGCATAGCCGAGCGCGGGAAACAGCGAGGTGAAGAGGGCGAAGGGTTCGGTCCACAGTGCGCCGTCGGGCGCGACGGTGAAACCTGCCGCGCGCAGGCGTTCGGCATCTTCGGCCTGTCGCGACTCGGACATCGAGAGCCGATAGTTTTTGTCTGAACCGTCGGCGATCGCCAGCTGTACGCCGAGTCCCTGAAGCGCGCCGGCGTAGCGCACCCAGTTGACCTGATCGCCGTGACCCGACGCGATCGACGTCAGCGTCATATGCGCCGGCAGGACGCGCTGTCCGCACCAGTAGTGCTCGACGTCGACATGGGGGAACAGTACGCGCCGCGCATCGTGCGACGACCAGTGGCGATGCATCAGCTCGACGCCACTCGCGATGCCGTTGAGGCGCATTGCGCTGCGTGCCTGATGATGACCAAGTACGAACGCCGAATGCGGGTCGACGCCGTCCGCGTTCATGTCCAGAACGCGCTGGTCGTCGCCGAGGTAGTGCCAGCCGTAGACGCGCCACAGGAAGTGTGCGATCGGCGCGGTATCAAGCTTTAATCCCACGAAGTCGATCATGGCGAGCGCGAGTTCTTTCAGTCCGAGATGCGCGCACGCATCGCACAGGCTGTGGAGCTGGAACCCGAATACGTCCGACTGACGAGTGATCTGGCAGCAGATGTCGAGCGCGCGCGAAAATTCGCCCGCGCGCATGTGGGCGACTGCGCGCCAATGCCAGTAATCGGCGAGGTGTCCGTCCGCTGCCATGCGCTCATCGAGAAACCGGAAACACGCTTCAATGTCGCCAGCGTAGAGTCTCGGAGCAAGTTGCTGGTAGTCGTCGGTGTTCATGGAGATGGGCGTCGATTATTCCGTGAGCGGCATTATTGCGTGAGCTTTGCTAAGGGTGGACCGGCGATATGTAGTTCCGACAAAAATTTCGAGTTGTTGATTGATGTTTTAAAAAATCGACAATTTTTGAAATAATCGCGCATGACCTCGTTTGATTATAGGTGGCAGCGTCTTTGTGGTCCGAGGTCGGTGTCCCGATGCTGGCGTTGGAGGTCTGAACTTCGATGATAGCCAATGTCACGGCCAAAACATCGATAATTTATCTTATGTAAAATTATAAATGAGGCTGAGCCGATGCCCGGCGCCCAGCCTCATTCACCCCATCTCCCCAGCCCGATCCAGCAGAAACGCCCGCTCCCGCGCATTCTTCGTCAGCGACGCCGCGCGTTCGAACTCCGCGCGCGCCTCACGCCTGCGCCCCAGCTTCGCCAGCAGATCGGCGCGCACGCTCGGCAGCCAGTGATAGTTCCTGAGCGCGGGCGCGTCCGACAACGCATCGACGATCGGCAGCGCGGCCTGCGGCCCGTACGCCATGCTCACGGCGACCGCGCGATTCAGTTCGACCACCGGCGTCGGCGCGGTTTGCATCAGCGCGTCGTAGAGCGCGACGATCATCGGCCAGTCGGTGTCGCCGGCGCTCGGCGCGCGCGCATGGCACGCCGCGAGCGCCGCCTGCAGCGCGTACACGCCGCGCGCGCCGCCCAGCGCTTCCGAGCGTGTCAGCGCCGTGAGCCCGCGACGGATCAGCAGCGGGTCCCAGCGGCTGCGGTCCTGGTCTGGCAGCAGCACCGGCCGGCCTTCCCGGTCGATGCGCGCCTTCATGCGCGAGGCCTGAATTTCCATCAGCGCGACGAGCCCGTGAACCTCGCTCTCATCCGGCGTCAGTTCGGCGAGGATGCGCCCGAGCCGCAACGCGTCTTCACACAAGCCCGGACGCATCCAGTCGTCGCCGGCCGTCGCCGAATAGCCTTCGTTGAAGATCAGATAGATGACTTCGAGCACCGATCCGAGCCGCGCCGCGCGCGCGTCGGCTTTCGGCACCTCGAACGGCACGCGGGCCGCCGACAGCGTGCGCTTCGCCCGCACGATGCGCTGCGCGATGGTCGGCTCCGGCACGAGAAACGCGCGCGCGATCTCGTCGGTCGTGAGTCCGCCGATCAGGCGCAGCGTCAGCGCGGCGCGCGCATCGACGGACAGCACCGGATGGCACGCCGTGAAAATGAGCCGCAGCAGATCGTCGCCGATGTCGTCCTCGCGCGCGGCGTCGAGCGCATCGACGAAATCGGGCGTGATGTGCGCCTCCTGCGCGTCGAGGTCGCGGCCGTATTCCTCGTGCTTGCGCGCGTGCAGCGCGTGCTGCCGCAGACGGTCGAGCGCCTTGTTTTTCGCTGTCGTCATGAGCCACGCTCCCGGCTTCTCGGGCACGCCCACGCCCGGTTGGCTCCAGTGTTCCAGTGCGGCGACGAACGCGTCCTGCGCCAGTTCCTCGGCGAGCGCGACATCGCGCACGACGCGCGCCACGCTCGCGATCACCTTCGCGGACTCGATGCGCCATACCGCGTCGATCGCGCGCCGCGCGGCATCGTCCTCCGTGTCGTTCCGCTGCCCGCGCCCGCTCACGCCGCTTCCGGATTCATGTGCACGAGTTCCCAGATATGACCGTCGAGATCCTCGAAGCCGTGGCCGTACATGAAGCCGTGATCCTGCGGCTCGCGCGGCGCGCGTCCGCCCGCGGCGACGGCCTTCGCGACCAGATCGTCGACTTCCGCCCTGCTCTCGCACGACAGGCACACGAGCGTCTCGGTGCTCGCGTGGGCGTCGGCGATCGGCTTCTCCGTGAAGGTCTGGAAAAACTTTTCGACGAGCAGCATCGCGTAAATGTTTTCGCCGATGACGAGGCACGCGGCGTCGTCGTTCGTGAAGTTCGGGTTGAAGCTCAGACCCAGTGCCTTGAAGAAGGTCATCGAACGCTTGAGGTCGCGAACCGGCAGGTTCACGAAGATCTGTTTGTGCATGGTGGAGGTCTCCGGGTTGGATCGTCAGGCGGCATCGCAGCCGTTACATGCACGACGATTCGCGCGTATGAAAATCGACACGAACTTCACAAATAACACGGCCCGACCTTGCGGACTTCGATGGTGCACCACTTCGCCGCCGGGCATTGCGCCGCGATCGCGACGGCTTGCGCATGCGTTTCGCAATCGAGCAGAAAGAAGCCGCCGATCATCTCCTTCGCTTCGGCGAACGGGCCGTCGATGACGCGCGCATCGCCATCGACGTTCGTGACGCGCGCCCCGTCCTTTTGCGAGGTCAGCGATTCGACCGCGCGCAACACGCCGCGCGCCTTCAGTCCTTCGGCGAACTCGCCCATCTGGCGATACGCCTCGCGTCCCTCTTCCTGCGTGCGCTGGCCGCGCTGTTCGACCGGTTCCACGACGAGTAGCAAATAAGCCACGACGAGCCTCCGAAAGTTATCGATGGCGTCCAAGTTAAACCGTCGCGGGCGCATCGGCAAGAGCCGCCCTGCCTGCCTTCTTGCATCGCGTCTCTATCTCGATATTGACAAGCGCCAGCGCGCCACACGATACTGCAACACATGCACGCAGCCATCCTTTTCTCCATCGCCGCGATTAAAAACCGTATGAACGCCATGTGTGGCGGGTCATCGGGACAGCGTGTGCGCTAGCGAAACAGGCAAGCAGACAGATTCCGAAGGCCCCGCCGCAAGACGGGGCCTTCTTGTTTTTGCGTGCAAGGTTTCCGTCTTCGGCTCACATCATGGAGAGCAGAGATGGAAGAGGTATCGCAAGTTTGCGCGGGTCATGGCGCCGGCCACGGCGTGGCGTCGGGGCGCCTGAGCACAGCGGGCGCATCGGGCGCGCGCGTCGTGGTCTATGTCGAAGTGCATCCGCATCAGATGGTGTCCTGGCGGCTCACGCGCGACGCCGAACTGCGCGTGGCCGATGCGCCCGGGTGTTCGCTCTGGCTCACGCGTCATCGCGACCCGTACGACTACTGGATGAAGCCCGGCGATGTCGTGAGACTGTCGCGCGGCGAGCGCGTGTGGCTGTCGTCCGCGAGCGATGCGGCGATCGAAGTGTCGCT
This sequence comes from Caballeronia sp. NK8, assembly GCF_018408855.1. Classification (GTDB taxonomy): domain Bacteria; phylum Pseudomonadota; class Gammaproteobacteria; order Burkholderiales; family Burkholderiaceae; genus Caballeronia. Next base: position 1,518,907 of record NZ_AP024322.1, on the reverse strand, counting down.
CACGTCGTATCGCGCAGCGCCGCGCGGCTTGCTGCTGCGCTGGCTCGCGAGGTACTGGCCACGCATCGCGGGCCGGCATGCGAACGCGCTCTGACGATGCAGCCGCTCACGGCTCCACGCAACGGAAGCTCGCCGCGAGACTGATGCTGCCCTTGCCCATGTAGCGTGGATAGTTCGGATAACGGCATATCGGCCGCGTGCGTCCGTTGGTGGCGGGCGCGATGTCGCTGCCGACAAGCGTCTCGGGTCCGACGCCGTTGCTCACCCATTCGTCGAGCGCGCCGAGTTCGTCCCAGGCGGGAATGAACACGCCGTTGCCGTGCTGGAAGCCCGGCACCATGTAGAGCCGCATGAACGAATCGACGGTGTCCTGGCCGTATCGGTCGATGAGTCCGCGATAGAACGCGATCGTCTGGTTCGGGCTGATGACTTCGTCGGCGAGGCCGTGCATCGCGATGAGCTTGCCGCCGTGCGCGATGAACGCGGAGAAATCCGGGTTCATCGCGCCGACGGTGTACGCGAGCGTGATGAGGCGCTGCTTGAAGCGGCCGGGATTGTCGAGGTCGAAGGTGAGCGCGCTGAAGCCGAGATCGCGCGTGACGAAGTGGCGGATATACGCGTCGCCTTGCGCGAACAGATACCCGTTCGCGGCAAAGGTCGGCGGCGTGAGCAGTACCGGCGAGTCGCCGAGGCCGAGCGTGCCCGAGAAATCGACGCCCTGAAAGACGTTGTAGCCGGGATAGCTATCGACGCCGTACGCGAGCGGATATGGCAGCGCGACGCCATCGCGCAAGGTCTGAAGCGTGTCGATCTGCGCGTCCGACAGGCAACTGTCGCGCAAGGACGGCCGCTGCCCGTTCGCGCAACGCAGCGACGCGATGATCTGCGGTTCCAGCTTCCTGCACGCCTCCACGTTGCTGACGATGCCGTCCGCCGCGCCGTCGAGCCGGTCGCATTCGTGCACGACGGTCTCGAACACGCGCCGCTGCTGCGCGACGCCGACGAAGCCGCCCGGTTTCGCATACGAGGCCTGCCCGACCTTCACGCCCATCAGCCGGACGCCGGAGAAATTGATCGCGGGCGCGTTGGCGATCACGCCGTCGTAGTCGTTCGGAAAGCGCTCGATCACGGTGAAACCCTCGCGCCCGCCCGTCGAGCCGCCGGCGAAGTAGGTTTTTTCGGGCGTGCGCCCGTAGCCCATCTGGATCAGCGCAAGCGCGACATCGCGCGTTTTCTTGAGATGCCCGAAGCCGAAATTGACGATGGCTTCGTCGTTGCCCGCGAAGTCCGCGCGCCCCGCGTTGCCGACGTGGCCCGAGTCCGAGCCGAACGTCGCGTAGCCGCGCGCGAGCGGCGTGGAGTCCGGCGCGAAAGGCATCGGGTCGGTGCCGGAGACGATCGTGCCGTTGTAGCCGCCGCCGCCCATCTGCAACGCGCGCCCGTTCCAGCGGCTCGGCAGGTTCACTTCGAAGCGGATATCGGGCGTCGAATCCTGCAGCGCCTTGATGAACCCCGTGATGCGGCAATACTCGCCGTTGCGGTTGCCGGGCGCGGCCGCCTTCACGACCCAGGCGGAGACGATCGTCGCGCCGCGCGTCGGCAGCCCGATGATCGACGCGGGCACGATTTTGCCTTCGAGGTCGTCGCAGTGCTTCGTCACGTAGGCGGCCGCGTGGGCACCCGAAAACGGCGCGAGCGCCATCACGACGAAGAACGCCGCGCAGCGAAACCGACCGGAAAAGAAAAGGGACAAGAAGCGGAACACGTCGTGGAAGTGGCTACTTCAAACGCCGCACAATATATAAGAACAGATTGGCGATAGCCATTCGGGTCTACCGGCCGTTGCAGCGGCACAACCGGCTTCCCTGCCCTCGCGGGCGCGCGTTCCGGGCGTCATTCCCCGTCCCATTCGCCACGCAGGTCGCTGTTTTCGAGGAGCTGAAGCAAGGTTTCGGCCGGACGGCTCAGATGTTTCGCGCCGAACGCGATGAATTCCACTTCGGGCAATTCCGGCAGTTCCGCGCGATTCACGGGCGGCGCCAGTCCGCGCGCGGCCAGAAAATGCGAACGCACGGTCAGTCCGAGCCCGCCGCGCGCCGCGGCGATGCAGCCCGCGTGGCTGCTGCTGGTGCAGACCATCTGCCAGCTCGCACCGGACATCGCCAGCGAATCGAGCACCACGCCCCGCGTGACGCTCGGCTCCGAGACGAGAATGAGCGGCAGCGGCCCGCTCGTATCGACGATGGTGCCGGGCTTGGCAAGCCATTCGAGCCGCCCGGAAAAAAGCCGCATGCCGCGTGCGTCGCCCAGACGCCGCTTGCCGACCGCGAGATCGAGTTCTCCGGCATCGACCATCTGATACAGACGCCCGGTCATGCCGATGGTGATTTCCAGCTCGACGTCCGGATGGGTGTCGCGAAACGCCGCGAGCACGCTCGGCAGCGGCCCGAGCGCGATATCGTCCGATGAACCGAGCCGCACGCGCCCGCGCAGACGCGGCGAGCTGAACTGCGATTGCGCGTGCGCCATCGCTTCGAGGATCACGCGGGCGTGGACCAGCATGGCTTCGCCGTCGGCGGTGAGTGCGAGTGAATGCGTGTCGCGCACGAAAAGCCGCCGCCCGACGCTCTCTTCCAGACGCCGGATATGCTCGGACACGCTCGATTGCCGAAGCCCGAGCTGGCGGCCCGCGTCGGTGAAGCTGTGCGACGCGGCCACCGTCGCGAAAGTGTGCAACCAGACTGGATTGAGCATGCGCCATTGTGAACGGTAAATGCGATGACAGTCAATGTGGCCAGCGGGCTTCCCGATGACCTGCCGAGTCACTAAGATTTCACAATGCGCGGCGGAAACCGGTTTCAAACGGCTTTCGGTGACTTCCAATATCCGCGCCTCAAGCACGTTGCCCCATCACATGACCAGACAGACCTCGCACACGGCGCTCCTTTGGATCGTCGCCGTGGGTTTTTTCATGCAGGCGCTCGACACGACGATCGTCAACACGGCGCTGCCGTCCATCGCGCGCAGTCTGAACGCCGCGCCGCTCGCGATGCAGTCGATCGTCGTCGCCTACACGCTGACGATGGCGCTCTTCACGCCCGCGTCCGGCTGGCTCGCCGACCGCTTCGGCACGCGCCGCGTCTATCTGGTCTCGATTTCGCTGTTCGTGATCGGTTCGCTCGCCTGCGCGAACGCGCACTCGCTCAACCAGCTCGTGCTCGCGCGCGTGCTGCAAGGTATCGGCGGTTCGATGCTGCTGCCGATCGGACGTCTCGCCGTGTTGCGCGCCGTCTCCGGCGAAGCCTACGTTTCCGCGCTCGCGATGATTTCCGTCGCCGGCCAGGTCGGCCCGATTCTCGGCCCGACGCTCGGCGGCTGGTTCGTCGAGTCGTTTTCGTGGCACTGGATCTTCCTGATCAACGTGCCGATCGGCGCGGTCGGACTCTATGCGGTGCAGCGGTTCCTGCCGAACGACACGCTACACGACGCGCCGCCGTTCGATTTCGTCGGCTGCGGATTGCTGTCGATGTGTATGGTGTCGTTCTCGCTCGCGCTGGATTCGCCGGTAGAGACGCATCGCGGCGCGGTGTCCGCCGCGCTCTTCGCGCTCGCGGCGGTGTCGGCGTTCGCGTATGTGCCGTATGCGCGGCGCAAGCGCAATCCGCTCTTTCATCTCGCGCTCTTTCACGAGCCGAACTTCAGCGTCGGGCTGATCGGCAATCTGCTGTGCCGCATCGGTTCGAGCGCGGTGCCGTTCCTGTTGCCGCTGCTGATGCAGCTCGAACTCGGCTACAGCCCGCTGCATTCGGGGCTGATGATGCTGCCGATCGCCATCGCCGGCACCCTCAGCAAGCGCTGGATCGCGCAACTCGTGAAGCGGTACGGCTACGACACGTTCCTGCTCGTCAACACGGCGCTCGTGGGTGCGTCGATCGTCGCGTTCGCGCTGTTCTCGCCCACATTGCCGCTCGCCGTCGAGATCGCGATTCTCGTTGTGTTCGGCGCGTGCAATTCGATGCAGTTCGCCGCGATGAACAGCGTCACGCTCAAAGGCCTCTCGATCAAGGACGCGGGCAGCGGCAACAGCCTCTTTTCGATGGTGCAGATGCTCGCGATCGGCCTGGGCGTATCGATCGGCGGCTCGCTCGTGCAAGTGTTTCAGGGTCCGTTCTCGACCTCGACCGGCTTCCGGCTGAGCTTCGTGTGCATGGGCGTGGTGACGCTGCTGTCGGGCGTCGTGTTCCGCTATCTCGATGACGCGCCGCGCAGCGCCGCGCCGGCTCGCGTCGGCACGTCCTGACGCTTGCGGCTATTCTGTCGGTCCCAACGAAGTCGTTTTCTTCTGGAGCGCAACCGTGCAATACCGCAAATTCGGCAATACCGGTCTCACCGTTTCGCGTCTCACGCTCGGCACGATGACGTTCGGCCTCCAGACCGAGGAAGACGTGTCGCGCAGCATCATGGACCGCGCGGCCGACGCGGGCGTCAATTTCATCGATACGGCAAACGTGTATCCGCTCGGCAGCGGGCACGATCTCGCGGGCCGCACCGAGGAGATCGTCGGGCGCTGGCTCAAGGGGCGTCGCGACGATTACATCCTCGCGACCAAGGCCGTGCACGAAATGGGGCCGCTCGCGTGGCACAAGGGCGCATCGAGAAAGCATCTGCTCGACGCGATCGATGCTTCGCTCAAGCGCCTCGACACCGATTACGTCGACCTGTATCAACTCCACACCGACGACCGCGACACGCCGCTCGACGAAACCCTCGAAGCGCTCGATATCATCGTGCGGCAGGGCAAGGCGCGTTATATCGGCGTGTCGAACTTTCTGGCGTACCGGCTCGCGCGGGCGCTCGGGCGCTCGGACGTGTTGCGCGCCGCGCGTTTCGTTTCGGTACAGCCGCGTTACAACCTGCTGTTCCGGCAGATCGAACGCGAACTGCTGCCGCTCGCGACCGAGGAAAATCTCGCCGTGATTCCGTACAACCCGCTCGCGGGCGGATTGCTGACAGGCAAGCACAAATACGATGCCGGCCCGAGCGAAGGCCGCTTCACCGGCGCGGTCGGCAAGGCGGGCGTGACGTACACGGAGCGCTACTGGCACGAACGCGAGTTTCACACCATCGAGCAGATCAACAAGATCGTCGCGCCGACGGGACGTTCGCTCGCAAGCACGGCGCTCGCGTGGGTACTGGCGAATCCGGCGGTGACGTCGGCGATCATCGGCGCGAGCCGGCCGGATCAGTTGAACGAGACACTCGCGGCCGTCGATCAGCCGATCGATCCGGAAATCAAGGCGAAGCTCGACGAGGCGACAGTCGAATATCGTTTCGGCGACGCCTTGCGCTGATCTTTGTGTCAGAGGCGGGCCGCGCGCGCCCGGAAGAAGCCTTCGAGCGAGTAGATCGCGAGCGCGGTCCAGATGGCGCCATAGCCCAGCAGTTGATCGTGGCCGAAGAACTCCTGATAGATCACGACGCCGATCAGCAGTTGCAGCGTCGGCGTGATGTACTGGATGAGGCCGAGCATCGATAGCGGAATGCGCCGCGCGCCGGCCGCGAACAGCAGCAGTGGCACGGCGGTCACGGGCCCGGCTGCCGCGAGCAGCAGTTTCACGCCGAGCGACGCGTGCGCGAAGCCGCTGCCGCCGTGCGAGTTCAGAAAGAACAGATAAAGCAGCGCGACCGGACACAGCAGCATGGTTTCGAGCGTGAGCCCTTCCAACGCGCCGAGCGACGCGGTCTTGCGCAAGAGGCCATAGCCGCCGAAGGTCAGCGCGAGCGCGAGGCTGATCCACGGCGGCGCGCCGTTCACCCATGTCAGCCACAGGACGCCGAGCGCGGCGATCGTCACCGCGATCCATTGCAGCGGCCGCAGCCGCTCGTGCAGGAACGCCATTCCGAACAGCACGTTGATGAGCGGGTTGATGAAGTAGCCCAGACTCGCCTCGACGATTCGCCCGTCGTTCACCGCCCAGATATAGATGCCCCAGTTCGCCGACAGCAGCACGGCGCTCGCCGCAAAGCGCGCGAGCAGGCGCCGGTCGCGCAGAACCGGCCCGAGCCACTTCCACTGATGACGCACGGTCAGCACGATCAGCAGGAAGGCCATCGACCATGCCATGCGATGCGCGAGCATCTCCACCGCGCCGATCGAATGCAGGGCCTTGAAGTAGATCGGGAAAAGGCCCCAGATGGCAAAAGCCGCGAATGCGTAGACGACGCCTGGATTCATTGTTCGATGCGTAGAGCGGACATGGCCTCCCGGCTAGCCGGAAAGCGATCCGCAAGGAATGGAAGCCGGATTTTAGTCGACGCGCGGGGTCAGGCTCCAGCGGCGCGCGAACCTTGGGAGAGATTCTTGCTCGAACCCGGAGCGCGAAAACCGTTCGAGGGCCCGTGATAGCATGGCCCGCCTCGCGCGAACGCTTCTCGCCCTTCTGCCCGCCTTACCAGTCGATAATGGATAACCACACCGTACATCAGAATTTCTTTCACATCCTGTTGTTCGTCGTGACGCTCGCGCTCGCGTGGGTGTTGCTGCCGTTTTTCGGCGCGATCTTCTGGGGTGCGATTCTCGCGATCCTGTTTCAGCCGATGCAGCGCTATCTCGCCGCGCGCTTCGGCAAGCGCCGCAATCTCGCCGCGCTGACGACGCTGGCCGCCGCGATTCTCATCGTCATCATTCCGCTCGCTGTGGTCGCGGTGACGCTGGTGCAGGAAATCGCCCTCGTCTATGCGCGCATCAAGAGCGGCGAGCTGAACTTCGGGTTGTACTTCCAGCATGTCCTGCATGCGCTGCCGGTATCGGTTCAGCAACTGCTCGGGCGTTTCGGGCTCGACGACATCCCCGGCATACAGCGCAAGCTGATGGAAGGCGCTTCGCAGATCAGCCAGTTTGCGGCGACGCAGGCATTGTCGATCGGACAGAACACGTTTCAGTTCGTCGTCAGTTTCGGCGTGATGCTGTATCTCGTGTTCTTCTTGCTGCGCGATGGTGGTGAGATCGGCCGGCGCATCCGGCGCGCGATCCCGCTGGACGCGGAACCCAAGCAACATTTGATCGTGAAGTTCACCACGGTGGTGCGCGCGACGGTTAAGGGCAATATCGCGGTCGCGGCGGTGCAGGGGTTTCTCGGCGGGATGATTTTCTGGATTCTGGGCATCGGCGGCTCGCTGCTGTGGGGTGTGCTGATGGCGTTTCTTTCCCTGCTGCCAGCGGTTGGCGCGGCGTTTGTTTGGGTGCCCGCAGCGCTTTATTTTTTCATGACGGGAGCGATTTTCAAGGGGCTGATTCTCGTCGTGTTCTGCGTGGTGGTGATCGGGCTCGTCGATAACGTGCTGCGGCCGATTCTCGTCGGCAAGGATACGAAGATGCCTGATTGGGTCGTGCTTATTTCGACGCTCGGCGGTATGGCGCTGTTCGGGATCAACGGGTTTGTGATCGGGCCGTTGGTGGCGGCGCTGTTCATGGCGAGCTGGGATTTGTTTTCGCAGGATCAGGAGAGTGCGTAGCGGGTGTTCGTCTGTCGTCTGCTTTATCTGGAATGTAGTGCGGAAGCGGCGTCGCGCAACTGTTCGGCGCGATTGCCGTTCAGTTCGGCAACACATGCGAGCCGCCCGATTTCGAGCGCATTGCCAATCGCGCCGCCGCCGAGCGATGTTAAGAAGCCGCACTGAGCTTCGCGATATCGGGCGAATACTTTGTTCGACTTGGCGAGATTGGTTTTCGCCGCACGGACGTATTTATCATCTTCGTTCCATTGCGTGAGTGCGCTCACTGCAGAATTTCCGGCACGCGTAAGTGCTTGTTGGCTTTCGTCAGCCTTCTTGGCTAGACATTCCCGCATTTCGCCCTGAGAAAATTCGCTGCATTCTTCGCGCAAGGCAAGATTCGTGGGAGCGGCGAGGAGGATTGTCGAGAAGCAGAGTGCTGCCAGACCTAAAAAATGGTATTCATTTGCCTCAAAATTTGTCGCCTGCGCCACTGCTCATGGCGAACTTGATTCTATTTTATAAAATCAGGCAAATACTCAGTGGGTGTTTGCCTGTCGTCGGTTTGTTGTCTATCTGAAATGTAATGCGGAAGCAGCGTCACGCAACTGTTCGGCACGATTGCCGTTTAATTCGGCAACGCATGCGAGTCGCCGAATTTCGTGGGAATCCCCAGCCCCGCCGCCGCTGAGCGACTGGGAAAACTTGCATTGCGCTTTACGATATTGAGAGAATATCCTGTTCGAATTGGCCAGATTGGCTTTGGCTATACGGACATATTTATCATCCTCGTCCCATTTTTCTAGTGCGTTTACAGCGTCGTTTTCCGCGCGCGTGAGTGCTTGTTGGCTCTCGTCAGCTTTCGTTGCAAGACAATCCCGCACTCCTGCTTGGGAAAACTCGCTGCATTGTTCGCGTAAAGCACGATTTGCGGGAGTGGCGAGAACAACTGCCGGGATGCAGATTGCTAACAATCCTGAAAATACCTTATTTATTGCACGCAAAATTCACCCTCCTTTGGCGATCGAATCGACTCCAATACAAATTCAAGTTTCTCCACGTAGTCGGAATCACCGTCCCCATTATAGTAATTCGCGACGGACGACGGCGATAAGTGCCGCCAGCCCGTAATGACTCTTTTGATCGACGCTTTCTGATATTTCAAAACCTGCCCAGGTTGCAGCATGCTCGCCATCGGATTCAAGTTTTTCAATACCTCGACCGTGCTTCCCTGTGCCTTGGCAATCTTTTCGAGACTATCGCCTGCCTTGACCGTAACCTCATAGACTGTCGCGTTGGTGTCCAGTACGCTGCGATACTTGAAATTGGCCATACGCATGAGCAAGTAACCGATGCCGGCACGTATGTTATGGGCAGGGATCGATCGGGCCGACGCTATCGTGAGTCTGCCTTCCCACATCGAAGGTAGAATCAACTCGCCGCCTTCTTTACCTGAAAGGAACGATGGCAATCCGGGGTCGCCCGCTACTCCGATTCGCATTGGCTTGATTTGCCATTCCGGGTTGTTCGCGCCGGACTCGACCCACAATATCGCCTTGATCAGGCGCCAGTCGAGGAAGAAGCACCCTGTCGCACTAACGAGATGATGGTTGTATTCGCTGACTGCCGTCTGGATTTCACCATCCCAACTATTCCATTTCTCATTTTTCGTTGCTGCTCTTATCCCATCTTTCCATTTCTCAAGTCCGGTCCTTGGTGGTGTATCGACGGCCATATTCGCTCCTTAACCGTTAATTTAGTGTGCCCACACACTGATTCTCGTCTCCTTTTCCGCGTGTGTTTACACGAATTCTCTTATTTTTCGGGCGAAAAGACCGAAATGGCATCCGCTGCGACAAAGTAAATCAACCAGCAAGCCCCAATAAAAAACCGGCCCACAAGGAGCCGGTTCAACCTGCCTTCAACGAAACAAACCCTACCGCACATTCGGCGCCACATACCGGCAATCGAACCGCTTCCTCACCGTGCCATTCTCATCGACGCTTTCCAGATAAACATCGAACTGCCACAAGCGCGCCATGTGCTTGAGCACTTCGTCGCTATCGTTCGCGAGATGGCGATTATCGGTCATGAAGTGACGCAGCGTCAGACTCCGATCACCGCGCGTATTCACCGAATACACCTGAATATTCGGCTCGCGATGATGAATATCATACTGTCGCGACAACGCCTGGCGCACATACCGATACCCGCTGCCGTCATGAATCGCCGACACTTCCAGCGCGTCGCGCATGTCGTCGTCGAGAATCGAGAATAGACGCATCTCGCGAATCAGGTGCGGCGACAGATACTGCGCGATGAAACTCTCATCCTTGAAATTACGCATCGCGTAATGCAGGGACTCCAGCCAGTCGCTGCCCGCGAGCTCCGGGAACCATTCGCGGTCTTCGTCCGTCGGGTTTTCGCAGATGCGGCGGATATCGCTCATCATCGAAAAGCCGAGCGCGTACGGATTGATGCCGCTGTAATACGGCTTCGTCACCGGCGGCTGATACACGACGTTCGAGTGCGAATGCAGAAACTCCATCATGAAGCTGTCTTCGAGACGGCCTTCGTTGTAGAGCGTGTTCAGCAGCGTGTAATGCCAGAACGTCGCCCAGCCTTCGTTCATGACCTGCGTCTGCCGCTGCGGATAAAAATACTGGCCGATCTTGCGCACGATGCGAATGACTTCGCGCTCCCACGGCTCCAGCAAGGGCGCGTTCTTCTCCGCGAAGTACAACAGATTCTCCTGCGGCTCCGGCGGATAGCGGCTTTCGGTTTCTTCCGCGGTCGGCTCCTTGCCCTTCGGCAGCGTGCGCCACAGTTCGTTGACCTGCGATTGCAGATACGCTTCACGCTCGCGCCGCATTGCAGCTTCCTTCGCCAGCGACAGCTTTTGCGGCCGCTTGTAGCGATCGACGCCGTAGTTCATCAGCGCGTGACACGAATCGAGCAGTTCCTCCACGCGATCCAGGCCATACCGCTCCTCGCACTCGGCGATGTAATTCTTCGCATAGACGAGGTAATCGATGATCGCGTGCGCGTCCGTCCACAGACGGAACAGATAGTTGCCCTTGAAGAACGAGTTGTGCCCGTACGCCGCGTGGGCGATCACGAGCGCCTGCATCGTCATGGTGTTCTCTTCCATGAGATACGCGATGCAGGGATTCGAGTTGATCACGATTTCGTACGCGAGGCCCATCTGCCCGCGCCGATAGCCTTTCTCCGTCGCGAGAAAGTGCTTGCCGAACGACCAGTGCCGATAATTCACCGGCATGCCGACGGAAGCATAGGCATCCATCATCTGCTCGGAGCTGATGATCTCGAGCTGGATGGGATAGGTGTCGAGACCATAGCGATTCGCGACGCGGGAAATTTCGGCGTCGTATTCCTCGATCAGCTCGACCGTCCAGTCCGACGGGCACGGCAATGGCCGCCGCTTCTCTGCAACATTCATTCTGCCTTCCTCGTGCGCCTCTTCCATCTCTGCGGACGCCTTGCGTTGTCCCGCTTCGGGACCGAGCCGGGAAGCAAGACGATCGTCCGTGCTTTCCAGCTGATACCCCCGCGTTTCGTTTTGCAAATGCCCGCTCGTCATGCGGCCGCCTGCTGCTTTTCGAACAGCTCGCGGAACACCGGGTAGATGTCCGCCGCCGAATCGACTTTTTTCATCGCCAGTTCAGGCGCGCCCAAGGCGAGTTGAGCATACTCCAGCCAGAGATTCTGCTCTTCCGGCGCTACTTGAATATAGGCAAAATACCGGACCTTCGGCAGGATGTCTTCCGCCAGCAGCTTGCGGCACTTCGGGGAATCGTCCGTCCAGTTGTCGCCGTCGGATGCCTGCGCGCCGTAAATGTTCCATTCAGTCGGCGAGTAACGCTCGTCCATGATCTTCTTCATGAGTTCGAGCGCGCTCGACACAACCGTGCCGCCGCTTTCCGTCGAATGGAAGAACGTCTCCTCATCCACTTCCTCGGCGCGCGTATGGTGCCGGATGAACACGACTTCGATCTTCTCGTAGTTGCGTTGCAGGAACAGATACAAGAGGATGAAGAAGCGCTTGGACAAGTCCTTGCGCTGCTCGTCCATCGAGCCTGAAACGTCCATCAGGCAGAACATCACCGCCTTGCTCGATGGCGTGGGCTGCTTCACGCGGTTGATATAGCGCAGATCGAACGGATCGATGAACGGAATGCGCGTGATGCGGCCCTGCATGATGACGATGTCCGCTTCGAGCCGCGCAATCTCTTCCGGCTCGGCGCCCTCTTCCTTCAACTGTTCGAGCTGGCGTTCCATCTCGCGCAACTGCGACGCGAGCGGCCAGCCCAGCGCGATACGGCGCCCGAGCGCGGAGCGCAACGATCTCACCACATCGATATTGTTCGGCGTGCCTTCCGCCGCCCAGCCTGCGCGCACGTTCTTCCACGTCGGCACGGCCAGCAATTGGGTCTTCACGAGGCGTGGCAGTTCGAGATCGTCGAAGAAATACTGCATGAATTCTTCGCGCGACAGTTCGAAGACGAAATCATCCTGCCCTTCGCCCTCGTTGCTGGCGCTCTTGCCGCCGCCTCCCGCGCCGCCCGGCGGACGCGGAATCTTGTCGCCGCGAATGTAATCGGCGTTACCAGGATGAACGAACTCACGCTTGCCGCCCGGTCCGTGACGGAACGAGGGCTCAGAGATGTCCTTCTTGGGGATCGTGATGCTTTGCGTGCTTTGAATGTCTTTGATGCTGCGATCACGCACCGCGTCGGAAACCGCGCGGCGAATGTAACTCTTGACGCGTCGCAGGAAGCGTTCGCGGTTGGCGATGCTCTTGTTCTTGCCGGCTAACCTGCGGTCGATGATTTGGTGCAGCACATCCAGTCTCCCGCGTTATGGGCGAGGTTGAGAGGCGCTGCGCAATCGAACGGCGGTGCGCGGCGTCTTTCGTCTCGCAAAGTGTCCATTGGACCGCCTGGACGCAATCCGCACGCCTGAGCGGTATGGACATTCTAACTATCGCTTTTGCGCGGGACGGGAGCCAGGCACCAAGCGCGCCCACTCCCGTCATTCCCTACTCTACATCACGACGACTTGCGCACGCGCAGATACCAGTCGCACAGCAGGCGCACCTGCTTCGGCGTGTAGCCCTTCGCGACCATGCGATTGACGAAGTCCTCGTGCTTGCGTTGCTCTTCGGCCGATCCCTTTGCGTTGAACGAAATCACCGGCAGAAGTTCTTCGGTATTGGAGAACATCTTCTTCTCGATCACCACGCGCAGCTTCTCGTAACTGATCCACGCGGGGTTCTTGCCGCCGTTGGCCGCACGCGCGCGCAACACGAAGTTCACGATCTCGTTGCGGAAATCCTTCGGGTTGCTGATGCCCGCGGGCTTCTCGATCTTCTCCAGTTCGGCGTTCAATGCCGCGCGGTCGAAGCTCTCGCCGGTGTCGTGATCGCGGAACTCCTGGTCCTGAATCCAGAAGTCGGCGTACGTCACATAGCGGTCGAAGATGTTTTGTCCATACTCCGAATACGACTCCAGATAAGCGGTCTGAATCTCCTTGCCGATGAACTCGGCATAGCGCGAAGCCAGCACGTCCTTGATGAACGACAGATACTTCTGCTCCGTTTCCGGCGGGAACTGCTCGCGCTCGATCTGCTGTTCGAGCACGTACATCAAGTGCACCGGGTTCGCGGCGACCTCGCTCGAATCGAAGTTGAAGACGCGCGACAGGATCTTGAACGCGAAGCGCGTGGAGACGCCCGTCATGCCTTCGTCGACACCCGCGTAATCGCGATACTCCTGATACGACTTCGCCTTCGGGTCCGTGTCCTTCAGGTTCTCGCCATCGTAGACCTGCATCTTCGAAAACAGGCTCGAGTTCTCCGGTTCGTGCAGTCGCGTGAGCACGGCCATCTGCGCCATCATCTTGAGCGTGCCCGGTGCGCAAACCGCCTCGGCGAGGGACGAATTGCGCAGCAGCTTCTCGTAGATCTTGATCTCTTCGCCGTAGCGCAGGCAGTACGGCACCTTCACCACGAAGATACGGTCGAGCAGTGCTTCGTTGTTCTTGTTGTTGCGGAACGCCTTCCACTCCGACTCGTTCGAGTGCGCGAGGATGACGCCGTCGAACGGAATCGCGCCGAAGCCTTCCGTGCCCTTGAAGTTGCCTTCCTGGGTCGCGGTGAGCAGCGGGTGCAGCACCTTGATCGGCGCCTTGAACATTTCGACGAATTCGAGCAGGCCCTGGTTGGCGAGGCACAGGCCGCCGGAATAGCTGTATGCGTCCGCGTCGTCCTGCGAATAGGTTTCGAGCTTGCGGATGTCCACCTTGCCGACGAGCGACGAGATGTCCTGATTGTTCTCGTCACCCGGTTCCGTCTTCGCGATGCCGATCTGGCGAAGGATCGACGGATAGCGGCGCACCACGCGGAACTTGCGGATGTCGCCGTTGTACTCGTGCAGGCGCTTCACGGCCCACGGTGAGAGGATGCTCTTGAGATAGCGGCGCGGAATGCCGTACTGCTCTTCGAGCACCGGACCGTCCTCGTCGTAATCGAAGAGACCGAGCGGCGATTCGTTGACGGGCGAGCCCTTGAGCGAATAGAACGGCACGCGCTCCATGAGCTGCTTCAGCCGTTCGGCGATCGACGACTTGCCGCCGCCCACCGGACCCAGCAGATAAAGAATCTGCTTCTTTTCTTCGAGACCCTGCGACGCGTGCCGGAAGTACGACACCACGTTCTCGATCACGTCCTCCATGCCGTAGAACTCGCGGAACGCGGGGTACACCTTGATGTTCTTGTTTGCAAACACACGCGATAAACGCGGGTCGAGGCGAGTGTCGACCATCTCCGGTTCCCCGATGGCCGTCAACATGCGTTCGCCCGCTGTTGCGTATGTGGCCGGATCTTCTTTGCAGAGCGCGAGATACTCTTCGAGCGAGAATTCCTCCTCGCGGGTTTTTTCGAAGCGGGTCGCGAAACTGCTGTAGATATCCATGCTACCTCCTCGCCGAAGTCAGAAAGCTATGCCGTGCGCAACGCGCGTAATCGAAACGACATCGCTTGAAATCATCCTAAACCCTTTCGAATTTTTTTTCACGCACTTGCGTTGTTCATTTGCTTCGAAGAATTCCTAGCTTGGTGAGTTATTTTCGTTCACCTACAATCCTCATCCCAATGACTCTATCCTCTTGCTCGACATCGTTCCTGCCTGTTCGTTGCCGCGCGCTCCCCGCTACATATCCACTGGTCTTGTCCGCCAATGCGACCTTGCTCACGCTGGCGCGAGTTCATCAATAACCGTTCCCGATGTATGGTGTTTCCGTCCTCATGCGAGCACCAGTTCCAGTTCGCCGATGCGATCGATCGCGCCATGCAGCATTGCTGGTCCGTCGACGCGAACCGCGCCGGTGTAGGAGCCTGTGGTGATCGTCCAGAAGGGTTCGACGGTCAAACCCATGCGGGAACAATGGTTGACGAGCCACGGCAGCAATTCGCGCGGGTCGCCCGCCGGATTGCCGAGCGCGGCAGGCGCGATCGACATGCCATCGAGTGTGAATTCCAGGCGCGGCGTGAGGAAGTCGAAGCCCGGCGCGATCACGTCATAAGGCTCCATGCCCGACACGACGAGCGCGCCGTTGTTCTGCGAATCCGCGAGCTGGGCGAGCGGGTCGAGATTGGGCCACTGCGCGAAACGGCTGTCGACCACTTCGAGCGCGACCGCGACGCCGCCGATCGCATCGAACACTTCGTCGCGCGTGTAAGGGTCGTGTCGCGCGGGCAGCGCATACGCGAAGCGAAACGCGATCTCGAGTTCCACCAGCACGCGAAAGAACGATTCGAAGGGCAGCCGCGCCGGTGAAACATGGACCAGCGCGGCGTCGATCGGCGCGCCCGTGGCGAGCGCGTCGGGCGCGCGGGCGCCGATCTTCCACGCGCCGATGCGCCCGTCCGACTCTCTCAGCATCTCGTGCTGGATCGCGTAGGCGGTAGGCGTGTCGGCCGGGAGGTCGGCGGGCTCCAGCACGTCGATCAGTTGATGCCGGCGGCGGGCGTCCGCGAGTTTCGCGGCGAGTGTCGATCCGGTCATGTTCATATCCTCGAGTGAACGGTGACGCACACCCGTCAGTGTACGGGTTACCGGATCGGCATTGGTCGCGCGCGTGTGGATTCGCGCGCATTCGCGTCATGCGCCGCTCAGAAGGTCTCCCAGTCGCCGCCTGCATCCGCGGTTGCCGCCGTCCGGGGCGCGCCCGCCGAAACGGGCGCGGCGCGCTTCGCCGGCGCCGCCGCGACGGGCTTTCGCGCGACGAGCGCGGCCACCGTTGCAGGCGATGCAATGTTCGCCGCCGGCGCGGGTTTCGTCACGGCGGGCGTGACGCCGTCCGCGACCTGGAACACCGCCACTGCCTGCCGCAGCCGCGCGGCCTGATCTTCGAGCGACTGCGCGGCGGCGGCCGCCTCCTCGACGAGCGCCGCGTTCTGCTGCGTCACTTCGTCCATCTGCGTGACCGCGCGCGACACCTGATCGATGCCGCTCGACTGCTCCTCCGACGCCGCCGCGATTTCGCCCATGATGTCGGTCACGCGCTGCACCGCGCCGATGATCTCGCTCATCGTGCGGCCCGCTTCGTCGACGAGCGTCGTACCGGTCCGCACGCGCGCCACCGAGGTGTCGATCAGTTCCTTGATTTCCTTCGCCGCCGCCGACGAGCGCTGCGCCAGGCTGCGCACCTCGCCCGCGACCACCGCGAAGCCGCGCCCTTCCTCGCCCGCGCGCGCCGCCTCGACCGCCGCATTGAGCGCGAGAATATTGGTCTGGAACGCGATGCCCTCGATGATCGTGATGATGTCCGCGATCTTCGACGAGCTGCCGTTGATCTCCCGCATGGTATCGACGACCTGCGTGACCACCGCGCTGCCCTTGCCCGCGATCTCCGACGCGTTCGCCGCGAGCGCGCTCGCCTGCCGCGCGTTGTCGGCGTTCTGGCGGACGGTGCCGGTCAGCTCTTCCATGCTCGACGCGGTTTCCTGCAGCGCCGACGCCTGTTCCTCCGTGCGCGACGACAGATCGGTATTGCCTGCGGCGATTTGCTGCGTCGCCGAGGCGATCGATTCGCTGCCCGAGCGCACGGTGCGCACGGTCGTCAGCAGGCTCGTGCGCATCCTGGCGAGGCCTTCGAGCAACTGCCCCATTTCGTCGCGCGACGTGACGACGACCTCGCGGCGCAGATCGCCTGCGGCGATCGCCTCGAAGTGGCCGAGCGCGGCTTCGAGCGGCCGCGCGATCGCGCGCCGCAGCGACACCCACGCGAACGCGGCCGCCGCCATGCCGAGCGCGACGGCGGCAAGGCTCAGCGCGCGGAACCACAGGAAGCGGCTTTGCGTCTCCTCGTAGCTCTTCTTCGACGCTTCGGTCAGAAACTTGCGCAGCGCGTCGTTCGCGTTGGCGAGTTCGTTATAGGTGGACTGCATCGACTTGGCGTTCGCGATGATGCCGTCGTGATCGTTCGCCAGCACCGCCGCGATGCCCTTGTCGACGACGCCTTGCAGCGCGAGACGCCGGTCCTGCGCCGTCTCGGCGAGACGCCTTTCCTCCGGCGACTGCGGCAGCGACGTGTATTCCTTCCAGAAGCCGTCGGCGCGCTCGCGCATCATGCGCGCGCGCTCGACGGTCGCGGCCACTTCGGGCGTGCCGGCGAGCAGCGCCGCGCGATCGAACACGAGCCGCTCGCGCGCCGCGTACATTTCCGCGTTGCCGACCGCGATCGCGGCGGGCATCTGCACGGCGTAGGTGTTGAGGAACGCGCCGTTCGAATGGCTCATGCCGGTGAGCCCCAGCGCGCCGATCGCGATGAGCAGCGCACCCAGAAACGCCATCGAGATGCCGAGGCGCGCCTTGATCGTCAAAGCCTTTTTCATTGAGTTTTCCCTGATGCCGCTTGCGAGCGGGTCTCCCGGCCGATTTGACGGCCGGCGCGCGGGACATTGTCCGAAAACGCGCCGGCTGACGTCCGCGCGGCCGATGCGCGCCGTCCTTTCCGTCGATGGGGCGTGCGCGCGAGGATCGCGCGTCCGCTATCGACGTAAACGGCGCGAAAGCCTGAGCACTTGAGGGAATTGTTTCGTATGAAAAGAAAACGGCGCGTCAGGCGCGCCGTTTTTCAACGAACATTGAAAAGTTATGCCGAAATTTCGCTGCGGTGCGGAATGGATGGCTGCGCGCCTTCGCGCGTGACCGCGATGGCGGCGGCGCGCTGGCCGAAGCCGATCGCATCCATCGCGGCCGCGCCGCGCGCGAGCTCCGCCGCGAAGCCGCCGATAAAGGTGTCGCCGGCGGCGGTCGTATCGACGGCGTCGACTTGCGGCGACGGCAGATGCACGCCGTCATCGCCGGCGCCGTCGAGCAGCGCGAGCACGCCTTGCGCGCCGAGCGTCACGATCACGTTGCGCGCGCCCTTCGCCTTGAGCGCCTGCGCGGCGCGGCGCGCGTCGTCCGGCGTGTCGATGGCGACGCCCGACAGCGTCGCCGCTTCCAGTTCGTTCGGAATCAGATAGTCGATGAGCGGAAACCAGTCCGGCGGCAGTTTGCGTGCGGCGGGCGCGGGATTGAGCACCGTCACGCGTTTGAGCCGCCGGCCGGTGGCGAGCGCGGCGCGCACGGTTTCCAGCGGCGTTTCGAGCTGGCAGACGACGACGTCGGCTTGCGCGAGCAGCGCTTCGTGCGCCTCGATGCGCGTGGGCGACACCTCGGCATTGCTGCCCGCGACGATGACGATGGCGTTCTGGCTCGCGTCATCGACGACGATGAGCGCGACGCCCGTCGGCGCGTCCGTGCTGGTCGCGAGCGCGGTGCAGTCGATGCCCTCCGCTTCCAGGCTGGCCTTGAGCGTCGCGCCGTTCGAGTCGTTACCGACGCAGCCGATCATCGTGACCTGGGCGCCCAGCCGTGCCGCCGCGACCGCCTGATTGCCGCCCTTGCCGCCCGGCACCTGCGCGAACGCGTGCCCGGCGAGCGTCTCGCCCGGCCGCGGCAGCCGCGGCGCGCGCGCGACGAGATCCATGTTGAGACTGCCGACCACGGTCACGCGGCCGGTCCTGCCTGCATCGCCCATCTTGCTTCCTTTTAACAGCGTTCGTTATCCATTCGCGGCGCGCCGCGCTTCCGGCACCACCGCGGTCGATTCGCGGCGCACGAGGCGCGGCGGCACCACGCGCCGGCGCGTCGTTCCGGTCAGCTTGCCGGTGATCCGGTCGATCAGCGTCTGCGCGGCCATTTCGCCGAGCGCGCGCACCGACTGTCCGACCGTCGACAAGGCCGGATAGGTGTAGCGCGACAGCTCGACATCGTCGAAGCCGATGATCGAGCAATCCGTCGGCACGTTGATGTGGCGCTCGGCCGCCGCACGCAGCGCGCCGATGCCCATCATGTCGTTGCACGCGAAGATCGCGGTCGGCTTCATGTTGTCCAGCAATTGCGAGGCCGCGGCGTAACCGCCTGTCGCGGAGAAGTCGCTCTGCACGATCGCGTTCGGCGCGATCTCGATGCCGCGTTCCGCCATCGCGCGGATGAAGCCGTGCAGGCGCATCGCGGAAACGGCGGTCGCGACCGGTCCGGTGATGCAGCCGATCTGCGAGTGCCCGAGTTGCAGCAAGTGCCGCGTGGCGAGATACGCGCCCTTTTCGTGATCGATCTGCACGAGGTCCGATTGCAGCCCCTCGATATTGCGATCGACGATCACGAGCGGCTCGCGTGCCCCCGCGAGACATTGCGCGAGCACCGCGTCCTCGCCCGCCGACGCGATCACCAGCCCGTCGATGCGCTTTTCCTGCAGCACGCGCAGATAGCTGCGCTGCTTCGCGGGATCGTCGTCGGAGTTGCAGAAGAACACGCAATAGCCGTTCTTCGCGCAGCCATCCTCGACGCCGCGCGCAAGCTCGGCGAAATACGGATTCGTCGCGTTCGGCACCAAAAGCCCGATGGTCGCCGTCGAACGCGCCTTCAGCGAGCGCGCGACCGCCGACGGCACGTAGTCGAGCTCACGGATCGCCCGCTCGACTTTAGCCCGCACGTCGGCCGACACCGGCCGCGAATTGTTCACTACGTGGGATACCGTCGTAAACGACACCCCGGCAATGGCTGCCACGTCTTTGATCGTCGCCATACATCGTCCTTCGCTTTTCTTAGGTCCTGCTGCTCTCTTATTGGTCGTAAGGCGTGCGGCGCTCATCGTTTTCATGCGCCGCGTTGCTTTCCCCGCGCCCTGCCTGCTCATGCTCACTACCGTCGCCGGCCGCTTCTCCACCCCGTGCGGAGCGCGCGCCGTCGCCGTCCCTCAACCAGTCACCGCTCAGTTACCGCTCAGTCGCTAATTACACACGTTTGCGTCTACTGCGGTATGTGTCCAGCACCACCGCCACCACAATCACAGCGCCGGTAATGATGCGCTTGGTCGGCTCGTTCGCGCCGATCTGCGCGAGACCCGCCGCCAGCACGGAGATGATCAACACGCCGAAAAACGTGCTGATGACCGAGCCGCGCCCGCCCATCAGGCTCGTGCCGCCGATCACGACCGCCGCGATCACCTGCAGCTCCACGCCGGCGCCGGCGTTCGGATCGGCGGCCTCCAGCCGCGAGATCTGAAACAGCGCCGCGAGCCCCGACAGCGCGCCCATCAACGCGAACACGATCACCTTGTACGGGCGCGGATTGACGCCCGCGAGCCGCACCGCTTCCTCGTTCGTGCCGATCCCTACGAGATATCGGCCAAAAACCGTCCGGGTCAAGACCAAGTGCGCAACTATCATCACCGCGACCGCGATCAGGAACGCGGGCGAGATGCCGAACGCGATCGGATTCGACAGAAAATCGAACGCATCTCCAATGTACGCCGTGCGCGAGTTCGTCATCTGATACGCGAGCCCGCGCGCGCCTTCCAGCACGCCCAGCGACACGATGAACGACGGAATCCGCCACGCCACCGTCACGAGGCCGGTCACCGCGCCCGTCAGCGCGGCGGCCGCCAGCCCGATCAGCGCGGCGGGAAACGCCGGCCAGTGCCACTTGAGCGCGGCCACGCTCACCACCGACGCGCCCAGCGCGAGCACCGATCCCACCGACAGATCGATGCTCGCGATGATCAGCACGAACGTCATGCCCACCGACATCACGACCAGATCCGGAATCTGGTTCGCGATCGTGCTGAACGTGTCGTACGTCAGAAAGTGCGGGCTCAGCACCGAAAACAGCGCGATCATCGCAGCGAGCGCGCCCGCGAGACCGAGGTAATTCGAAATGCCCAGACGCGTGCCGACGCCTTTCGTGCTCTTCGGCGCGTCGGCGGGCAGGTTCGCTTCGCTCATTCAATGCTCCACGTTGTCTTCGGGCGCTTTCGCGTCGGGCGCGATAGGCTCGTGCAGGATCGCCTCGCGCTTCGCGTAGCCCGAGAACGCCGCCGCGAGCAGCGCGTCCTGCGTCCAGTTCGCGCGCTCGAACACGCCTGTCATGCGTCCGGCGGACATCACGCCGATCCGGTCGCAGATCAGCATCAGCTCGCGCAGATCGCTCGACACCACGACGAGCGCGCGCCCTTCGCGGGCCAGCGCGCCCATCAGCCCGTAAATATCGAACTTGGCGCCGACGTCGATCCCGCGCGTCGGCTCGTCGAACAGCAACACCGAGCAATCGCGCGCGAGCCAGCGGCCGATCACGACCTTCTGCTGGTTGCCGCCCGACAGCTCCGACACCGCCTGCGCCGGGCCCGACGTGCGGATCCGCATCGCGTCGATCTGGCGTTGCGCGAGCGCCGCTTCCCGGCGCGTGTCGACGACTCCGCGCCGCGCCACCGCGCCCAGGTTGCCCAGTGAAACGTTCGCGGCGATGGGCAGGCTGAGCAACAGCCCCTCGCCCTTGCGATCCTCCGTGATCAGCGCGATGCCTTCTTCGACCGCATCCGAAGGCGATTGCACCGACACGCGCCGCAGCGCCTCGCCGTGTCGCGCGATCGACACCGTGCCCGCGTCCGCGCGATCCGCGCCGTAAATGAGCCGCATGAGCTCGGTGCGGCCCGCGCCGATCAGCCCGCTCACGCCGAAAATCTCGCCGGCGCGCACGTCGAACGAGACATCGCGCACCACGGCGCCGCGCGTCATGCCTTCCACCTTCAATGCGACGCCGCCGATACGGCGCTCGCCCAGATCGATGCGCTCGCCGATCTCGCGCCCGACCATCAGCGTGACGAGGCGATCGCTCGTGAGTTCGTCCATCGGGCCGAGGTGCACGAGGCGTCCGTCGCGCAGCACGGCCGCGCGCTCGGCGATGCGCCGCAATT
Organism: Caballeronia sp. NK8; assembly: GCF_018408855.1. Lineage (GTDB taxonomy): Bacteria > Pseudomonadota > Gammaproteobacteria > Burkholderiales > Burkholderiaceae > Caballeronia. The sequence continues at coordinate 1,497,088 of NZ_AP024322.1, read as the reverse complement.
CCTCCAGCCGGTGCGAGATGTACACGAGCGCGACGCCGCGCGCCTTCAGTCGCTCGACCTGCTCGAACAGCAGATCGACTTCGCGCGCGGTGAGCATCGCGGTCGGCTCGTCGAGAATCAGCACGCGGCAATCTCCGATCAGATTGCGCGCGATTTCCACCATCTGCTGATGCCCGATGCCGAGGCTGCCGACGAGCGTGTCCGGGTCGATCGCGTCGAGCCCGACTTGCGCCATCGCGTGGCGCGCGTCTTCGGCAAGCCGTTTGCGGTCGATCCAGCCGAGTCGGCCCAGCGCGCCCCGGCGCGGCAGGCGGTTCAGGAACAGGTTCTCCGCCACCGACAAGGTTGGCAGCAGATTCAGCTCCTGCATCACCATACGCACGCCGAGCGCCTCGGCGTCCGAGCGGGTCTTCGGCGCGTACGGCTGGCCCGCGAGCGTCATCGTGCCGGTGGTCGGGTCCGTGAGCCCGCCGATGATCTTCGACAGCGTGCTCTTGCCCGCGCCGTTCTCGCCGGTCAGCGCGAGCACTTCGCCAGGCACGAGTTCGAGCGACACGTCCGCCAGCACCGGCTCGACGTAAGTCTTGCCGATGCCTGTCACCGTCAGCACGTTCGCATCGTTCGATCCGTTCATGGGGCGCTTCAAGGCTCGCTGTGCATCCTCGCTGGGTTCACGGGCACGTCAGCATGTTATCGGCACGATGGCCGCGAACTTGAGGCATTCGCGCCGGCTCACTTGGTGATGAGATCGACAGGCGTTTCCACGACCTGCGACAGCTCCGACTGCTTCTTGTGGCCGGCGATCGCCTTCAGCGCCACGTCGATGCCGAACACCGCCTGCTTCGCCGCGTACTGGTCGGCCGTCGCGAGCACGCGGCCGTCCTTGAGCATCGGCTTGATCGCGCCGATGTTGTCGAAGCCGACGACCTGCACCTTGCCCGCCTTGCCCGCCGCGCGAATCGCCGACACCGCGCCGATCGCCATGTTGTCGTTGTCGCACAGGAGCGCCTTCACGTTCGGGTTGGCGTTCAGGATCTGCGAGGCGACCGCGTTGCCCTTGTCGATCTCCCATTCGCCCGATTGCAGCGCTACGACCTTCATGCCGGCCGCGTCCATAGCTTCCTTGAAGCCCGCGCTGCGCGCCTGCGAGTTCGTGGTGGTGGTCACGCCTTCGATGATCGCGACTTCATCGCCCTTCTTGAGTTTGGGCGCGAGATAGTCGCCGACCTTGCGCGCGCCCTTCTTGTTGTCCGGGCCGACGAACGGCACGTTCAGATCCTTGGACTTGAGCACGTCCGGATCGAGCCGGTTGTCGATGTTCACCACGATGATGCCCGCGTCCGCAGCCTTCTTGATCACCGGCACGAGCGCCTTCGAATCGGCCGGCGCAATGATGAGCGCGTCGACCTTCGAGACGATCATCTGCTCGACGATGCGGATCTGCGCGGCCGTGTCGGTTTCGTCCTTGATGCCGTTGGTGATCAGGTCGAACTGGCTGGCGTTGTGCGCCTGATAGTCCTTCGCGCCGTTTTCCATCGTCAGGAAGAACTCGTTGGCGAGCGACTTCATGACGAGCGCGACCTTCGGCTTGGCCGGCGTTTGCGCGAAAACGGATGACGAGGCGAGCGGCAGTGCCGCGCACGCGGCGAGCGCGACGGCGGCCTTGACGACGCGCCGGCGAATGGTTCGGTTCATGCGGATCTCCAGTGCTTTGTTCTGGTTTGTTGGTCATGCGAGATGCAGCGAACGTGAGCCGTGCGTCGAGCCGCGCGGACGGCCAGGGCAAGCGATCAGCGCGCGCCCTGTCGCGCGCGCTCCATTACACTTCGCTTGCCTTCGGTCGCCCTGTGGGCGTGGTTTCAACGTTTGCTCGCCGTCGATTCTCGTTGGAGAGGCGCGTGAGGTCAATCGGGCTAACGTGTAGAGCTTTGAGACGTTCAAAGATCTTCGACCGACTGCCCTTCCACCTTGTTGTCGATGATGTCGCGCGCGTAGTCGATGCCCGCGCGCGTTGCATCGATCGGACTGTCGAAGGGTTCCTGTTCGGGCACGCCGAACATGACCGAGCGGCCGCTGTCGCCGTGCGCGCTTCTCGCGATCGTCACGACGATATCGAAGTGACGCGGACCGTCATCCGGTTCGTCGCGCTCCTTCGCGCGCCGCAATGCCTGCACCTTGATTTCGAAGCCTTTGTAATGGTCGGACAGCGGCGTGGACATGAACCGTCTCCTTGAGCGTTGGACATGCGTCGCACGATCATACGTCGGCAGCCTGCTTCGTGCGGATCGGCTGCGATGCACGGAAGAGCATCGTTGATGCCGATCATGAAAGCTTCCTGCAAGCCTCATTCCCGCCCTCCCGATTTCACCCTATGCCGCACACCGTTCATATTGGGTTTGCCATAATGCCTCGGGCGGCATGCCGCTACGGACACCCGCCTCGAAAAATAACCGTCTATCAAATCAGGGAGCGTCACATGACCATTCGAGCCACCGCCCTCATCGCCGTGCTGAGCCTGACGCTCGGTGCGAATGCAGCCTTGGCCGCCAACAGCCAGCAAAACAAGATGTCGGACTGCAACAAACAGGCGGGCGACAAAAAAGGCGACGACCGCAAGGCATTCATGAAGAGCTGTCTGTCGGCAGCGCCGGCCGCCGCCTCCGCGCCGATGACGCAACAGCAGAAGATGACCGCATGCAACAGCCAGGCGGCAGACAAGAAAGGCGACGACCGCAAGGCGTTCATGAAGAGCTGCCTCAGCAACAAGGGCTGATCGCTGGCGGCGACTGCCTTACCGCCGCGCCGTTCGCGCGCGGCGTCTTTCGTAATCACCCGTTTTTGCCGCCGTTATTGCACTGCACCCAAGCAATTGATTCGCACCGTCGTCTTTTTCTCATAAGATGGTGCGGAGGCGGCCCCCTCACCAATACAAGAAACACGCCATCGGCCGCCGCCGTTTCGAGCGAGGCGACACGCCGCGCATGGAGGCATTGGATGGCATGGAGACACAAGAACCGCTGGTTCAGGCGGTGGCTCGTCGTGATCACGTTCTGGTTCGTGCCGGTGCTGATCGTCGCGGTCAATGAAGTGCGCGAGGAGATGGCGTACAACAACGTCGATCTCCAGAAGTCGCTTTCGACCTGGGAGCTGACCGACGCGCAGCGCGCCGCCGGCGCTGCCGGGCGTTGCCACGGGTCGCCCGACGAGGCACGCGCTGCCGGCTGCCCCGCCGATATCCTCGCGGCCAACGCGGTCAGACATCAGGAAGCGCTCGACGAGTTCGCGCATCGCAAGGCGACGCTCGCGGATTACCTCTGGCACGCGTTCGTCGGCTACTGGGTCGTGCCGGCCGCGTTTCTGCTCGTGCTCGGCATGTTGATCGGCGGAATCAGGCGCGCGCTGCGGCGTCCGCAGCATGCGCCGTCGCCCTCGCACGCCGAAGTAAAAACGACGACTCATCCCTGAACGATGGCCGGGTACGGTCGTTGCTACTTGCCTTTGCGGTTTTCGCAATGCCAAAGGGCAAGGCGCACGAAAATTATGCCTGCCTCGAGGTGGCGCGTTCGGGCGAAAACGCCGTTTCTCTTCGGTTTAGTCGAAGCTTCGTCTACCCTGATATGAGACGGATCAAACAATCGAAAGTTTTATGTAATTTACCGTCCCGGCCAGCGGTTAGAGGCCGGGTTCGGAGTAAGCTTCAAGTTCGATTGATCGAGCCCGAAATGTTGCGAAACCTGACAACCCAAGCGTGACAAGGCTGTGGGCGCATGGGACGAGGCTCGTGTTTCACTTTGCTGTGCTATAACTTTGCGTGCCTCACCCTCCCGCTCTTATGGGGTTTCCTAAATTCCACGATGGAGAACAATGATGCAAAGACGAAACTTCATGCTCAAGTCGACCGCCGTTCTGGCACTGGGAGGCCTCGCGCTTGCCGGCTGCACGGCCAATAAGAATACCGGCGCCGAAGCGGCCGCGGGCGCCTCCGATGACCGCCGTGCCATCGACGCCGATGTCGACAGCACCATGCAGCGTCTCTACTCCACCGTAGGCGGCTCGCGCGAACTGGTCGCGAAGGCGCGCGGCGTGCTGGTGTTCCCATCGGTGCTGCAGGCGGGTTTCATCGTCGGCGCGCAGTACGGCAAGGGCGCGTTGCGCGTGGGCGGCGGCACCGTCGGCTATTACAGCACGACGTCCGGCTCGTTCGGTCTGCAGGCGGGTGCGCAATCGAAGGCGCTGATCTTCCTGTTCATGACGCAGGACGCCCTCGACAAATTCCGCAATTCCGACGGCTGGTCGGCGGGTGCGGATGCCTCCGTGGCGCTCGTGAAGATGGGCGCGAACGGCGTGATCGACACGACCACGGCCACGAAGCCGGTCGAAGCCATCGTGCTGACCAACGCCGGTCTGATGGCCGATGTCTCGCTGCAAGGCACGAAGGTGTCGCGCATCAAGTACTGAGCGCGCGCCGTTTCGCGGCGAATGCAAAACCGCCGTGTGACGCGACCTTCGGGTCACGGCACACGGCGGTTTTTTTCTGTTTTTTTCGACCGGTCAGGACGTGGTCGCGCGATCGATCAGCTTGAAGCGCGCACGCTTTTGCGCGCGCACGACCGCCTGGTAGGCGTCGATATATTGCCGCGCCATGCGATGCGACGTGAAGCGCTCCTCGAAGCGCGCGCGCACGCGCTCACGCGGCAACGTGTGCAGCCGGTTCACCGCGGCCACCGCGCCGATTTCATCCTCGACGATAAAGCCCGAGACGCCCTCATCCAGCACTTCCGGCACCGAGCCGCGATTGAACGCGATGACCGGCGTACCGCACGCCATCGCTTCGATCATCACGAGCCCGAAGGGCTCCGGCCAGTCGATCGGGAACAGCAGCGCATGCGCGCCCGACAGGAATTCGGCCTTCTGGCTGTCGTTGATCTCGCCGACGTAATCGACGTACGGCAACTCCAGCAACGGCGCGATCTCGCGCTCGAAGTACTCGTGATCGGCGGCATCGACCTTGGCGGCGATTTTGATCGGCAGGCCGCAACGGCCCGCGATGCGGATCGCGGTATCGACACGCTTTTCCGGCGAAATGCGCCCGAGGAACGCGAGATACTTCTGCTGCACCGGCTGCGGCGTGTAGAGCATTTCAGGCAAGCCGTGATAGACCGTGGTGATCCACTTCGCCTGCGGCAGCGGATGCCGTTGCGAATCTGAAATGGAGACAACGGGCGCCGTGTTGAAGGTATCGAATACCGGCTGCTGCTCGGGCAGATCGAGGCGGCCGTGCATGGTCGTGAGAAACGGCGTCTCCTGACGCTTGAAGAGCGAAAAAGAGTAATAGTCCATATGGAAGTGCAGGACGTCGAACTCCTCGGCGCGCCGGCGCACCAGTTCCATCAACAGCATGTGAGGCGCGATGCGGTCGCGGATCGCCGGATCGAGCCGCAACGCGCGCGGCCACACGGCTTCCAGGTTGGCGCTGGTCTGCGAATCGCCGGTTGCGAAGAGCGTCACCTCGTGCCCGAGCTCGACGAGCGCCTCGGTGAGGTACGACACGACGCGCTCGGTCCCGCCATAGAGCTTCGGCGGCACCGATTCGGTCAGCGGAGCAATCTGGGCAATTCTCATCGTTCTCGTCTCCATGCGGATATCGACGTGCGGCGCCAGGCTTCGCGAGCCGGCCGCGACGCGCATCGAGTATGACAGCGGGCCGTAAGGCGGGGCAACGAGGTTTGCCCTTACGCGTTATTCCGTCTCGCGCTGTCCGTCGATGAGTGTCGTGTTGAACGCATTATCGGGGGCCGATGCGCATATCGCGGGCGATTCTTGCACTTTCATCGCTCTGTTACAGGGGCGAAACACTCGTTTCGCGCGGCGGTTACGCTTTCGGCGCGCCGCGCAGATCCGCGAGAAAGTCGTCGCGCCACACGCCGAGATCGTGCTTGCGCAGCGCCGTCATGTTGGTTTCGTAGCGTTGCTTGCGCTCGGCGAGCGGCATCGCGAGCGCGCGCCCGATCGCCTCGCTGGTGCCGACGATATCGTGCGGATTGACCATCACCGCGCCGGTCATTTCATCGGCCGCGCCCGCGAATTGCGACAGCACGAGCACGCCGGGATCATCGGGATTCTGCGCGGCGACGTATTCCTTCGCGACGAGGTTCATGCCGTCGCGCAGCGGCGTGACGAGCCCGATCTGCGATTCGCGAAACAGCGACATCAGCTTCCAGCGGTCGTAGCGCTGGTTGAGATAGCGGATCGGCGTGTAATCGAGCCCGGAGTAACGGCCGTTGATGCGCCCCGCTTCATATTCCAGGTTCTGGCGGATCTGCTGATAGGTTTCGACGTCCGAGCGCGTCGGCGGCGCGATCTGCACGAGCGTGACGTTGCCGCGCCACTCCGGCGACTTCTCCAGGAAATGCTCGAACGCGCGAAAGCGCTCGACGAGCCCCTTCGAGTAATCGAGCCGGTCCACGCTCATGATGAGCTTGCGGCCTTCGAGACTCTGCTTCAGGTCCATCACGTCCTGACGCGCTTCGCCGCGCTCGGCCTGCTCGGCGATCTCGTCCGGAAACACGCCGATGCGATAGACGTTCGTCCTGAGCTTTCTGCCGAACGCTTCCACGTGTCCGTCGGGCGTCGCGGTGCCGTGCGCGTGCCGCACGATGTAATCATGAAACGCGATGCGATCGCGCTCGGTCTGAAAGCCGACGACGTCATAGCAGCACAGCGACTTCACGAGCTCCTCATGCGGCGGGATGTTCAGGAGAATCTGCGGCGACGGAAACGGAATGTGCAGAAAGAATCCGATGCGATTGGCGATGCCCGCCGAGCGCAGCGCCTCGGCGAACGGGATCAGGTGATAGTCGTGAACCCAGATGATGTCGTCGGGTTCGAGCAGCTTGATGAGCTTGTGCGCGAGCCACGCGTTCACGCGCCGGTAGCCGGTGTATTCGTCGCGCTCATAGACGGCGAGATCGTTGCGATAGTGGAAGACCGGCCACAGCATCGCGTTGGAAAAGCCGCGGTAATACTGGTCGTAGTCCTTCTTCGGCAGGCCGACGGTCGCGAACGTCACCGCGCCGTCCTGTTCGAGCTTTGGCCCCTGGTTCGCGACGGTTTCGCTCACCACATCGCCGCTCCAGCCGAACCAGACGCCGCCGCTGTCCTTCAGCGCGCCGAAGACGCCGACGGCGAGCCCGCCCGCGGAGCCCTTGGTTTCGGTCGGTGTGGCGACCCGGTTGGATACGACGACGAGACGGCTCATATGCTTTCCTTTTCCTCTTCGAACGTTATTTTTCAGGATAAACCCGAAATTTTCGACTGGAGAATGCCGTGTGGGTTCAGGTCTTCCCGGTTGATGCCATCGAATGTGCGCGCGGGTCCGGTCCACTCGGCTCGCCGCGGCTCGCGACCGGATCGGCGGGTGTGTTCGCCGTGCTGGCCGCCTGCGCCGTGCCCGGGCGCTCCAGCGGCGGCGCGAAATCGACGTGGCGGTCCTTGTCCGTCGACAGATCCGCGCGCGCACGCGGCAGATACTGCGGATACGCCGCCTGCACGAAGTTTACGAGCCCTTCGCGCACGCGGCAGCGCAAATCCCAGTTGAGCGCCGAATCGAAGGAACTGACGAGCACGCGCAACTGCATGGCGCGATCGGTGGCGTCGGTGACTTGCAGCACCTGCACGCGTCCGTCCCATTCCGGCGCGTGCGCGAGTATGCGCTCCAGTTCTTCGCGCAGCGGTGCGATCGGCATGCGGTAATCGACATACAGAAACACCGTGCCGATGATCTGCGAGCTGTTGCGCGTCCAGTTCGTGAACGGATTCTCGATGAACCACTGCAACGGCACGATGAGCCGCCGCTGGTCCCAGATGCGGATCGAAACATACGTGCCCGTGATCTCCTCGACGCGCCCCCACTCGCCCTGAATCACGACGACATCGTCGAGGCGGATCGGCTGCGACAGCGCGATCTGCAAGCCCGCGATCAGATTGCCGAGCACGGGCCGCGCCGCGATCCCGGCGACGAGTCCGGCGACCCCCGCCGAAGCCAGCAGGCTCGCGCCGATCTGCCTGACGCTCGGAAACGCCATCAGCGCCGCGCCGAAGCCGATGATCACGATCACCACCATCACCGAGCGCGCGAGCACGCGCGCCTGCGTGTGGATGCGGCGCGCGTTGAGATTGTCGTCGGTGTCGAGCGGATGCGCCTGCACGATCGCCTCGCCCACCGCGCTGGCCGAACGCGCCGCGAGGAACGTGAGCGCGGCGATCAGCGCGACCGTTTCGATATCGCGCAGCACGCCGATCAAAGGCAGCGCATCGGGCGCCTCGAAGATCACGAAGCCGATGCCGAGGATGATGAGCAGGATGAGCGCGGGCGTGTCGATGTAGCGCAACACGACGCTCATCAGCGGATAAGGCCGCGCGATGCGCGTCAGGATGCGCGCGCCGATACGATGCACGCCCACCGCGACGGCCACGGCGATGACGGCGACGACCAGCGCGCCGGGCCAGGTGCCGAGCGGCCGTTCGGCGAGATTCAGGAAGTGATCGAGTGGGAGCATGAGCGTCGCGAAGATCAGCTTCGTGAAAGTGGAGGCGGCGAAGTGAATACGAAGGCCGCATCGCACGGATGCGGATCGCCGCGCGATGCAGCGCGACGCCAGGACGCCCGATGGCGCCCCGGCGTCAAAAGACGATCAGCGTTCCGCCTTGCAGGGAAACGCCTTGCCGAGACCGAGCGAGACCATCGTGGTCGCGTTGAAATCGGCCTTGTCGGGATTATTGGCGATGTACTTGCGCACCGCGTCCGTGAGTTGCTGCGGCTTCACGTCCGCCGGCAGGCAGAAATACTGGCCGATCTGCGGCCCGGAGGTTCCGCCGATCGCCTCGATCGTGTTGTAGATGCCGTCCGCCGCGCCTTCGATATAGGCCGCGCAGGCGGTTCGCGAATTGGGATCCGTTTTGGTGCAGAGCTTGTTCAGATCGTTGCCGGTAAACGCGAACGCGCACACGGGCGTTGCGAGAGCACAGGCGATGACGAATTCCCGCAGCATGATCTTCCTTTTATGTTGAGCGGCGGCTCGTGTTGGGGCGACGGGTTCGGGGCAATCGGGGCGATTGGGACGATCGGCGGCCGCGCCTGACCGCCCTCGCCCCGTTCGAATTTCGCGCTGCGCTATTTTGCACCGTTTGAGCCGCTTTGCGGAGCGCCGCCGCCACCGCCTGCGCCTTGAGGCATCGAATCCAGGCGTGCCTGCAGACCCTCTGCGACGTCCCGCGCCTCGTACTTGCGCGCGAAGTCCACCGCCGTCATGCCGAGCTGGTTCTTCACGCGCAGATCCGCGCCTTCGTCGAGCAGCAGCTTGCAGGTCGAAAGATGATTGCCGCGCGCCGCCATCATCAGTGGCGTCGTGCCGTTCGGCGAGCCCGCGTCGATGTACGCCGAATGATCGACCAAAATCTTCACGATGTCGTCATGACCGTTGGTTGCCGCGTAGTGCAGCGGCGTCCAGCCCTTCTTGTTCACTTCGGCGTCCTTCGCGATCAGCAGATTCACGAAGGTGGCGTCGCCGTTGAGCGCGGCGAGCATCATCGCGTTTTCGCCGGCGGGGTCGGTTTTCTCAAGATCGGTCTTCGGATTGTCGGCGAGCAACTGGCCGACCTTGTCGGACTTCTCGCGCGCCGCGATCACGATGATCGGCGTGCCGGTGTTGTCGACCGTATTCGGGTCCGCGCCCTGCGCGAGCTGTTTCTTGACGGCCGAAATGTCGTCGAACTTGACCGCCTTGATGAGCGAGTCCACGGACGCGGCCCAGACCGGCTGCGCGATCGCGCACGCCGCGAGCAGCGTGCCGGCGACCAGACCGCGCACGGCACGGCGCGCAGCGCGTGCGCGGGAAACGTCAGGCGCGCTCGACGCGGACAGGATGGAAACCATCGGGGAATTGTTCATAAGTGACCTTCGGATTGCCTTGAAACAGTTTTTTTGCGCGCGGTCCGGCCGCCCTCAGGCTGGCTGCGCGATCTTGAAGAGCCGGAAGAAGTTGGCGGTGGTGGCTTGCGCGACGGCCTCTTCCGGCTGCTCGCGCAACTGCGCGATGAAACGTCCGACATAACTCACATACGCAGGTTCATTCGGCTTGCCCCGATACGGCACCGGCGCGAGATACGGCGAGTCGGTTTCGATCAGCAGCCGCTCGATCGGCACGCGCCGCGCGACTTCCTGCACATCCTTCGCGTTCTTGAACGTGACGATGCCCGACAGCGAGACATGGAAGTTCTGCGCGAGCGCCTTTTCGGCGACGTCCCACGGCTCGGTGAAACAATGCATGACGCCGCCGGGCACGTCGGCGCGCTCTTCGGCCATGATGCGCAGCGTGTCTTCCGACGACGAACGCGTATGGACGATGAGCGGCTTGCCAGTCTGGTGTGCGGCACGAATGTGCGTGCGAAAACGTTCGCGCTGCCATTCCATCTCGTCGATGCTGCGCCCTTCCAGCCGATAGTAATCGAGCCCCGTCTCGCCGATCGCGCATACCTTCGGGTGCGCAGCCAGTTCGACCAGCTCGGCGACGCTCGGCTCCTTCGCGTCCTCGTGATCCGGATGCACGCCGACGGAGGCATACACGTTCTCGTACCGTTCGGCGATGTCGAGCACCGAAGGCAGCGTTTCCAGATCGACCGACACGCAGAGCGCATGCGTGACCGAGTGCGCGCGCATCTTGTCGAGCACGTCGGGCAGACGGTCGGCGAGCCCTTCGAAGTTGATATGACAGTGTGAATCGACGAACATCCGGTGCTCCTTGATGCAATTCTTTCGCTACGGCGCGGCGCGAACGCGTCAGGCCGTATAAATCCCGCGATACCCGATGAACAGTTCCTCGAACACGAGGCGCGCGTTGAGCGGATGGTTCTCGACCGCGCGCTGACGCGTGACGGTCTTCATGTAACGAGCGAGCGCGGCGGAATCGGCGCTGTGCGCGCAGCGGGCGAGCGCTTTCGCGGCGCCGGGAAAATAGCGCGGCCGGCCCGCCGTGCGCTCCGCAAGCAAGTCGTAAAGCCAGCGCTGCAGCCAGCCGAGCACGAGCGGCACGGGCACTTTCTGCAGATTCTCCCCGCACGCGAAGGCGTCGCAATTCGGTCCGGCGGCCAGTTGCGCGAGCGCGAAGTCGCGCAAGGCGCGGTGCTCGTCGTTCGCCAGCGCAAGCGCGGCAAGCGGCGCGCCGCCTGCCTGCGCGAGCAGCCCCGCCGGATCGTCGACGCCCTGCGATGCGAGCCACGCGCTCGCTTCCGTCTGCGGCGGCACGCTCATCGGCCACTGCCGGCAGCGGCTGATGATGGTCGGCAACAGCCGGTCGACGCGCGCCGACACCAGCAGGAACACCACGCCCGAAGGCGGTTCCTCGAGCGTCTTCAGGAGCGCATTGGCCGCCGCGACATTTAGCGCCTCGGCCGGATACAGCAGCACGACCCGCAGGCCGCCCCGATGCGAGCCGACGCCGCAGAAATCCAGCAGCGCGCGCACCTGCTCGATCTTGATTTCCTTGCTGGGCGTGCGAGTCTTCTTGCCCTCGTCGCCGTCCGTTTTTTCGGCCGAGTCGGTGGCGTCGGCGCCTCCGGCCGCGAGCCCGGCGAGCGCTTCAGGCAGCACGGAACGGTAGTCGGGATGGTTGCCCTGCGAAAACCACAGGCATGCCGGACACGCGCCGCACGGCTCGTGGTTCGCCGTGGGCGCTTCGCACAGCAGGCCCTTCGCCAGATGCTGCGCGAACTGAAGCTTGCCGATGCCGGCCTCTCCGTGCAGCAACAGCGCATGCGGCCAGTGCGCGCGCAAGTGCTGGAGACGTTGCCAGTCATCGGTTTGCCAAGGGTAAATCATCGATATTTTCAAGTAAAATCAGAGGCTTGAGACTACTTCTTCAAGTCTTTTGCGAATATCGCCGATCGCACGGGTCGAATCGACGATGACAAAGCGCTGCGGCGATTCCGCCGCGCGGCGCAGATACTCGCTGCGCGTGCGCTCGAAAAACGCGTCCGACTCGCTCTCGAACTTGTCCGGCGCGCGGGCCGCGGAGCGACGCTCGCTTGCGGTGTCGGTCGGCACGTCGAAGAGCACGGTCAGATCGGGCTGGAAACCGCCCTGCACCCAGCGCTCCAGCGCTTCCAGCTTGTCGCGCGGCAGGCCGCGCCCACCGCCCTGATACGCGAAGGTCGCGTCCGTGAAACGGTCGGACAGCACCCAGTCGCCATGCGAAAGTGCCGGTTCGATCACCTGCGCCAGATGCTCGCGGCGTGCGGCGAACATCAGCAGCGCTTCGGTTTCCAGATCCATCGGCTGATTGAGCAGGATGCCGCGCAGCGTTTCGCCAAGCGGCGTGCCGCCCGGTTCGCGTGTCATCACGACCTGATGTCCGCTCTTTTCGAGCTTCGCGGCGAGTTGCTGGCGGAACCAGTCGAGATGCGTGGTCTTGCCCGCGCCGTCGATGCCTTCGAACGTGATGAACTTGCCGCGCGCCATTCATTGACCCCGGATGTATTTGTCGACGGCCTTGTTGTGGTCGCCCAGATTGTCGGAAAAGATGCTGCTGCCGTCGCCGCGCGACACGAAATACAGCGCGCCGCTCGCGGCGGGATTGAGCGTGGCGTTCAATGCGGCCACGCCGGGCAGCGCGATAGGCGTCGGCGGCAGGCCCATGCGCGTGTAGGTATTGTACGGAGTGTCCGTCTGCAGATCCTTTTTCTTCAGTTTGCCGCCGTAGGCCGGACCGAGGCCGTAGATCACGGTCGGATCGGTCTGCAGCGGCATGCCGATGCGCAGGCGGTTCGCGAACACCGCCGCGACGAGCGGCCGGTCCTGCGCGCGCCCCGTCTCCTTCTCGACGATCGACGCCATGATGAGCGCCTCGTAAGGCGTCTTGTAAGGAAGATTCTGGGCGCGCGTGTTCCACGCTTCGGTGAGGCGCGACTGCATCAGCCGGTATGCGCGCTTATAGATGGCGAGATCGCTCGTGTCTTTGTCGAACAGATAGGTATCCGGGAAGAACAGCCCTTCGGCCGACGCCTTGTCGACCTCGGCCGCGCCGATCGCCCGCAGCAGGTCGGTGTCGGTCATGCCCGCCGTGTCGTGTTTGAGCGCCGGATTGCCGTCGAGTTCGCCGCGCATTTTCTGCAGCGTCCAGCCTTCGATGACGGTCGCGACATATTCGTTGACGTCGCCGCGTGCGATCTTCTCCAGCACCTCAAAGGGCGTGATGCCGCTCTTGAAAGCGTAATTGCCGGACTTCAACTGTGAGGACAGGCCGAGCACGCGCGTCATCAGCACGAACAGCTCCGGTTCGACCGGCACGCCGCCGCGGTTCAACTGGGCGCTCACGCTGCGCAGGCTGCTGTGGGGCTTGATGGTGACGTCGAGTTCGGGCGTCGACAATTCCATGGGCCGGTTCGCCCACCAGTACACGCCGCCCGCGACGGCCGCCGCGAGCATCGCGGCGAGCACCGCCGCCACGACGCATTTCTTCAGAAAGGACATGCGAAACACGCTTGAGATAAGACCAATATAATAACTTGCCGCCTGCGTCAGAGTCGCTTTCGCCGACCCGAGCCCAAACGATAGGATTGACAGCCGACCACCTCATGCTCATTTCATGAATTCCCAGACCACAGCTCTCGCCGCCTCCGATTACGAATCCGTCAAGACCGCCGGCGCCTACATGCCGCTTACACAGTTCGGCGTGATCGACGTCAGGGGCGAGGACGCCGCCTCTTTCCTGCATAACCAGGTCACGAACGATGTCCAGCATCTCGATGCCTCCACCGCGCGCCTCGCGGGCTACTGCTCGCCGAAGGGCCGCCTGCTCGGCTCGTTCCTGATGTGGCGCACGGCGGACGCGGTGCGCCTCTTGATCGCGCGGGACGTGCAGGCCGCCGTGCAGAAACGCCTGTCGATGTTCGTGCTGCGCTCGAAGGCGAAACTCACCGACGCGACGCCCGAAGTGGCGGCGGTCGGCTTCGCCGGCGATGTGCGCGCAGCGCTTTCCGGCATCTTCGATGCGCTTCCCGACGGCGTGCACGTCAAGGTGGAAGGTCCGCATGGCTCGCTGATCCGCGTGCCGGACGCGGCGCATCGTCCGCGCTTTCTGTGGGTCGGCCCGAAAGCCGACGTCGAGGCGCAACTCGCGAAACTCGATGAAAAACTGCAACGCGCCCCCGAAACGATGTGGGACTGGCTCGATATCCACGCGGGCGAGCCGCGCATCACGCACGCGACGGTCGAGCAGTTCGTCCCGCAGATGGTGAACTTCGACGTGCTCGGCGCGGTGAACTTCAGGAAGGGCTGCTATCCGGGACAGGAGATCGTCGCGCGCAGTCAGTATCGCGGCACGATCAAGCGGCGCACGGCGCTCGCGCACGTCGGCAATCACATCGATACAGCCGTGCCCGGCGCCGAGCTCTTTCATTCCGACGATCCCGGCCAGCCGTGCGGACTCGTCGTCAACGTGGCGCCCGCGGAGAACGGCGGCGTCGACTGTCTGGTCGAGATCAAGCTCGCCGCGCTCGACAACGGCACGGTGCACGTCGGTTCCGCCGAGGGCCCGACGCTCACCTTCGTGCCGCTGCCCTATGCGTTTCCCGTCGATGCCTGAGGCCGCGCGCGCATGTGTCTGATCGTCTTCGACTGGCAGCCCACGGCTTCGCACGACGATGGCCGCGCCTTGCTGACGCTCTCGGCCAACCGCGACGAATTCTTTCGCCGCGATGCCGAGCCGATGCACTGGTGGACGGATGCCCCCGGCGTGCTCGCCGGCCGCGATCTGACGGGCGGCGGAACCTGGCTCGGCGTCTCGCGCGATGGCCGCTTCGCCGCGCTGACGAACTATCGCGCGCCGGATGACATGAAGCCGAACGCACCGACGCGCGGCACGCTCGTGAGCGCGTTTCTCGCGGGCGAGCGCATCGCGCCGCTCGACTATCTGCGCGGCGTGGCGCAAGAAGGACATCGCTATAACGGCTTCAATCTGCTTTGCGGAGACTTCACGCGCCGCGAACTCGGCTGGTACGGCAATCGCGCCGACGCGCCGCCCGCGCTGCTGGACGCAGGCGTGCACGGTCTATCCAACAGTCTCTTGAACACGCCGTGGCCGAAGCTCGTCGCGCAGCGCGAGGCGTTGTGCGATCTGATTCATGCCGATGAGCGTCCGTCGCTCGATGTGCTCATCGAGACCTTGCGCGATCCGCGCATCGCAAACGACGAGCATCTGCCGTCGACAGGGATTTCGATCGAGCGTGAGCGCGTGCTGTCGGCGGCGTTCATCGAAACGCCGGAGTATGGGACGCGCAGCACGACGGCGCTGCGCGTGAGTCCGTCGGCGCGAGGGTTGTCGTTGGACATCAAGGAGCGCAGCGACGATGACGGTTCGCATCGCATCGTGCGGCCGGGAGCGTTCGAGCGGGCGTTTGCGTTCGGGATTGCGTGATCAGCGTTTTCGTAGCGCCAGGCACAAGGACGCGAAGATGACCAGCAGCGCGAAAGCATCGACCGCCGCGAGCACGGGTAGCGGATCGGTCCATTTGTCCATGTTCGTCGTGCGCGCGTAATACGGCGGCCCGTCGCCGTACGCTTCGTTCAGGTTGAGCAGGTTGAATGCGCCGACGAGCGCCGCGATGACGAGCAAGGCGGCGTAAATCGAACAGCGCAACGTTCTGATATGCACAGGAAAACCGGATCGAATGGCAAGGGCCGCCATTTAACGATCCAGCGCGGATTCTGTGCAGGGGAGAATTCGGATTTTCGTCTGCCTTTCGGCAACTACACCCGTTCGAAGGCTGCGCGCAGCGCGCTCACGGCTTCCGCATGCGCCTCGGCGACTTCCGGCACGAAGCCGCCCATCTTGAAGAACTCGTGAATCATGCCTTCGTAGCGCGTGAGCGTGACCGGCACGCCCGCTTCTTCCAGCCGGGCGGCGAACGCGATGTCCTCGTCATAGAGCGGATCGTGATCCGCCGCCGCGATCCACGCCGGCGCGACGCCCTTGAACTCGGGCACGCCGCCCGCTGCGTCGAGCGGTGCGAAGCGCCAGTCGTCGCGGTCGCGGTCATCGCGCAGATATTGCGCGAAGAACCACTGGATCGTTTCGCCCGACAGCAAATATCCTTCCGCGAGCCGCGCATGCGATGCGCTCTTCTGCCACGCGCTCGTGCCCGGATAGATCAGCAGTTGCAGCCGCAAGTCGATGCCCGCGTCGCGCGCGAGCACCGCGCACACGATCGCAAGCGTGCCGCCCGCGCTGTCGCCGCCGATCGCGAGCCGCGCCGGATCGATGCCGAGCGTCGGCGCTTCGCGCGCGAGCCATTGCAGCGCGTCGAATGCGTCGTTCACCGCGACGGGAAACCGGTGCTCGGGCGCCAGCCGATAGTCCACCGATACCACCGCGCAGCCCGCGTCGTGCGCGAGCTTGCGGCACAGCGCGTCATGCGTCGCCACGCTGCCGACCGTGAAGCCGCCGCCATGCAGATACAGCAGCGCCGCTGAAGGCTCGGCCCAGCTCGGTTCGACCGGGTAATACGCGCGCACGCCGATGCTTGCGCCATCGCGCGTCGGCACACGCAGGTCTTCGATGTTGTGCATCGGCAGCGGCGCGATATCGAGAATTTGCGCGCTCATCGCGTAGGCGGCGCGCGCCTGCTGCGGCGTGAGCGTGTGATACGGCGGTCGATTGGCGCGCGCGACCATCTCCAGGATTTGCGCGATCTTCGGATTGAGCGGCATCGGCGGAAAAAGCGTCAAAGGGACACGATCATGCCATGAAGCACGGCCGCCTAGCGCGGCTGCTTCAGCGACATCGGATCGGTCGGATTGCGCAGTTGCGCGATATCGTCGAGCCGCAATTGCACCGACGGCATGATGTTCGGATGCGTGATGACATAGAAGCGCCGTTCGCGCACTGCGTCGAAGGTCAGTTCGGCGATATCGCGCGCCGAGAGCCTGCCGCCCTCCACCGCTCGGGTCAGTTGCCGCGCCGCGAGCTTTTGCGACGCGGTATGGGGCGCCGCGTTGGCGAGTGCTTCGGGCCGCGAGCGTTCGGCATCCGCGATGCCGGTCGGCACGAACGCGGGACATAGCAGCGATACGCCGACCAGCGACGCGCCCGCTAGCCGCAAGTCATGATGCAGCGTCTCCGTCAACGCGACGACGGCGTGCTTCGACGCGTTGTACACGCCCATCGCGGGCGCGGCGAGCAGGCCCGCCACCGACGCCGTGTTCACGATATGCGCCGGCTCGTTCTGTTTCAGCATGATCGGCACGAACGCGCGCAAGCCGTTGGCGACGCCCATCACGTTCACGCCGAAGACCCACTGCCAGTCGTTCGCGCTGTTTTCCCAGACGAAGCCGCCCGCGCCGACGCCCGCGTTGTTGAAGAGCAGATGCGCGCCGCCGTAGGTATCGAGCGATGCGCGCGCGAGCGCTTCGACCTGCGCGGCATCCGACACGTCCGTGGTGACGCCGATCGCATCGCCCCCCTCCGTGCGCACCGCTTCGACGGTCGCGGAGAGTCCGGCGGTGTCGAGATCGGCGAGCACGAGTTTCATGCCGAGCGCCGCCCCTTGCTTCGCGAACGCGCGACCGAATCCGCTGCCCGCGCCGGTGATGACGGCAACCTTGCCTTCGAAGCGATCCACGTGGCGTTCCTTCGTTATCAGACGAGCTTCACCAGCTGCTTGCCGAAGTTCTTCCCGCGCAAGAGGCCGAGGAACGCCTCGGGCGCATTCTCGAGCCCTTCGGCGATGCTCTCGCGAAAATGCAGCTTCTTCGAGACGACGCGCTCGCTCAGTTCCTTCAGCGCCTGCGGCCAGATATCCAGATGCTCGTAGACGATGAAGCCCTGCAGCTTGAGCCGCTGCGTGAGAATGAGCCGGGGCGCGTCCATCGGCAGCGGTTTGCCGTCGTAGCCCGAGATCATGCCGCACACCGCGACGCGTCCGAACGCGTTCATGCGGGCGAGCACCGCATTGAGCACTTCGCCGCCGACATTCTCGAAGTAGCCATCAACGCCATTGGGCGTCGCGGCCTTCAGATCCTCGTACAGCTTGCCCGCCTTGTAGTCGACGCACGCATCGAAACCGAGCGTCTCGACGACATAGCGGCACTTGCCCGCCCCGCCCGCGATGCCCACCGCGCGACAGCCCGCCGCCTTCGCCAGTTGCCCGACGACGCTGCCCACCGCGCCGCTCGCCGCCGACACGACGACCGTCTCGCCCGCCTTCGGCTCGATGATGCGGTTCAGGCCGTACCACGCCGTGACGCCCGGCATGCCGAGCGCGCCGAGATACGCGGACAGCGGCACTTGCGACGTATCGACCTTGTTCAGGCCTCGGCCATCCGACGTGCCGTATTCCTGCCAGCCGAGCACGCCGACGACGCTATCGCCCGTCTTGAACGCCGGATTGCGCGATTCGGTCACGACGCCCACCGTGCCGCCGATCATCACCTCGTTGAGCGGTTGCGGCGCGGCGTACGATTTTGCATCGTCCATGCGGCCGCGCATGTACGGATCGAGCGAAAGATAGTGATTGCGCACGCGCACCTCGCCGTCCTTGAGCGGCGCGAGCGGCGTTTCGACCAGCCTGAAGTTCGACACCGACGCCTCGCCTTGCGGGCGCGACACGAGCCATATCTGGCGATTGATCTGTGCATCTGCCATGCGAATTCTCCTTCGCGATAATGAGGTTCAGGCGTCGCTCGGTCCCGGCGTCGCCTTCGGATCGGAACGCATCTTCTGCCGGACGATGTCGCGCCCGACCGCGAGCCGCTTCATATACTTGAACGTGCCGAGCGCCTTCGCGACGAAATGCCCTTCGCTGTCGCGAATCTCGCCTTCGCAATAGGCCATCGTGGTCGAGCGATGCAGCACGCGGCCGTAGCCACGCAGTTCGCCGCGCCCCGGCTGCATGAAGTTGACTTTCATCTCGACGGTGACGACGCCGATGCCATCGCCCGCGACGCTGCGCGCGGCGAGCGCGAGCGCGGCGTCGAGCAGCGTCATCGTGACGCCGCCGTGCGCGATGCCCCATGTGTTCAGGTGCGTTTCCTGCAGCGGCATGCGTACTTCGCTTTCGCCGTCGGTGGCCTTGACGAGTTGCACGCCGAGCGCGTCGATGAACGGACTTTCGATGGAGACGTTGCTCGCCGGGTTATCGGAAGAGGACATCGCGCTCACACTTCGTAGTCGACGCATTGACGCTCTTCGCGCACCGTCGCGACGAAATCCTTCAGCGCCAGATGCTTCGGATGAACCTGATAGGCTTCGAGCGCGGCTTTGTCGTCGAAGTCGGACACGAGCACGACGTCATACGTGCAATCGAAACCCGGCTGCGCGGTGCCGACTTCGAAATGCCCTTGCCCCTTCACGATGCTGCGGCAGGTTTCGAGTTTCGCCTTCAGCTTTTGAGCATTCTCGGCGCGGCTCGCGCCCTCGGCGTTTTCCTTCAGCTTCCACATGACGATGTGACGTAGCACGGCGACTCCTGTTTTCGAACGAGAACTGAAGCGTAGCAAAAATCGCCGTGCGCCGAGGAACGCGCAACCGTCACACGATTTCGAACAAGCCCGCTGCGCCCTGGCCGCCGCCGATGCACATCGTGACCACGACGAACTTCGCGCCGCGCCGCTTGCCCTCGATGAGCGCATGCCCCGTCAAACGCGCGCCCGACACGCCATACGGATGCCCGACCGCGATCGCGCCGCCGTTCACGTTCAGGCGCTCGTCGGGAATGCCCAGCGTGTCGCGGCAGTGGAGCACCTGCACGGCGAAGGCTTCGTTCAATTCCCACAGGCCGATATCGTCGACGGACAGGCCGGCACGCTTCAACAGCTTCGGCACCGCGAACACCGGACCGATGCCCATTTCGTCCGGCTCGCAGCCCGCGACCGCGAAGCCGCGGAAGATGCCGAGCGGAGCAAGCCCTTCTTTCTCGGCGAGCGCCGCGCTCATCACGACGCACGCCGATGCGCCATCGGAAAACTGGCTCGCGTTGCCCGCCGTGACGACGCCGCCCGGCAGCGCGGTGCGGATGTTCGATACGCCTTCGAGCGTGGTGTCGGCGCGGATGCCTTCGTCGGCGGCGAGCGTCACTTCCTTCGTGAACATGCGCCCCGTCGCTTTGTCCGCGATGCCGGCGAGCACGGTGATCGGCACGATTTCTTCGGCGAATCTGCCCGCCGCGTGCGCCGCCGCCGCGCGTTGTTGCGAACGCACGCCGTATTCGTCCTGCCGCGCTTTCGATATCTCGTAGCGCTTCGCGACATTCTCGGCTGTCTGCAGCATCGACCAGTAGATTTCGGGCTTGTGCTGGTTCAGCCAGCCATCGGTCAGCATGTGGCGGTTCATCTCGTTCTGCACGCACGAGATCGATTCGACGCCGCCCGCGACGTACACATCGCCCTCGCCCGCCATCACGCGCTGCGCGGCGAGCGCGATCGTCTGCAGGCCCGACGAGCAGAAGCGGTTCACCGTCATGCCCGGCACGGAAACCGGCAAGCCCGCGCGCAACGCGATCTGCCGCGCGATGTTCATGCCCGTCGCGCCTTCGGGATTCGCGCAGCCCATGATGACGTCTTCGACGCGCGCCGGATCGATGCCCGCGCGCTCGACGACGGCCTTCGTCACATGGCCGCCGAGCGTCGCGCCGTGGGTCATGTTGAGCGCGCCGCGCCACGATTTGGCGAGCGCGGTGCGCGCCGTCGCTACGATGACTGCATCGGTCATGTCGTCTCCCTTGCTTTCAATACGTCGTCCGAATTCAAGCGTTGCACGCCCGCAGCGAGCATGTCGCGCCACGCCTGGTCGAGCGAGCCGTTCAGGTCGATGGCACGGCACGCGTCCTCGATCACGATGACCTCGAAGCCCGCCGCGCGCGCATCGAGCGCGGACCACGCGACGCAATAGTCGGTCGCGAGTCCCGCGAGCCACACGCGCTTCGCACCGACATCGCGCAGATAGCCTTCGAGGCCTGTCGGCGTCGCACGATCCGCTTCGATAAACGCCGAGTAGCTATCGACGTGCTCGTGATGCCCCTTGCGAATCACGAGGCGCGCGTGGGGCACATGCAGATCGCGATGCAGCGCCGCGCCTTGCGTGTCCTGCACGCAATGCACCGGCCACAAGACCTGTTCGCCGTAGGGCAGCGTCATCATCTCGAACGGCTGGCGGCCCGCGTGATTCGCGGCGAACGAGACGTGCGAGCGCGGATGCCAGTCCTGCGTCAGCACGACGTGCGAGAACGCGCGCGCGAGCCGGTTGACGACCGGCACGACTTCATCGCCGCGTGCGACGGCGAGCGCGCCGCCCGGCATGAAGTCGTACTGCACATCGACGACGAGGAATACATCTTCAACGGGTTTCGTCTCAGTCATTGAAGCGTCCATTCGATTGCGCGAGTTCGGTCACGCGCGCGGCAGGCTGCCACGCTTCGCCGTTGGCCTGCTTCGCGTACTTGCGCATCGCGCGCTCCACGTTGTAGAGGCCGATGGTGTCCGCGTAGAGCATCGGACCACCGCGCCAGAGTGGAAAGCCATAGCCCGTCAGATAGACCATGTCGATATCCGACGCCTTGCCGGCGATGCCTTCGTCGAGAATCTTCGCGCCTTCGTTGACGAGCGCGAGCACGAGACGCTCGACGATCTCTTCATCGCCGATCCTGCGCCGCTCGATGCCCTGCTCCTTCGAATACGCGACGATCATTTCATCGACGTGTTTCGACGGCGCCGCATCGCGCTTGCCCGGCTGATAGTCGTACCAGCCCGCGCCGGTCTTCTGTCCGAAGCGGCCCGTTTCGCAGAGACGATCCGCGACGCGCGAGTAATGCAGATCCGGCTGCTCCCGATAGCGGCGCTTCCGGATCGCCCAGCCGATGTCGTTGCCCGCGAGATCGCTCATGCGAAACGGGCCCATCGCGAAGCCGAAGGTCTCGATCGCGCGATCGATCTGCGCGGGCAACGCGCCTTCTTCGAGCATGAAGAGCGCCTGCCGGATGTACTGCTCGATCATGCGGTTGCCGATGAAGCCATCGCACACGCCCGACAGCACCGCCGTCTTTTTGATTTTCTTTGCGAGCTGCATGACGGTCGCGAGCACGTCCTTCTCGGTCTTCGCGCCGCGCACGACTTCGAGCAGCTTCATCACGTTCGCGGGGCTGAAGAAGTGCATGCCGATCACATCGCCGGGGCGCTTCGTGAAGGCAGCGATGCGGTTCAGATCGAGCGTCGACGTATTCGATGCGAGGATCGCGCCCGGCTTCGCGACGTCATCGAGCTGGCGGAACACCTGTTCCTTCACGCTCAGCTCTTCGAACACGGCTTCGATGATGAGGTCCGCGTGCGCGAGGTCGGCATAGGCAAGCGTCGGCTGAATCAGCGCGATGCGCGTTTCGACCTGCTCCTGCGTGAGCTTGCCTTTCTTCATTTGCGCTTCGTAGTTGCGGCGAATCGTGGCGATGCCGCGATCGAGCGCGTCCTGCTTCGTTTCTAGCAGCGTGACGGGCAGCCCCGCGTTGAGGAAGTTCATCGCGATGCCGCCGCCCATCGTGCCCGCGCCGATCACGCCGATGCGCTCGATCTTCCTGACGGGCGTATTCGACGGCACATCGGCGATCTTGGCCGCCGCACGCTCGCCGAAGAACGCATGCCGCAGCGCGCGGCTTTCGGGCGTCTGCACGAGCGCGAGAAAGCACTCGCGCTCGAATGCGAGGCCGCGCTCGAAGCCTTCCTTCACGCCCTTTTCGACGGCGTCGATGCACTTGTGCGGCGCCGGGAAATGCTTCGCGACCGCCGCAACGCCGTTCCTCGCGAACTGGATAAAGCCTTCGGCATTCGGATGTTCGATATTGCGATCGCGCACCTTTGGATAAGGAGCGCCGCGATCGGCGACGCGCTGTGCGAACGACAGCGCGTGCTCCAGCAGATCGCCTTCGGCGAGTTCGTCGAAGAGCGCGGTCTGCGCGAGTTTCTCCGACAGCACCGGCGTGCCGGACACGATCATGTTCAGCGCCGTTTCCAGTCCGACCACGCGCGGCAGGCGCTGCGTGCCGCCCGCGCCGGGCAGCAAACCGAGCTTCACTTCCGGCAGCGCGATCTGCGCGCCGGGCGCGGCGATGCGGTAATGTGCGCCGAGCGCGAGTTCGAGGCCGCCGCCCATCGCGACCGCGTGGATCGCCGCGATCACGGGCTTGGTGCTCGCTTCGAGCGCCTTGATCACGGTCATGAGCGTCGGCTCTTGCGTGGCTTTCGGCGTGTTGAATTCGGTGATGTCCGCACCGCCCGAAAACGCCTTGCCCGCGCCGATGATGACGATGGCGCGCACCTGCTCATCATCGTTTGCGCGCCCGATGCCTTCGACGATGCCGAGGCGCGTCGAATGCCCGAGCCCGTTGACGGGCGGATTGTCGAGCGTAAGAACGGCGACATCGCCGCGTATCGCGTAATCCACTGCCATGAAGGTGTCTCCTTGTCGGCTGGATACTGATTCAATTGTCGGTGATGGCCGCAGAATACACAAAAAAGCACGATCGTTCAATTGAAGAATTCGCGCTCATCGTGGTGCTGGAAAGGCAGAAAGCCCCGGCTCCGCTCGCGCGGACCGGGGCGTTGAAAAGGCTATTGGCGTTAAACGGGATTCTCTGCCGCGCCCGGCAGCACGTAATCGCGATACTGCTCGCGCAGCCGCACTTTTTGCAGCTTGCCAGTTGCGGTATGCGGCAATTCCTGCGCGAACACGACATCGTCCGGAATCCACCACTTCGCGACCTTGCCCTCGAAATGCGCGAGCAGTTCCTCGCGCGTCACGGTCGCGCCCGGCTTCAGTACCGCGACGATCAGCGGCCGCTCCGTCCACTTCGGATGCGAGCACGCGATGCACGCCGCTTCCGCCACCTGCGGATGCGACACCGCGACGTTCTCCAGATCGATCGAGCTGATCCATTCGCCGCCGGACTTGATCACGTCCTTGCTGCGGTCGGTGATGTGCATGAAGCCATCCTGATCGATGGTGGCGACATCGCCGGTAGGGAACCAGCCATCGATGAGCGGCGAGTCGTCGCGACGGAAATAGCGGTCGATGACCCACGGCCCGCGCACATGCAGATCGCCGAAGGACTGGCCGTCCCACGGGAGTTCGCGGCCGTCGTCGCCGACCACTTTCATGTCGACGCCGCAGATCGCGTGGCCCTGCTTTTCCAGCGACTGGCGCTGCGCTTCGAGCGGGCGCTGCTTCTGCTTGAAGGAGAGGCGCGAGAGCGTGCCGAGCGGCGACATCTCCGTCATGCCCCACGCGTGGATCACCTGCACGCCGTAGTCTTCCTCGAAGGTGCGCAGCATCGCGGGCGGGCACGCCGAGCCGCCGATCACCGTGCGCCTGAGCGTCGAGAAGCGCACGTTCTGCTGTTTCATGTGGGCGAGCAGGCCCATCCAGACTGTCGGCACGCCGGCCGAATAGGTGACGCCCTCCGCTTCCATCAATTCATAGAGCGACTTGCCGTCGAGGTCCTTGCCGGGAAACACGAGCTTCGCGCCGACGAGCGGTCCGGCGTGCGGAATGCCCCATGCGTTGACATGGAACATCGGCACGACGGGAAGAATCGCATCGCTCGCCGATGCGCCCATTGCGTCGGGCAGCGCCGCGCCGTAGGCGTGCAGCACCGTCGATCGATGCGAATACAGCGCGCCCTTCGGATTGCCCGTCGTGCCCGACGTGTAGCAGAGAAACGAAGCCTGCCGTTCATCGAGCACCGGCCATTCGTAGTCGCCGTCCTGCTCGCCGATCAGGCTCTCGTAGCTCATCACCGGCACGCTCATGTTCGACAGATGCTCGCCGATGCACGCGGCGTCGCCGAGCGCGATCCAGCCTTTCACGTTCGGGCACTGCGGCGCGATCAGCTCGACGAGCGGGCCGAAGGTCATGTCGAAACAGACGTACGAATCGTCCGCGTGATCGATGATGAACGCGATCTGATCGGGAAAGAGACGCGGATTGATCGTGTGGCAGACCGCGCCCATGCCGCTCACGCCGTAGTAGCACTCCAGATGCCGGTAGCCGTTCCACGCGAGCGTGCCGATGCGCTCGCCCTGTTCGACGCCGAGCGCGATCAGCGCCTGCGCGAGCTGCTTCGCGCGCTTTTCGCAATCGCGATAGGTATAACGGTGGATATCGCCTTCGATGCGGCGCGACACGATCTCGTTGTCGCCGAAGTGGCGCGAGGCATAAGACAGCAGGGACGACGCGAGCAACGGTACTTCCATCATCTGGCCGTAGAGCGGCGACGTCATAGGCAATGTCCTCGATGGGTTGGCGGCCGCGCTCCTGCAGGCCCGCGGACGCGGAATTACAATATCGTTTAACTCAGAGGCGCTCAATATGTCGTTTTCCCCAAGCAATGCCGTGCGCGCGGCGCGCGACGAGACGCCCGCCGATGCGCGCTCCGCGCGTTCCATGCGCGAAATTGCGAGCGCGGTCGAGGCCGGTTTGCCGGGCTCGTTCGCCGCGCTCGGCAGCGCTTTTCTCACGCGCCTTCCCGCCGCGCCGGTGCCCGATCCTTACCTCATCGGCCTGTCGCGGGAGATGGCCGAATCGCTCGGTTTCGATCCGGATATCGCCACCGGTCCTGAAAAGGATGAATTCGCAACGTACTTCGCCGGCAATCCGACGCGCGACTGGGCGGGCGACGCGTTGCCCTATGCCGCTGTCTATTCGGGGCATCAGTTCGGCGTGTGGGCGGGCCAGTTGGGCGATGGCCGCGCGCTCACGCTCGGCGAAGTCCAGCACGACGGCGCGCGCGTCGAAGTGCAACTGAAGGGCGCGGGCCGCACGCCGTATTCGCGCATGGGCGATGGCCGCGCGGTGCTGCGCTCGTCGATCCGCGAGTTCCTGTGTTCGGAAGCGATGCATCATCTCGGCATCCCGACGACGCGCGCGCTTGCCGTCATCGGCTCGGATCTGCCGGTGCGCCGCGAGACCATCGAAACGGCGGCGATCGTCACGCGCGTATCGCCGAGCTTCGTGCGCTTCGGCCACTTCGAGCATTTCTACGCGAACGATCGCATCGACGATCTGCGCAAGCTCGCCGATCACGTCATCGACCGTTTCTATCCGCATTGCAGGGAGCAGGACGATCCCTACCTCGCGCTGCTCGATGAAGCTGTGCGCTCCACGGCCGATCTGATGCCGCAATGGCAAGGCGTAGGCTTCTGCCACGGCGTGATGAACACCGACAACATGTCGATCCTCGGCCTCACGATCGACTATGGGCCGTTCGGCTTCATGGACGCGTTCAACGCGCATCACATCTGCAATCATTCGGATACGCAGGGACGCTATGCGTATGGCCGCCAGCCGCAGGTCGCGTACTGGAACCTCTTTTGTCTCGCGCAGGCGCTCGTGCCGCTCTTCGGTGAAAACCTGCCGGAAGAAGGCCGCGCCGAGCGCGTGGTCGAAGAGGCGCAGAAGGTGATGGAGCGCTACAAGGAACGTTTCGCGCCCGCGCTCGTCGCTAAAATGCGCGCGAAGCTCGGCCTCGATATCGAGCGCGAAGGCGACGACAAGCTCGCCAACGGGCTCTTCGAAATCATGCATGCGAATCGCGCGGACTTCACGCTCACGTTCCGGAACTTGTCGAAGCTCTCGAAATCCGACGCGAGTCACGATGCGCCCGTGCGCGACCTGTTCCTCGACCGCGCCGCGTTCGATGCGTGGGCCGCGCAGTATCGCGAACGGCTCGCGCACGAGCCGCGCAACGACGCCGCGCGCGCCGAGGCGATGAATCGCGTGAACCCGAAGTACGTGCTGCGCAATCATCTGGCGGAACAGGCGATCCGTCAGGCCAACGAGAAGGACTTTTCGGAAGTCGCGCGCCTCTTGGACGTGCTGCGCCATCCGTACGACGAACAGCCCCAGTACGAGGCCTATGCCGGCCTGCCGCCGGACTGGGCGGGCGATCTCGAAGTCAGTTGTTCTTCTTAGGATCGCCCTCATATACAGGGCCTTGCGGCCACATCAAAGGAACGACAGATGAGCAGAGAAGACACCCCGACGAGCTATCCGCTGCAAAAGGACGACGCCACTTATCGCCGCGAACTCGACGACATGCAGTATCAGGTCACGCGCCACGCGGTGACCGAGCGGCCGTTCACCGGCAAATACTGGGATCACGACGAGCGCGGCGTCTATGACTGCGTGTGCTGCGGCACGCCGCTGTTCGAATCCGCCACGAAATTCGACGCCGGCTGCGGCTGGCCGAGCTACTTCAAGCCGATCAACGGCGAAGTGATTCAGGAGAAAACGGACCGCACGCACGGCATGCTGCGCATCGAAGTGCTGTGCAAGAATTGCGGCGCGCATCTCGGCCACGTATTCGAGGACGGCCCCGCGCCGACCGGTTTGCGGTATTGCATCAACTCGGCTGCGCTACAATTCGAACCCAAGTAAGCGCGAGTCCGGCACGGGGCGCCCGGTAGCGCTCCGCATTCCGTCGCATCGACGCCCGCACCTTTTCCGGTCGGGCGCTCGCCACTCGCGCGCCCCGCACCGCATCCGGTGCCCATCATCTCCGGCCGCCAATGAAATTTCTGTTCGATCTGTTTCCGATCATCCTCTTTTTCGTCGCATTCAAGGTATGGGGCATCTATACCGCGACGGCGGTCGCGATTGCCGCGACGCTCGTGCAGATCGCCTGGGTTGCGTTCCGGCATCGCAAGGTCGATGCGATGCTGTGGGTCAGTCTCGGCGTGGTCGTCGTGTTCGGCGGCGCGACCCTCGTGCTGCACAACGATACCTTCATCAAATGGAAGCCGACCGCGTTGTACTGGCTCTTCGCGTTCGCGCTGATCGTCGCGCAGATCGGCTTCAGAAAGAATCTGATCGAAGCGATGATGGGCAAGCAGATCGTGTTGCCGCATCGCGTTTGGGGACAGTTGAATGTCGCGTGGGCGGTGTTCTTTGCGTTGCTCGGCATCGTGAACCTGTTCGTCGCGTATAACTTCACCACCGATCAGTGGGTGAACTTCAAGCTCTTCGGCGCGACTGGGTGTCTCGTCGTATTCATCGTCGCGCAAAGCTTCTGGCTCGCGAAATACATGAAGGAGGACGGGCAATGAGCGCATCGTTCGATTTCACGACCGCATCGGCGGCGGACAAGATCGCGCACCTCGAAGCGCGCCTGAACGCCGCACTGCAACCGCATTCGGTGCACATCGACGACGACAGCGCCGCGCACGCGGGTCATGCCGGCGCGGCGGCGGGCAGCCATTACACGGTGACGATCGTCGCGGAATGCTTTGCCGGCCGGGCGCGCGTGGCGCGACATCGACTGGTGTATGATGCGCTGGCCGAGGAAATGCGGCGCGGCGTGCACGCGCTCGCGATCCGGGCTTACACGCCGCAGGAGTTCGCCGAACAATTCCAATAGACACACGCGCGGTTCACCACTCAAGCCTTGCCTCTTTAAATCTCGCCCTTGAAGGCGTCAGTCTGCTCAGTTAGGAACCTTCGATGACTTTGAAAAAAACCCGCGTCTGGGTGTTGCTCGCTGCATTCGCGGCCGCTCCCGCGTTTGCGCAAAACATCGCCGTCGTGAACGGCACGCCGATTCCCACGTCGCGCGCCGATGCGCTCGTGAAACAGCTCGTGGCGCAGGGTCAACAGGATTCGCCGCAACTTCAGCAGGCAGTGCGCGAGGAACTCATCAACCGCGAAATCCTGATGCAGGAAGCGGCGCGCGAAGGCATCGCGTCGCGCCCCGACGTGAAGGCGCAAATCGCCGTCGCGCAGCAGACCGTGGTGCTGCGCGCGCTGATCGAAGATTTCGTGAAGAAGAACACGCCCACCGACGCCGAGGTCAAGGCGCGCTATGACCAGCTCGTCAAGCAGAACGGCGGCGGCAAGGAACTGCATCTGCATCACATCCTCGTCGAGGACGAAGCGCAGGCGAAGGATCTGATCGCGAAGATCACGGGCGGCGCAAGCTTCGAGGATCTCGCGAAGCAGTATTCGAAGGACCCGGGATCGGGCAAGAACGGCGGCGATCTGGACTGGTCGTCGCCTTCGGCTTACGTGCCCGAGTTCGGTGCAGCAGCGGAGAAGCTGAAAAAGGGTGAAGTGACGCCGCAGCCGGTGAAGACGCAGTTCGGCTGGCACGTCATCCGCCTGGATGATTCGCGTGAAGTCGCCCCGCCGCCGCTCGAGCAGGTGAAGGCGCAGATCGCGCAGCAGATTCAGCAGGAAAAGCTGCAGACGTTCGAAGAGGGTCTGCGGAACAAGGCGGTGGTGAAGTAAGCGCCCTCGCCTTTCGCGATCTTTCGCGATGCGATTCAACGACAAAGCCGCCCTCGGGCGGCTTTGTCTTTTCCAGCGCCATCAACCGCCCAGCTTCGCCCTCGTGACAGCACCCGAGCGCCCCAGCTTCGGCAACTCGCGGTTCTGCACCACGCTCAGGAAGCTCGCCCAATCCTGCGCGAGCGCGGCCTTGTCGACCTTATCGGTCTCACCGAGCTTGTAGCGCTCGCCCTGCGCGTACGGCCGCTCCCACGCCGCCCGATGCCATGCGCGCTCCGCCAGCGCGAGCAGACGCGGATACACCATGTACTCGAACTGCTGGTCCGTACGCATCACCTCGGCCCAGGCTTGTCCCTGAATGCCTTCGATGCGCGGCGCCGGTCCCGCGCTCGTCACCTCGAACGGATTGCCGTCGCGATCGGCCATGATCTCCGCGTTCTGCGGCAGATTGTCCGGCGCGAGCGAGAACGTCTTGAAGCCGTCCGTGCCGTGCGACCCCCAGTAGTAGCCGCGCTCGTGCTGATCGAACGCGTACGGGAAGTCGAAGTACAGATAGTCCGGCAGGGCGAGCACCGTCTTGTAGCCCTGACTGCTGAGCGTCTGCACGGTGTCGGACGCGCCCCAGAAGATCGTGTCCCACATCGTCACCATGGTGCTCGACGTCGCGAAATCCTGCGGACCGTTCGCATGCTTGATGCCGTCTTGCCACGCGGCCATCGTGCCGATGCCGTTCGCGTGCACGATCTGGCTCACCTGGCGCGCGAACATCGACGGCAATTCGTCAACGGATGCCACCTTGCCTGACGCGATCAGCGCCGCGCACTGCGGCGAGCGTCCCCACGGCTTGTCCTGCACCGCGAGATTCACGTGCCCCTTGCGGGGATCGGTGCCGTCGAGCGGCTGAAAGCCCGCGCCGAGCAGGATGTTCTTCGCCTCGTCGCCGCCGAAGTGCCACACGGAAAGCGGCGCGCCGGCCTCGCGATGCATCGACGCGATTTCGCCGATCACCTTCGATGCGAAACGCTGCGCGCCGGCCGAGCACGGATTGATGAAGCTGCGGCGATCGTAGAACTGGACCGTCGTCGCATTCGATGTGTCCGCCGGGTCGAGCAGCCTGTACGCGCTCGCGCTTCCCGTGTTGCCCAGCGCGCTCAGACGCTGGTAGCGCGCTTCCATCGATACGACCGCGGCGCGCGAATGCCCGGGCATGTCGATCTCGGGAATGATCTCGACGAACCGGTCCGCCGCGTAGCGCACCAGCGCGACATAGTCGGCGCGGCTCAGATAGCCGCCGCCCGAACGGTTGTCGGGTCCAGAAGCGAGTTGCGGCAGCAGGCACGTTGTTTCGGTGAGATCGTGACAACGCTTCGCGCCGATGTCGGTGAGTTCGGGCAGACCGGGAATCTCGATGCGCCAGCCTTCGTCGTCCGACAGATGCAGATGCAGCCGGTTGAGCTTGTACGCGCCCATCTGGTCGATCAGGCGGCGCAGCGTGGCGGGCTGGCGGAAGTTGCGCGCGACGTCCACGTGCATGCCGCGCAGGGCATAGCGCGGCGCGTCTTCGATCGTCATCGCCGGCACGCTGCCGCCGCCCGCGGGCGTGAGCGACAGCAGCGTCTGCACGCCGTAGAAGAGCCCGGCGGCGTCGAATGCGTCGACGTTCACGCCGCCTGGCGCGATCGTCAGGCGATAGCCGCCCGAGCGCGCGATATCGGCGGGCAGCGCGCCACCAACGATCTGCCCGTTCACACGCACGGCCGCGCCGTTCAGGCCGAGCGTCGTCACGCGCGATTTGAGCGCCGCCGTTTGCGACGACGTCAATCCCGATACCGACAGATCGATCCCGCCGACCTGCGCCGCGCCCTCGCCCGCCGTCTCGCGCAGCACGGAGGGCACGGCGCGCGCGGCGCTTTGCTGCGCAGAGGGCGGCGCGGCTTCCGCGCGGGCGCGCTGCACTTGCGCGGGCGTCGCGGCGAGCCCGGCTGCGTCGTCCGCGCTCGGCGGGATGCGGTCGACGTACTGCGTTTCGTCATCGGTATCGTTGTGCTTGAGGATGGCGGGCGTCGCATTGCCGTCAGCGACGACGTATGCGCGCGGCAACAGGTCGCTGTAGCGCTGATACCAGTATTCGCCGACGAACGGCACCTCGATGCGCTCGCCCGCGCCGAGCGCGAACGCGCCTGCGCGCGGCGTGAGCGCGTAGAGGTCGCCGGTGATGTGTTTCCACGCGAATCCGGGATGCTCGACCATCAGGATGCGGCGGATGCTGTGTACGTATAGCGTCCAGCCGCCTGACGCGAGGCTGCGACCGCCGGTGTTTTCGAGAATCAGCTTGCCGCGTGCGCAGCTCGCCCAGTCGGCGCCGAGGTCGGCGCAGTTCGTGCCGGATTTTGCGGCATCGTTGGCGTCGATCTCGACGCGTACCATCAGGTTCTCGCCGAGGGCGGCTGCGCGGGCCGTTGGTGACAGATTTGTTGCGCTTGAGTCAGAGCTGTCGCCGCAGGCTGTCGTCATCAGACACGCGGTCGCAATTAGCGCGGCTGACAATAAATTTTGCATACCTGAACATTGTTTTCGAAATTGCCTCATTTCTCCTCCGTGATTCAACGCGTCTGATGACGACGCGCTGAGGCACTATACCTGTAACTTACAGGTTGGTAATTTTGAGAAAACTGCTGGGAGGCAATGGTGAGGATATCGAAGAGTCGTCAGAGTGTCTGGCAGACTTTCGTTTTCGCTGGATCCCGTAATCGTGTCGGTTTATTGGCGTTGCCCCTGTGCGGGGCGGCACCTACTTTCTTTGCTGCTGCAAAGAAAGTAGGCAAAGAAAGCAGCTCGAGACGCCCGCGGTCACACGCAATTTGAGTGTTCTTTTCGTTGTTCGTGGGCTCTGTAGCGAGTGCCCTCGTAGGCCATCTCGGGCTTGGACCGCGCACGATCTGACGAGCTAGTCGTTTGAGCGCGCTGGTTCAGCACGAAATAGCTTCGGCACAGCGCTACGCGCTGCCGTCGGGTATGCAAGGGAAACCGACGAGAAAAGAGAAACGCAGAAGCACATGCAAACCCGATGGACCGGTCGGCCGCGTAGCGGGCCGGAGCCATTTCGTGCTGAACCAGCCACGCGAGCGGTGCGATGTGTCAGACCGTGCGCGGTCCAAGCCCGAGGTGGCCTATGAGGGCACTCGCTACAGAGGCCACGAGCGAGGAGAAGGATACCCAAATTGCGTGTGACCGCGAGCGTATCGGGCTGCTTTCTTTGCCTACTTTCTTTGCAGCAGCAAAGAAAGTAGGTGCCGCCCCGCACAGGGGCAACGCTAATAGACCGACACGATCACGGGATCCGGCGAAATCCGGCAAGGTCCGCCGAAGTCCGACCCCCTCAACCGAGGAACCGCCGCGCGTTCTGAAACACCCGCAACCACGGGCTTCCGTCAGTGGTCCAGTCATCGGGCGTCCAGCTCATCTGCACATTACGATGCACACGCTCCATATGCGGCATCAGCACCGTAAAGCGCCCATCGGGCGTCGTCACCGAGGTGATGCCCTGCGGCGAGCCGTTCGGGTTGAACGGATACTGCTCCGTCGCATTGCCGCGATGATCGACGTACCGCATCGCGACGAGCGCCTTCGCCTGATCACCCTGCTGCGAGAAGTCAGCGAAGCCTTCGCCGTGGGCGACCGCGACCGGAATGCGCGACCCTTCCATACCCGCAAAGAAGATCGACGGCGAGCTCTGCACTTCGACGAGCGAGAAACGCGCCTCGAACTGCTCCGACTTGTTGCGCGTGAACTTCGGCCAGTTCTCCGCGCCGGGGATGATCGACGCCAGGCTCGACATCATCTGGCAGCCATTGCAGATGCCGAGCGCGAAGGTGTCCGCGCGACCGAAAAACGCAGCGAACATGTCGGCAAGACGCGGGTTGAAACGGATCGTCTTGGCCCAGCCCTCGCCCGCGCCCAGCACGTCGCCGTAGGAGAAGCCGCCGCACGCAACCGCGCCCGCGAAATCGGCGAGCGTCGCGCGGCCTTCGAGCAGGTCGCTCATGTGGACATCGTGCGCGTCGAAGCCGGCGCGGTCGAATGCATAGGCCGTCTCCAGATGCGAGTTCACGCCCTGCTCGCGCAGAATCGCGACGCGTGGCCGCGCCTGCGTCGAAACGAAGGGCGCGGCGACGTCTTCGGCCAGATCGAAGGTCAGCACCGGCGCGATGCCGGGATCGGCCGCATCGAGCAGCGCGTCGTATTCGGCGTCCGCGCAGGCCGGGTTGTCGCGCAGACGCGCGATGCGCCAGCTCACCTCGCTCCACGCGCGATGCAGCTCGACACGCGGTGCATCGAAAATCTTCTTCGCATCGCGATAAATCTCGATCGCGCCGCTCTCGTTCGGCTTGCCGATCACATGCGAGCACGCCGACAGACCGTGTTCGCGCAACGCGGCCAGCACCGCGTCACGCTCCGATGCGCGCACCTGCACCACCGCGCCGAGTTCTTCGGAGAACAGCGCGCGGATCGTACGGTCTTCGCGGCGGCCGCTCGTCTGCTTGGCCCAGTCCTTCGCGTCGCCGTAGTCGGATTCGTGCTCCGCGTCGAGCGTCAGCATGTCGATGTTCAGCGACACACCCACGTGACCCGCGAACGCCATCTCGCAAACGGTCGCCCACAGGCCGCCGTCGGAGCGGTCGTGGTAGGCGAGCAGCTTGCCATCGGCGTTGAGCGCCTGGATCGCGTTGAAGAAGCGTTTGAGGTCTTCGGGATCGTCGACATCGGGCACCGTGTCGCCGACCTGCTGCGTCACTTGCGCGAGGATGCTGCCGCCCATGCGGTTGCGGCCGCGGCCCAGATCGATCGCGATCAGCACCGTGTTGGTGTCGTTCACGAGCTGGGGCGTCAGGTGACGGCGCACGTCTTCCACCGGCGCGAACGCCGAAATGATCAGCGACACCGGCGACACGACCTCGCGCGCACCGCCGCGTGCGTCCTGCCACTTCGTGCGCATCGACAGCGAATCCTTGCCGACCGGAATGCTGATGCCGAGCGCCGGGCACAGCTCCATGCCGATGGCCTTCACGGTGTCGTAGAGCGCGGCGTCTTCGCCCGCGCTGCCGCACGCGGCCATCCAGTTCGCCGACAGCTTCAGCTTGTTCAGCGACTCGATCGGCGCCGACGCGATGTTCGTCACCGCCTCGCCCACCGCCATGCGGCCCGATGCGGGCGCGTCGATGACGGCGAGCGGCGTGCGCTCGGCCATCGTCATCGCTTCGCCGCGGTAGCCCGCGTAATCCATCGTCGTCACGGCACAATCGGCGACGGGCACCTGCCACGGGCCGACGAACTGGTCGCGCGCGGTCGTGCCGCCGACCGAGCGGTCGCCGATGGTGATGAGGAAGGACTTGCTCGCGACCGTCGGATGCTTCAGCACGTCGACGGCGACTTCGGACAGCGGCAGCCCCGTCACGTCGACGGGCGTGAATTGCGCGCTCTCGCGCTTCACGTCGCGGTGCATCTTGGGCGGCTTGCCGAGCAGCACGTCCATCGGCATGTCGACGGGCTCCTGGCCGTCGTTGGCCTCGTCGATCAGTTTCAGTTGACGCTCTTCCGTCGCCACGCCGACGACGGCCACCGGGCAGCGTTCGCGCTCGCAGATCGCCTGAAACGCGGGCAGATCGGCGGGCGAAATGGCGAGCACGTAACGCTCCTGCGCTTCGTTCGACCAGATTTCACGCGGCGACAGGCCGCTTTCTTCCAGTTGCACCTTGCGCAGATCGAAGCGCGCGCCCTTGCCCGCGCCATCGACGAGTTCCGGGAACGCGTTCGAGATGCCGCCCGCGCCGACGTCGTGGATCGACAGGATCGGATTGCCCTCGCCCATCTGCCAGCAGGTGTTGATGACTTCCTGCGCGCGGCGCTGGATTTCCGGGTTGCCGCGCTGGACCGAGTCGAAGTCGAGTTCGGCGGTGTTCGCGCCGGTCGCCATCGACGATGCCGCGCCGCCGCCCATGCCGATACGCATGCCCGGCCCGCCGATCTGGATCAGCAGCGTGCCCGCCGGCAGATCGTTCTTGTGCGTGTGCTGATCCGAGATATTGCCGATGCCGCCCGCGATCATGATCGGCTTGTGATAGCCGCGCACGCGGCCCGCGACGTTCTGCTCGTAGGTGCGGAAATAGCCGCCCAGATTCGGCCGGCCGAATTCGTTGTTGAACGCGGCGGCGCCGATCGGCCCGTCGATCATGATCTGCAACGGCGACGCGATGCGCTCGGGCTTGCCATACGGCTCGTGCTGGTCGGCCGGATTGCGCGACGCGAGCGGCACGGCGGAGTCGCGCGCGTTCTCCCATTTTTCGCGCGCGTCGGGCAGATCGAGGTTCGACACGGTGAAGCCCGCGAGACCGGCCTTCGGACGCGCGCCACGGCCCGTCGCGCCTTCGTCGCGGATTTCGCCGCCGGAACCGGTCGCCGCGCCCGCGAACGGGGAAATCGCGGTCGGGTGATTGTGCGTCTCGACCTTCATCAGCGTATGCGTCAGTTCGACGTGACGCCGATACTGCTCGTCCGTGCCGCGCGGGAACCAGCGCTCGGCGACGCCGCCACGCATGACAGCCGAATTGTCCGAATATGCGACGATCGTGCCTTCGTGATTCAGCTTTTCCGTATTGCGGATCATCTGGAACAGCGACATGTCCTGCTTGTCGCCATCGATGGTCCATTCGCCGTTGAAGATCTTGTGGCGGCAATGCTCGCTGTTGGCTTGCGCGAACATCATCAGCTCGACATCGGTCGGATTGCGCTTCAGGCCTTCGAACGCGTTCACCAGATAGTCGATTTCGTCGTCGGCGAGCGCGAGGCCGAGTTCCGCGTTCGCGGCCTCGAGCGCCTTGTGTCTCGCGCCGATGATGTCGACGGTCTGCAGCGGCCTGGCGGGCAGTTCGTCGAACAGATGCAGCGCCTGTTCACGCGATGCCGCGACGCTTTCCGTCATGCGGTCGTGCAGCGCATCCGCGACGGCCGCGCGGGCTTCGTCGGACAGCGCCTTCTTGCCGCCGAGAAAGCCGCTTTTCATGATCACCGAGTACTCGACGCCGCGCTCGATGCGCCGCACCTTGTCGAGCCCGCAATGATGCGCGATGTCGGTCGCCTTGCTCGCCCACGGCGAGACCGTGCCGAAGCGCGGCACCACCATGAAGCTCTCGACGTGGCCGCGTTCCTTCGATTCCTCGAACGGCGCGCCGTAGTGCATCAGCGCCTCGATACGGCTGTTGTCATCGTCCGTGAGCGGCTCGGACGCGTTGACGAAATGCAGGAACTGGCCGCGCACGCCGACGATATTCGCGTCGATGCGGGCGAGCGTTTCGAGGAGGCGGGTCTGACGGAAATCGGAGAGGGCCGAAGCGCCGGGGAAACACGAGAAGTGGGCCATTGTGACGGTGCGTCGATGACGTCTGTGTGCCGCTCGCGCGACGCTCGCTGTTTGCAAATTCAGAAATTCGCAAATTCGGATTCGAGCACGCGATACGGCGTGAGGCGAAAGGAAGACCGCGATTATACCCCGGATGCGTCTCGAAATCGGCCCGGGCGGTCCGTCCGAGCGCCGCGCGGCAGCGGCCCGGCAACGCCGGGCGCCGCGCCGCGCATCCCGAAATCGACCTGCGCCCGCATGGCCGTGCGCGACGCAACTGCCCGCAGGCCGCATGTGTGGGCTGTTTGCCCGTCCCTGGCAAACGATTTTGGCGCTATCATGGCGCGCTTTCTTCGGGTACGGGGCGCGCCGGGTCGCGCCGCCGGACCCGTGGTTTCATCGTCAAGGCGCGCGGCATCGGGCGCTTCCGCCCGCGCGTCACGCCGCGCACCACTGCAATCTCGCGCCTTCGGGCACAAAAAGTCATGGATGTCATCGTCATCGGCGGAGGAATCGCCGGCATCGCCACCGCGTATCAGCTGCATGCGGCCGGACACCGCGTCTGCGTGATCGAGCGCCACGCGACCGTCGCGCAAGGCGCCACTTATGGTCAGGGCGGCGCGCTCCTGCCCTCGCCGCTCGATGTCTGGTTCGGGCCGACCTTCATGGCGTCGAGCCGCTCGAAGCAAAGCGGCATGGCGGTCAAGACCGGCTTCGACGCGGCCGCGCGCGATTTTCTCAAGCAACTCGCGACACTGCGCGATCCCGAAACGTTCGCCGCGCAGTACGCGCATCTGCAGCCGCTCGTCGACGAATCGCGGCGCGTGCTCGCGTCCATCGAAAGCCGTCTGGAGCTCGATTTCGAACAGCGCCGCGGCATGCTGCATGTGTTCCGCCAGCCGCGCGAGCTCGAGGAGGCGCAAACGGCCATCGACCTGCTGAAAGGCTGCGGCGTGCCGTATCGGGTACTGACGCCCGAGGAATGCGTCGCGGTCGAGCCTTCCGTGCCCGATTACCCCGAATTCGCGGGCGGCGTGCTGCTGCCCGAGGAGCGCACCGCCAACTGCCCGCTCTTCACCAAGCAACTGAAGCAGGTGCTCGAGGACGACGGCGTGCAGTTCCGCATGCAGCGCGCAGTGGCGTCGGTGCGTCTGGAGGGCGCGCGCGCCGCGGTCGAACTCGCCGATCCGAACGAAGGCAGGAAGCGCCACGCCGAGGTCGAGCTGATCACGGCCGATGCGATCGTCGTCGCGGCGGGCGTCGGCACGCCGGGGCTCATCGGCGGCATCAAGTCGGTGTCGTCGCTCTTTGCGCTGCGCGTGCACACGCTCACCGCGCCCGTCGCGTACGAGGAGCGCGCGCCGCATCTGACGGTCGTCGATTCGATCAAGCGCATCACGATGACGCGCGTAAGTCAGCGGCTGCGCGTCGCCGGCGCGGGTGTGTTCCAGAGCGCGTCCAAGGCCGATAAACCGCTCGACGCGACGCTTTCGCGCCGTGCGCTCGACATCCTCGGTCAAGGCACGCACGACTGGATTCCGGGCGCGGCGCGTGTTTCCGCCGCGCGCGCGTGGGAAGGGCTGCGTCTGATTTCCGCCGACGGGCTGCCGATCGTCGGCGCGACACGGCATCCGCGCCTGTTCGTCAACGCGGCGCACGGTCCGGCGGGCTGGGGCCTCGCCTGCGGGTCTGCTAAAGTGGTCGCGGACCTCGTTTCCGGCGTCACGCCCGATCTCCCGGCCGATACACTTGCCGCACTGAGTGTCGAACGCTTCTAGCGGCGGGCACGGTTGCTGCGCGCGCGGGGTTCCGACGACTCGAATCTCGCAACGCCCTTCCGTCCGCCGCCATGACCGCTGCCCGCTCACCCTGGTTCACTCCGCGCGACGAACCGCTCGCGCTTCTGACGCTCGCCGAGCTGCGCAACCTCGAAGCACGCGCAGCCGCCGCGCTGCCGCCTCACACGCTGATGGCGCGCGCGGGCGCGGCCGCCGCGCAATGCCTGATCGATGCATCCGAACATTCTCCGGACGCCCGCGCGTTGCCGGTGTGGCTCGTGGCGGGCCCCGGCAACAACGGCGGCGACGCGCTCGTGATGGCCGAGCGCCTGCATCGCGCGGGCGTCGCCGTGCGCGTGTGCATGCCAGTCGAAGTGAAGCCGGACGACGCGCGCTGGGCGCTCGAATCGGCGCGCGCGGCGGGCGTGCCGATCGACGCCCAGCCGCCCGCGACGTTCGACGGTTTCGGCTGGCTCGTCGACGGCATGTTCGGCATCGGCCTGAGTCGCCCGCTCGAAGGCGTGTTCGCCGATGTGGCCGCGCGTCTCACGCGGCGTGCGCGCTCAGCGGGCCGCGTGCTCGCGCTCGACGTTCCGAGCGGCCTGAACAGCGACACCGGCGCGCCCGTGAACGGCGGCGAAGCTGTCCGCGCGACGGACACCATCACGTTCATCGGCGCGAAGCCGGGGCATTTCACGTCGCAAGGCCGCGATCTGACGGGACGTCTTTTCGTATCGACGCTGGATGTCGAGGCGAGCGCCGCGCCGTCGATCGTGCTGAATGCGCCCGCGCTTTTCGGTGTATGCATGCCGCAGCGCGACAACGCGACCAACAAGGGCACGTTCGGCTCGCTCGCGGTGATCGGCGGCGACACAGGCATGTGTGGCGCGGCGGTTCTCGCGGCGCGCATGGCGCTGTACGGCGGCGCGGGCAAGGTGCATGTCGCGTTCGTGGGCGAAGGCTTTCCGCCCTACGACCCGCCGCATCCGGAACTGATGCTGCATCGCGCCGGCGGCTTCGCGCTCGACAAGATGGACGCACTCGCGATCGGCTGCGGGATGGGCGCGGGCGAGCGCGCGAAACAGATCCTCGCACACGCGCTGGCGCTAGACGTGCCCAAGCTCCTCGACGCCGACGCGCTTAATCTCATCGCGAAAGACGACGCGCTCGCGTCCGCCGTCGCGGCGCGCGGCGCACAGGGCGATCCGTGCATCCTGACGCCGCATCCGCTCGAAGCGGCGCGTCTGCTGCAAACCGACGCAAAAGCGGTTCAGGCCGATCGCATCGCCGCCGCGCGTCAGCTGGCCGCGCGCTATGGGGCGATCGCGGTGCTGAAGGGTTCGGGCACGGTGATCGCCTCGCCCGATGGCCGCGTCGCGGTGAATCCGACCGGCAACGCCGGACTCGCGACCGGCGGCACCGGCGACGTCCTCGGCGGATTGATCGGCGCATTGCTCGCGCAAAAACTGCCCGCTTACGAAGCCGCGCTCGCGGGCGTGTATCTCCACGGTCTCGCCGCGCAGACGCTAACCGACGACGGCATCGGTCCGGCGGGGCTGACGGCGGGTGAACTGGCGCCGGCGGTACGCAAGCTCATCAACCGGCGTTTTTACGCCGAACACGCGCGAAGCTGACGACCTGCGAAGGCGATGTGACGCTTTGCAAGCATCCGTTCATGCATCGTCGCTATACTCTTTTTGATTCGGGCAACCGCGGCCGTTTAGTCGCGTTCACTTGCGTTCACCATACACGACACGCACAGGCGCGCCGAGCCGCAATCGCACGAACGTATTCCTCTGTCACCCTCAGACTAACGGACCGCTCATGACCCAAAACTCGATGCTGAACTCGCTTCCTGCCTGGTCGGCGCTCCAGTCGCATTACGATGCCATTTCCGGCGAGCGCCTGCGCGACTGGTTTGCGCCGCAGAACGACACCGCGCCGACGCGCGCCGAGCGCCTCACCTTCCAGGGCGGCGGCCTCGCAATCGACTTCTCCAAGAACCGCGTCAAGGACGAAACGCTGAAGCTGCTCGTCGAGGTCGCGCAACAGGCCAAGGTCACCGAACGCCGCGACGCGATGTTCCGTGGCGATATCGTCAACATCACGGAGCAGCGCGCGGTGCTCCATACCGCGCTGCGCGCGCAATCGCCCGACGCCCCCTTTTACGAACAGGTGCAGAAGGAAAAGGCCAAAATGGCCGCCTTCTCCGATCGCGTGCGCGACGGCTCCTGGAAAGGCTATTCCGGCAAACGCATCCGGCACGTGGTGAACATCGGCATCGGCGGCTCGGACCTCGGGCCGAAGATGGTCGTGCATGCGCTGCATCATCTCGCATCGAAGGATCTCGACACGCACTTCGTGTCGAACGTCGACGGCGCCGATCTCTGGAACGTCCTTCAGCAAGTCGATGCCGAAGAGACGCTCACGATCGTCGTCTCCAAGACCTTCACGACGCTCGAAACGATGACCAACGCGCACTCGATGCGCGACTGGTTCCTGAAGTCCGGCTGTCCTGAAGATCAACTGTCGAAGCATTTCGTCGGGGTATCGGCGAATCCGGCCGAGGTCGTGAAGTTCGGCATCGCCAAGGAAAACGTCTTCGAGATGTGGGACTGGGTCGGCGGCCGTTATTCGCTGTGGTCGGCGGTCGGTCTTTCGATCATGCTCTCGGTCGGGCCGCAGAATTTCGACGCGCTCCTGCAGGGCGCGGCGGCGATGGACGAGCATTTCCGCACCGCGCCGCTCGACAAGAACCTGCCCGTGCTGATGGGGATGATCGGCATCTGGTATCGCAACTTCTTCGGCTCGCAAAGCGATCTGGTCGCGCCGTATTCGCAGGCGCTGCACTATCTGCCTTCGTATCTCCAGCAACTGGAGATGGAAAGCAACGGCAAGTCCGCGCGGCTCGACGGCAAGATGGTCGACTATCCGACCGCCGCCGTGATCTGGGGCGAGCCGGGCACGAATGGCCAGCACGCGTTCTTCCAGATGCTGCATCAGGGCCCGACGATCATTCCGATCGACTTCATCGCGGTGCTGACGCCGGAACATCCGCTCGTCGATCATCATGCGAAGCTGCTCGCCAACTGCTTCGCGCAGAGCGAGGCGCTGATGCTCGGCCGCACGCTGGAAGAAGCGAAGAAAGTGGCGGGTCCGGGCAAGGAAGAACTCGCGACGCATCTGAGCTTCCCCGGCAACCGGCCGACCACGACGATCATGCTCGACGCGCTCACGCCGCAAACGCTCGGCGCGCTCATCGCGCTCTACGAGCACAAGGTGCTCGTGCAGGGCACGGTGTGGGACATCAACTCGTTCGATCAATGGGGCGTGGAGCTCGGCAAGATTCTCGGCAAAGTCGTCGAGGCCGATATCACTGCCGCAAGCGCCGATCCGGCCAAGCATGACTCGTCGACGTCCACGCTGATCGCGCGTGCGCGC
This sequence comes from Caballeronia sp. NK8, assembly GCF_018408855.1. Classification (GTDB taxonomy): domain Bacteria; phylum Pseudomonadota; class Gammaproteobacteria; order Burkholderiales; family Burkholderiaceae; genus Caballeronia. The sequence goes on along the minus strand of NZ_AP024322.1, from coordinate 1,455,161 downwards.
GCAGCGTTGAAGCGCTAAAGCTCGCTGTAGATAGGATCGTGGCCCGCAGTGCTTCGGCGTTGCGGGCTTTTTTATACGCTCAGGCCGTTCACCAGCCGCCCTCCTTCGATCGTCACCGTGGCGTCGCAACGTTCGGCCAGCTCGACATCATGCGTGACGAGCACGAGTGTCGCGCCGTTGCGGCGGTTCATCTCGAACATCAGGTCGATGATCGCGTAGCCGGTGGTGGCGTCGAGGCTGCCGGTGGGTTCGTCGGCGAAAAGCACGGCAGGATGCGTGACGAAGGCTCGCGCGAGCGCGACGCGCTGCTGTTCGCCGCCGGAAAGCAGCTTCGGATAATGCGCGGTACGCTGGGACAGTCCAACTTGCTCGAGTAGCGACCGTGCGCGCGCCGCGATCTCGCCGTGCGGTATCTCCGCGCGCAATTCGAGCGGCAGCATCACGTTTTCGAGCGCGGTCAGATGCGGCATCAACTGGAACGACTGGAACACGAAACCGACTGCGCCGCTGCGCAGCGCGGCGCGCTCGTCTTCGTTCAACGTGGACAGTTCCTTGCCGAGCAGACGAACCGAGCCCTCGCTCGCGCTGTCCAACCCGGCGAGCAGGCCGAGCAGTGTCGACTTGCCCGAGCCCGATGCGCCGACGATCGCCACACTGCTGCCCTTCGCGATCGACAGATCGATCTGATCGAGAATCGTGAGCTCGCCCGTTGCGTCCTTCACCCGCTTGCTTAAACCCCGTACTTCGATGACCGGCTCGATATTGTTTTGCATGGACACTCTGAAAAAGAACTGGCGCGGCTTCGTTCCCGCGATCGCGTTGATGGCGGCATGGTCCGGGACCGCGCATGCCGCCGATGCACAGGCAGCAACGCAACCCAAACCCGCGATCGTCGTGCTGGGCGACAGCCTGTCGGCCGAATATGGCCTGCCGCGCGACACCGGCTGGGTGAATCTCTTGCGCGAGCGTCTGGCGAAGGAGCGCCTCGATTATAGCGTCGCCAATTCGAGCATCAGCGGCGACACCACGAGCGGCGGCCGCGCGCGCCTGACTGCCGTGCTGTCACGCATCAAGCCGGACATCGTGATAGTCGAACTCGGCGCGAACGATGCGCTGCGCGGCGTCCCGCTTGCCACGACGGAAACGAATCTGCGCGGTATCGTCGATGCGTCGCAGGCGGCGCACGCGAAGGTTTTACTCATCGGCATGTACGTTCCACCCAATTACGGCCCCGACTATTCGCAAAAGTTCCACGCGGTCTACGAGCGCATCGCGAAGGAAAAGAAAGTGCCGCTCGTGCCCTTCCTGCTTGCCGGCATTGCTGACAAACCCGCCATGTTTCAGGCCGATCAGATCCATCCGACAGTGCAGGCCCAGCCATTGCTATTGGATAACGTCTGGCCAATCTTGAAACCCTTGCTGGGCGCAAGCGCCGCGCATTGAAGACGACGCGCCGGCCGCGACAGCTTTTTTCAACAACGCGGAAACACGGCCACGATTCAGACATCTGAGACTTTCGCGTCACTCTTATAACCCCGCTCGTCATATGAGCGACTCTACAAGGAGGTCACGTGAAACTTGCCCCTCTTCTCGCCCTGACCGTTGCGATCTCGGCCTGCGCCGCGCAACCGCCCGCCGGCGTGCAGCAAGTCGGCACGAGCCAGAAAGAGCCGAAGGTCATCGCGCAATGCGTCGCCCAGAAGTGGGCTGACAAGTCGCAGCAGCAGGTCGTGTCGCAAGATACGCTCGCAAACGACAAGGCCGTCGATGTGTACGTTCCCGGCCAGCAGCCGCCGAATGGCGCAGCGGCCATCATTCATCCGGCTTGGTCCGGTCCGGGCTCGTGGGTCGGTTTCCGCGCCTCGGGTGCGGCCGGCAGTCAGGCAACCGGCGACATTCAGGCTTGCCTGTAAGTAACGCTCGGTTTTGCGCTTGCCGCGCTTTCAGGGCGGCATAGGCCAAACAAAAGCCCCGCATCTTTTCAGAAGCGGGGCTTTTTCATGATCAACACAGATCAATCAGTTCGATGACGGCGGCGGAGCCTGGCTCAGCTTGACCTTCGAGCGCTCTTTCAACGACTTGAGATACGCTTCCATCTCGGCCTGTGCATACACCTGCGCCACCTGCTGTTGCGCGCCCGCGAGACGATCGGCCGCGACCGGCGCCGCCTTCTCGATGCCGTTCACGCGATAGATTGCGTAACCGTCCACGCCGAGATCCACGCCGACATAGGACGGCAGCTTCGACGCATCCGCCTTGAAGATCGCGCTCAGCGCGGCGGGCGGCAAGCCCTGCGCGTCGTTACGCGATACCGTGATCGGCGATGTGAAGCCCTCGGTGGACTTCGACTTCTGCAGGTCCGCGAGCTTCGCCTCGCCTTCCTTCTTCGCCGTGGCGGCGGCCATTTCCGCGATGACCTTCTTGCGCACGTCGTCCTTCACCACGTCGAACGCGGGAACGCTCGATGCCTTGTAGTCGGTCACGCGCGCGGCGATCAGCGTGCTGTTGCCGACATCCATCGCCTGTGTGTTGTTGCGGTCCTTCACCGAGTCCGGCGCGAAGACGGCCGCGAGGAACTTCGGATTGTTGAGCGGACTGTCCTGCGGCAGTTGCGGATTCGGCTTCGGGCCGACCGTCGCTGTCTGGATCGTCAGCTTGTATTTGTCGGCTGCGGGTTGCAGCGTCTTCGCCTTCTCATAAACGAGATCGGTGAAGCCTTGCGCGTTGTCAGCGAAACCCTTCGTGCCTTGCTGAGCCGCGTAGTCCTTCGCGATCGCGTCCTTCACCTCATCGAACGGCTTCGTGACGGCGGGCTTCACGTCGGTCGCCTGGATGATGTGATAGCCGAAGTCCGACTCGACGACATTGCTCACTTCGCCCTTCTTGAGACCGAAGGCGGCGTCGTCGAAGGCCTTGCCGCCGGCGATCTGCCCGCGCGCGAAGTAGCCGAGATCGCCGCCCTTGCTCGCGGAGCCCGGATCGTCCGAACTCTTCTGCGCGATCTGCGCGAACTGGTCCGGATGCGCCTTGACCTGCGCCAGCAGTTCTTCGGCTTTCTGTTTTGCCTTCGCCTTGTCGGCCGCGCTTGCGTCCTTCGGTGCGTTCACGAGAATGTGGCTCGCGCGCACTTCCGCTTCCGTGCGATAGCGCTGGATGTTGTCGTCGTAATACTTCTTGAGATCGGCGTCGGTCGCCTTCGACGCTGCCGCGATCGACGACGGCGACAGCACGAGGTACTGGATCGTGGCCGTCTCCGGCGTCGCGAAGTCGTTGCGATGCGCTTCGTAGTAGGCCGTGAGTTGCGCGTCCGTCGGCTGGATTTTCGCGGCGTAGTCAGCCGCGCGCAGCGACAGGCCCTGCACCGAGCGCTTCTGCTCGGCGAGTTCCGTCAGGCTCTGCGCGAGCGCTTTCGACGTGAAAGATGTCGCCTGGATACTGCCCGGAATCTGGTCGGTCGCGATCTGATAGCGCATGCGCTCGTCGTATTGCGCGGGCGTCATGCCCTGCATCGCGAGCAGTTGCTTGTAGCGTTCGAGGTCGATCGTGCCGTCAGGATTCTTCAGCGACGAGATCACGGGATCGGAGAGCAGCGCGCGGCGCACGGCGTCATCCGACGCGGTCAGGTGCAGGCGTTGGGTTTCGTCGGCCATGGCGCGTTGCTGCACGAGGCTGTCGACCATCGCGGCGCGCGTTTCGGGCGAATCGAACATCTTGGCGTCGAACTGCGAACCGAGCATCGAGCGGGCGCGGTCCACTTGCTGGCGGAAAGCGCTGTCGAATTCGGCGCGCGTGATCTTGTGACCGTTCACGCTGGCCACGTAAGAACTTTCGTCGAAATAGTTGCTGAATCCCTGGATCCCGACCATGCCCAGACCGGGCACGATGATCAGGATCAGCAGAGCCATCATCAGGCGCTGGTGATTACGGAAGAAGTCGAGCATGCGTAGCGCTGCGTTGTCAGAACAAAACGCTCGATATTACAACAGTGGCAGAGGAAAAGGCGAAAGGCGGTGCGCGAATGAGCCATCGGACAGACGACCTGCGCGCAGTCGTACCCTCGAAATGATGTGAATTGTTTTATCTATCAGGCATTTAACCCGCGATTGGGTCAAATTGCGCAATCCTCGCGTTGCGATGATTAGCACTCTTGATCGAGCGGCAAACGCACGGCAACTGCGCGGCGAAAAGCAAAAAGTCCCGCACGCTTCGCAGCTTGCGGGACCTCATGTTCGATTCTGGCGGAGCGGACGGGACTCGAACCCGCGACCCCCGGCGTGACAGGCCGGTATTCTAACCAACTGAACTACCGCTCCTGGGTAGCGCGCAATGAATTGAAACCTGGTGGGTGCTGAGAGGCTCGAACTCCCGACCTACGCCTTGTAAGGGCGCCGCTCTACCAACTGAGCTAAGCACCCGGTCCGCAATTCATCCGGTTTGCGCAGCGCTGAATTGAGAACTTCGTTTTGCAAAGCCCGTATCCAGCGAGTCCGCTAGTTTAGCGCATCCTTCAGCGCTTTGCCAGGGCGAAATTTCGGGACCTTCGCGGCCTTGATCTTGATCGCATCGCCGGTGCGCGGATTGCGGCCCGTGCGCGCGGTGCGCTTGCCTACGGCAAACGTGCCGAAGCCGACGAGCGTCACCGTGCCGCCCTTCTTCAGCGTCGCGCGCACGCCGCCGATCACCGCTTCGAGTGCGCGGCCGGCAGCGGCCTTGGAAATATCGGCATGCTGCGCGATATGGTCGATCAGTTCCGTCTTGTTCATTGTGATCCCCGAATCAGTATTGGCACGTTGTAATCGATCTGGTCCCGCATCGATGCGAATCGCATCTCGATAAGTTTGGATGCGGCGCTCATTTAACTTAGCCGAAAGAACCGTGTCAACGGGGGTTGAGCCTTATTCGGCGCGGGTTTGCGGTGCTTTAGAAGATATCTTCGAAAAGCCGCGCGCAAAAAGAAAAACCCGCGAGCATGAGCCCGCGGGTTTTAGAGTCGATCACGCAACACGGCGATAGAGCCGTGCCGCCCGATGCGCGTCAGTGCTTCACGAACTCGCCCGCTGCAGGCGCGTCCTTTTGCTGCTCGGCTGCGACCGGCGTCGCCTTCGCCTCTTCTTCAGGCAAGGATTCCGGTGCGCGTTCGAGCGCCAGTTCCAGCACACGATCGATCCAGCGAACCGGCACGATCTCGATGGCGTTCTTCACGTTGTCGGGAATGTCGGCCAGATCCTTCGTGTTTTCCTCAGGGATCAGCACGAGCTTGATGCCGCCGCGATGCGCCGCCAGCAGCTTCTCCTTCAACCCGCCGATCGGCAGCACTTCGCCGCGCAGCGTGATTTCGCCCGTCATCGCGACATCCGCGCGAACCGGAATGCCCGTCAGCACCGACACCAGCGCCGTGGTCATCGCGATACCGGCGGACGGACCGTCCTTCGGCGTCGCGCCTTCCGGCACGTGGATGTGGATATCCTTCTTCTCGAAGGATTCATCCGTGATGCCCAGGCGCCGCGAACGCGAACGCACCACCGAGCGCGCCGCTTCGACGGATTCCTTCATCACGTCGCCGAGCGAGCCGGTGCGGATCACGCCGCCCTTGCCGGGCATCACCGCTGCTTCGATCGTCAGCAGATCGCCGCCGACTTCCGTCCACGCGAGACCCGTCACCTGACCGATCTGGTTTTCCTTCGCGGCCAGACCGAAGTCGTACTTGCGCACACCGAGGAAGGTGTCGAGGTTCGAACCGTCGACCTTCACCGCGCCTTCGGCCTTCTTCAGCAGCAGCATCTTCACCACCTTGCGGCAGATCTTCGATATTTCACGTTCGAGCGAACGCACGCCCGCTTCCCGCGTGTAGTAGCGAATGATGTCGCGGATGGCTTGCTCCGTGACGTCGATCTCACCGTCCTTCAGGCCGTTGTTGCGCTTCTGTTTCGGCAACAGGTAACGCGTCGCGATGCTGACCTTCTCGTCTTCCGTGTAACCCGACAGGCGGATGACTTCCATCCGGTCGAGCAGCGGCGGCGGAATGTTCAGCGAGTTCGACGTCGCCACGAACATCACGTCCGACAGGTCGAAGTCCACTTCGATGTAGTGGTCCGCGAACGTGTGGTTCTGTTCCGGGTCGAGCACTTCGAGCAGCGCGGAGGCCGGATCGCCGCGGAAATCCATGCCCATCTTGTCGACTTCGTCGAGCAGGAAAAGCGGATTGCGCACCGCGACCTTGGACAGGCTCTGCAGAATCTTGCCGGGCATCGAGCCGATATACGTACGGCGGTGACCGCGAATCTCCGATTCGTCATGCACGCCGCCCAACGCCATGCGTACGAACTTGCGATTCGTCGCGCGGGCGATCGACTGCCCGAGCGAGGTCTTGCCGACGCCCGGAGGCCCGACGAGGCACAGAATCGGCGCCTTCACCTTCTCGACGCGTTGCTGAACCGCGAGATACTCGAGAATGCGTTCCTTCACCTTCTCGAGACCGAAGTGGTCTTCGTCGAGCACGCGTTCGGCGTTCGAGAGGTCGTTGTTGACCTTGCTCTTCTTGCGCCACGGCAGGCCGATCAGCGTGTCGATGTAATTGCGCACGACGGTCGCTTCCGCGGACATCGGCGACATGAGCTTCAGCTTCTTGAGCTCGGCATCGGCTTTCTTCTTGGCTTCCTTCGGCATGCGCGCGGCGGTGATGCGCTTCTCGAGTTCCTCGAGATCCGCGCCCTCTTCGCCTTCGCCCAGTTCCTTCTGGATTGCCTTGACCTGTTCGTTCAGGTAGTACTCGCGCTGACTCTTTTCCATCTGGCGCTTTACGCGGCCACGGATGCGCTTTTCGACCTGAAGAATGTCGATTTCTGCTTCGAGCTGGGCGAGCAAATGCTCCAGCCGCTCGATCACAGGGAACATCTCGAGGATGTGCTGTTTCTGATCGAGCTTGAGCGGCAGATGCGCGGCGATGGTGTCGGCAAGACGACCCGCCTCGTCGATGCCCGACAGCGAGGTCAGGATCTCCGGCGGAATCTTCTTGTTGAGCTTCACGTACTGATCGAATTGCGAAACGATCGCGCGGCGCAGCGCTTCGGTTTCAGCGCTGTCGGCGTGATCCGGCTCGAGCGGCATCACGTCGCTCGAGAATTGCGTTTCCTGCTCTTCGATCGAGAGCGTTTTGGCGCGTTGCAAACCTTCGACGAGCACCTTCACTGTGCCGTCGGGCAGCTTCAGCATTTGCAGGATGTTGGCGACACATCCCACTTCGTACATGTCCTTTTCGGTCGGTTCATCTTTAGCCGCCGTCTTCTGGGCGACGAGCATGATGTGCTTGCCGCCTTCCATCGCGGCTTCGAGGGCCTTGATCGACTTGGGCCGCCCGACGAAGAGCGGAATCACCATATGCGGGAAAACGACTACGTCGCGCAGCGGGAGCAGCGGCAGCGTAATGCGTTCCTGCGGGAGGAGTTGGGTTCCTGACATTTCATTTCCCCATTAATGGAATCAGTTCAGTCGTAAGTAAGGCCGTTCAGAGCTATTGCAAGCCTTTATCGGAAGGGAAAAGTCGGTAGTCAAAGATCGCGTCAGTAACGTCCACAAGATAAACCGAAAAAAATAAAAGGCCGTTCACGTCGCCATGAACGGCCTTTCGCCGACACACAGCCTGCTTCAGTTCGATCCAGCTACCTTGGGTGCATCTTCGTAGATGAGCAGCGGCTTGCCGTCGCCGTCGATCGTGTTGTCGTCGACGATCACCTTCGAAACGCCCTTCATGGTCGGCAGTTCGTACATCACGTCGAGCAACGCCTGTTCCAGAATCGAACGCAGGCCGCGCGCGCCGGTCTTGCGGCGAATCGCCTTCTGCGCGATGGCCTGCAGCGCCGCCGGACGGATCTCCAGTTCCACGCGTTCCATCGCGAAGAGCTTGTGATACTGCTTCACGAGCGCGTTTTTCGGCTCGATCAGAATCTTCACCAGCGCGGCTTCGTCGAGCTTGCCGAGCGTCGCCACGACGGGCAGACGGCCGATCAGCTCGGGAATCAAGCCGAACTTGATCAGATCTTCCGGCTCGACGTCACGCAGCACTTCGCCGGCGTCGCGATCCTGCTTGCTCTTCACGCTCGCGCCGAAACCGATACCAGTCTTCTCCGTGCGATCGGTGATGACCTTTTCCAGCCCGTCGAACGCGCCGCCGCACACGAACAGGATGTTGGTCGTATCGACCTGGATGAAATCCTGATTCGGGTGCTTGCGTCCGCCTTGCGGCGGCACCGACGCCATCGTGCCCTCGATCAGCTTGAGCAGCGCCTGTTGCACGCCCTCGCCCGACACGTCGCGCGTGATGGACGGGTTGTCCGACTTGCGGCTGATCTTGTCGATTTCGTCGATGTAAACGATTCCGCGCTGCGCCTTGTCGACTTCGTAGTTGCAGTTCTGCAGCAACTTTTGAATGATGTTCTCGACGTCCTCGCCGACGTAACCGGCTTCGGTCAGCGTGGTTGCGTCCGCGATCACGAACGGCACGTTCAGCATGCGCGCAAGCGTCTGCGCGAGCAGCGTCTTGCCCGAACCGGTCGGTCCGATCAAGAGGATATTGCTCTTCGACAACTCGATTTCGTCTTTCTTGTCGAGATGCTTGAGACGCTTGTAGTGGTTGTACACGGCCACCGCGAGAATTTTCTTCGCGCGTTCCTGGCCGATCACGTACTGATTGAGAATATCGCTGATTTCCTGCGGGCTCGGCAGGTCTGACTTGGTCAGCCCGGCCTCATCCGCCGCGCCAGCCGCCTCGTCGCGAATGATCTCGTTGCACAGGTCGATACATTCATCGCAGATGAACACCGACGGCCCAGCGATGAGTTTTTTCACCTCATGCTGGCTTTTGCCGCAGAACGAGCAATACAGCAGCTTTTCGCTACTGGAACCTTTTTTGTCCGCCATAAATGTGTAAGCCTCCGGACACTCTTGTTACATGATACGCCCTTCGATTCGCCCTCGCAGATTCGCACCTTGCGATACCGAACGAAGCGCGTTCTGGCGTTGCGCCGCATGCGCGACTTCGCTACTGGGCCGGCACCGTCTCCGGGCGCCGGCGCGGCGCCGCTCCGGACGCCTTCAGGGACGCTTGTGAAGCACCTGGTCGACGAGGCCGTAAGCTTGCGCATCGTCGCCCGACATGAAGTTGTCGCGATCGGTGTCGCGCGCGATGCGCTCGACCGGCTGACCCGTGTGATGCGACAGCAACTGATTCAGACGTTCCTTCAGGTACAGGATTTCCCGCGCCTGGATTTCGATGTCCGATGCCTGACCGCGCGCGCCGCCGAGCGGCTGGTGGATCATCACGCGCGCGTTCGGCAGCGCGACGCGCTTGCCCTTCGCGCCCGCCGCCAGCAGGAACGCGCCCATGCTCGCGGCGAGGCCCATGCACAGCGTGGACACGTCCGGCTTCACGAACTGCATGGTGTCGTAGATCGCCATGCCGGCCGAGACCGAGCCGCCCGGGCTGTTGATGTACAGGCTGATGTCCTTGTCCGGGTTCTCGCTTTCGAGGAACAGCAGCTGCGCGACGACGAGGTTCGCCGACTGGTCGTTCACCTCGCCGACGAGAAACACCACGCGCTCCTTCAGGAGGCGCGAGTAAATGTCATAGGCTCGCTCGCCGCGGCCGCTCGTTTCCACGACCATCGGAACGAGGCCGAGCGCCTGGGCTTCGAAGTCCCGCGTTGCGTGGGACGCCAACGTATCGAGCAATTCAGCGCGAAAGGTCATGCAATTTCCTTGTTCGGAATAGGGATACTGAACGACAAAGGAACATCCAGTAGAACGGCATGCAAACGCCCAAACTTTAATGCAAAAAAGGCGTGCGGGCCGTCAGTCCGACGACTCCGCACGCCCCCTGCCTATCGCGTCAGGCTTGCGCCGTTGCGCTGGCCAGTTCCTCGAAGCTGACTTCCTTGTCGGTCACTTTGGCCTTGCCCAGGACGAAATCGACGACGTTGCTTTCCACGACGTACGCTTCCATCTCGGCGAGGCGCTGCTGGTTCGAATAATACCAGCGGACGACTTCCTTCGGGTCTTCGTAGCTCTTGGCGAATTCGTCCACTTCAGCGCGGATCTGCTCGGGCTTCGCCTGCAGTTCGTTGGCCTTCACGAGTTCGGCCAGCACGAGGCCCAGCTTCACGCGGCGCTCGGCCTGTTCAGCGAACATTTCAGCCGGGATCGGCGCGTCGGCGGCGTTCGGCACGCCGCGCTGCTGCAGGTCCTGGCGGGCCATTTCGACGAGGCGCTGCTGATCCTGCTCGATCAGCGCCTTCGGCACGTCCAGCTCGGAGATCTTGAGCAGCGCGTCCATGACCTGGTTCTTCACGATCTGCTGCGTGCGGCGCTTGGCTTCACGCTCCAGGTTGTCCTTGATCTCGGTACGCATCTTCGTGAGATCGCCGTCTTCGATGCCGAGCGACTTCGCGAATTCCGCGTTGATTTCCGGCAGATGCGGCCATTCGATTTTCTTGAGCGTGATCGTGAACTGCGCCGTCTTGCCCGCCACGTCCTTGCCGTGATAGTCCTCGGGGAACTTGAGGTCGAATTCGCGCGATTCGCCGGCCTTCAGGCCCGTTGCGGCTTGCTCGAATTCAGGCAGCATGCGGCCTTCGCCCAGCACGAACGCGAAGTCTTCCGCGCTGCCGCCTTCGAACGCGACGCCGTCGATCTTGCCGACGAAGTCGAGCGTGACGCGGTCGCCGTCGGCTGCTGCCGTGCTCGGGCCGCCGTCGCCGTGCTCGCCGGCTTCGCCGCGTGCGTGGAAGTGCACGCGCTGCTTGCGCAGGATGTCCAGCGTGCGGTCGACTTCGGCTTCGGAGATGGTCGTGACCGTGCGTTCGATTTCAGCGGTGGCCACGTCGCCGAGATTCACTTCGGGATAGACCTCGAAGGTCGCGTCGAACGCGTAGGCGTCGGCGGCGGCTTCCGACTTCGGCGCGAAGCTCGGCTGGCCCGCGACGCGCAGGTTCTCGGCGCGCGTGACGTCGAAGAATTCCTTGCCGACCTTGTCGCTCAGCACTTCGGCCTCGACCTGACCGGCATACTGCTGCGTCACCATCTTGAGCGGCACCTTGCCCGGGCGGAAACCCGGCATGCGCACGTTCTTGGCCAACTGGCGGATGCGCGAATCCACTTCCTTCTGCACCGTGTCCTTCGGCAGGGAAATGGTCACGCGGCGTTCGAGCTTGCCGAGGTTCTCAACTACGTTAGCCATGGCTGAAATCGTCCTAGAGTAAATCGTAAATTCGGTGTTCGGTTCTTCCGCGGTTCTAAAGGCGCGGGTCCGGGTGCGGACTCTGCGTGAGCCGGCCGAAATCGACGCCTGGCGCCCGAAGCGCACGCAATGCGCGCCTCGCGGCGATGCCGGGCCGTCGCCCGACACGGTGTCAGTCAACAGAGCCAAGCATTTTAGCAAACAAATGGCGAGGGGCCGGACAACGAAGCCGCGAACCTGCCGTTTCGGCTGAATTTGACCGAAAAAGCGCCCGTTTTTGGGATGGATTCTGGCGTAAATCCGCGTTTTCCCGACGCGCTCGCGCGCGCACAATTCCCGCTATCGGCGCGCCGCTATTTTGCGTCGCGCGCCGCGCTGATAAGCTTGCCGGCGCATGATTCACGCGATCAGGCCGCGCGGCGCGCAATCCATTGCCGCAAGGCATGAGAAGCATGCAACAAGTGCATGAATCGGGCCTCGCCGCGGCTTCCGATCGCTCCTTCAACACCAGAACATTCGAGACACCATGCCTAACGCCACGTCTGCTGCTCCTGTAGTTGTCATCGCTCCCGATTCTTTCAAGGGCTCGCTGTCCGCGGAAGGGGTCGCGAACGCCATCGCGGAAGGCATCAGGCGCGCGCGGCCGGACGCCGACATCCGGATCCGCCCGATGGCCGACGGCGGCGAAGGCACGCTCGACGCGATGCTCTCGGCGGGCGGCGAGCGCCGCATGCTGAACGTGCGCGGCGCGGCCGCCGCGCGCCGCGATGCCGCCACGGGCCTGCTCGCCGACGGCGGCGCGATCGTCGAGACGGCGGAAGTCGTCGGCATCACGGACCCGGACGGGATGGCGGTTCCCGTCACCGAACGCAGCACGCTCGGCATGGGCGAGGCCATTCGCGCGCTGCTCGATTCCGGCGCGCGCACGTTCTACGTCGCGCTCGGCGGCAGCAGCACGAACGACGGCGGCGCGGGCCTGCTCGTCGGCCTCGGGCTGAAACTCTTCGATGCGGCCGGCAAGGAACTGGCGCCGGTGCCGTCGGCGCTCGCGCAGATCGCGCGCATCGACGCGTCGGGGCTCGATCCGCGCGTGAAGGACGCGCAGTTCGTCGGCATGTCGGACGTCGACAATCCGCTCAACGGTGATCACGGCGCGACCGCGATCTTCGGTCCGCAGAAAGGCGTGACGCCCGAACAGGTGGCGACGATCGACGCCGCCCTCGCCCATTTCGCCGATCTGCTCGAACCCGCGATGGGCGTCGCGAAGCGCGACGAACCCGGCGCGGGCGCGGCGGGCGGGCTCGGCTTCGCGTTGCACATGCTCGGCGCGCGCTTCGAGACGGGCGCCGAAGTGGTCGCGCGCGAAATCGGGCTGGATGCCGCGCTCGAGGGCGCGAACTGGCTGATCACCGGCGAAGGCCGCTCCGACGTGCAGACGCTGCACGGCAAGGCGCCGTTCATCGCCTGCAAGCACGCGCGCGACCACGGCGTGCCGGCGACGCTGCTGTCGGGCGCCGTCGATTCGGCCGCGCTGCCGCGCCTGTCCGAATTTTTCAGCGGCTGCTTCTCGCCCGCGCCGGGGCCGATCACGCTCGACACGGCGATCCGCGACGCCGCGCGCCTGCTCGCCAACGAAGCCGAGCAACTCGTGCGGCTGAGGTTCGGTTCGGTCTGAGTCGGGACGACGCGCGCGCGCCTCAGGCCACCGCGCGTTTCGCGCCGAACGCGAGCCGGTCCAGGCACCAGACGGCGAGCATCGTCGCCCCCATCAGCGGGAAGATCATGCCGAGCACGGTCAGGCCGCCGCGCCATGCGCGCATGGGCGCACGCTTGACCGGCCGCGCCGGCGCGCCCAGTTCGCGCGTGGGCCGGCGCTTCATCCACATGATGAAGCCGGTCACCGCGAGCGCGGCGAGCCCGAGCGAGATCGCCGAGCAGACGATCTGATTCGCGAGCCCGAAATAGCGCCCCATGTGCAGCGACGTGCCGTACGAAATCCACTGCGCGACGCCTCCATAGCTCGCGTAGTCGATATCGGACAACACGCGTCCGCTGTATTGATCGATGTGCAGCGTGCGCTCGTCACGCGGATCGGCGGGGAAATACGACACCGTGTAGACGCCGGTCGGTTTGGCCGGCAGCGCGATGCCGTAGTCGTCGGTGACGCCGTTTTTCGCGGCGAGCGCGACCACGTCGTCGATCGACACGCGCGCGGCCGGCGCCGGGGCATGCGCGCTGTCCGGCACGGTCGTCGCACCGACGGCCCACGGCGTTTGCGGCAACGGCAGATCGTCCATCTTCATCTGCATGCCGTGCATCGCGTGTTCATCGGCCGGCTTTCCCGCTGCGCCGGGCGCGGTCGAATGCACGTGCGCCTCGCCCCACGCGCCCTTCGGATAACCGAGCGACGCCGAGGTCGCGAGCGCCTTGAACTGCTTGCCCCACGATCCCGACCACGGCAATCCCGACAGCACGAAGAACAGCGCGCCGATGGCAAGCCACACGCCGCCGACCGCATGCAGATCGCGCCACCACGCGCGGCCTTGCAGCGACAGACGCGGCAGCCACACGCCGCCTCTCGTAACGTTCGGGGCATTCGACCGGCTGGGCCACCACAACGCGATGCCCGTGCCGATCATCACGAGCGTCCAGCAGCCCGCCAGCTCCATCACGAGCTCGCCGGTCTTGCCGAGCATCAGCCCGCGATGCAGATTGCGCACCTGCTTCATCAGCCGATGTTCGACCGAAAGCGTGCCGAGCACGGCGCCATCGTAGGGATTCACATAGACGCTTTCGCTTTCGCCCGAAGGCAGACGAAAGACGAACTCCGCGCTGCGCGTGCGATCGGCTTCGATCTGCACGAGCGTCGGCACGGCGCCGCGCGGCTCGTTCGCAGCGGCCTTCGCGAGCAGAACCTCGCGTGAAAGCTGCGGGCCGTGGGTATCGGTGACGACCATCCTGTCGCGATACAGCAGCGGTTCGATCTGCGGCTGAAAGCAATAGATCGTGCCGGTGATCGCGAGCACGATGAGCAGAGGCATCACGAAGAGGCCCGCGTAGAAATGCCAGCGCCAGAGCGTGCGGCGATGCGCGATGACCTGCGCGTTCGACGTTGCCTCTGCCGCGTTCAAGTTGGGTGCAAGCATGACGATTCTCGTTGAATAGGTGCGTTGTCAGTTGAAGGAGATCAGATGCCGATGCGTCCTTCGAGATAGAACGTGCGCCCCGCATACGGATGGAATACGTAGTAGCGCTTGTCGAACAGGTTGTCGACGCCGACGCCCAGCTCCGTGCGCTTGGTCGGCTTCCACGTGAACTTCGCGTCGACGACCGCGTACGTGCTCGTGCCGCCGTAGGTGTTCGGATTGACGTCGGTGTTCGTGAGCGTGTTGTATTGCCGCCCCGAGTAACGTACCGCGAGCGTCGTCGCCGTATTCCCGGGCGTGTGATACGTCGCCGCCACGTTCGCGCGCCACAGCGGAATCCGATAGAAATACTTGCCCACCGATGCCGGATTGCCGCTGTTCGCGAGAATCTTCGATTGCGTGTACGCGGCGTTCGCGATGAGATCGAGCCCGCGCATGAGCACGTCCTGTCCTTCGTAGGCGAACTCGACGCCGCGCGAACGCACCTTGTCGATATTCTGGAAGTTCGTGACGTTGGGAATGACGGTCGTGTTGGTCTGGCTGAAGATCGTGTTCTTCACGTCGTCCTGAAAGAGCGTGAAGCGATACAGCCCGTTGCCGCGCACCCATTCGGCCGTCAGCTCCTTGGACAAATCGTCTTCGGGCTGCAGGTTCGGATTGTTGTTGACGATCGAGATGCCGTTGATCTGCCCTTGAAACAACTCGCCGACGGTCGGAAACCGGTACGCGCGTCCGACTGAAGCGCGCAATGTCAGGTCCTGCGTGACGTCGAACGACAGCGACGCTTTCGGCGACCAATGGCTCTCGCTCGCGTCCGCATACCCGAGCGCGGTCGAGCCGACTGCGCGCGTGCCGTCATACGCGTTCCAGTTCTCGTAGCGCACGCCGTAGGTGAATGCCCAGCGCGGCAGAAAGCGCCACGCGTCCTGCGCGTAGAGCGCCTGCGTGCGCGTGCGTCCGCCGAACGAATTGGCGAACGACACGCCCGCGCCCTCGCGCCACGCACTCGTGTTCGAGGTGACGTTGTCGAGAAAATAGTTGTCGTAGTGGTAGCCGAACGACAATGCGTGCGCGGCGAGACCCGAGCGCGCGGTGGGCGTCCAGCTCGTGCGCAGATCGAGCGATTTCCAGCCCGAGCCGCTGCCGTCGGTGAGCGTGCCGGGGCCGTCGCCGGGCACGCCGGAACTCGCCGTGCGCGCGATGCTCTGCGTGATGTCGAAGTACGATGCGATCGCCTCGGCGTTCCAGCCCGTGTCGTTGTGCGTGCGCAAGGACACGCCGTAGAGGAAGTTCTCGCTCGACCCCATGCTCGGCGCGAACGTCGCGGCCGGAATGACGTACTCGAAACCGCCGATGTTCACGCGGCCGCTGTACACCGGATTGCCGGCGGCATCGCGCAGAAAGGTCTGCGTGTCGCTGTTGTACTTCTGATGCCAGTAGCCGAGCGTGAAGCCCGCCTGCAACGTGTTCGTGAGATCGTAGGCGAGCTTCACGCGCACCTGATCCTGAAACGTGCGCGTGATGCCTTCGCTCGACGTGCCGAGCACCGCGGTGCGCGCGTTGAACTGGTCGTTGTAGAAGGTCGCGCCCGTGACCGGCGTGTCGGCGGCCGTGGCGGGCGTTTTCGATTGCGCGAGCGTCGCGAACTGCAGCGGCTGCCCCGTGTTCTCCAGATGATCCACGCCGATCAGGAACGACAGCTTGCCGATGCGGTCGCCGACCGTCGCCGTCGTGTTGGTGCCGTTGAAGTTGCGGTTCACGCCGAAGAGATCGAAGTGCTGCGTGAAGCCCTGCACTTTCGCGTCGGCTTCGAATTGCGTCGGCATGCGCGTGGTGATCGCGACGGTCGCGCCGATCGAGTTGCCGGGATAGAGCGCCGAGTACGGGCCGTAGATGACATCGGTGCGCTCGATGTCGTCGGCGAAGACCATCGACCAGCGCGGCGCGAACGTAAAGGTGTTGCCAAGGAAATTGCTGAGCAGGAGGCCGTCGGCGTAGACGAGGCCGCGCGCCGTCTGCGAGTTGCTCGTGCCGCGCACGGCGATGGTCGCATTGGGATCGCCGATGAAGCGTTTGCGCACGGCCATGTTCGGCGCGTACTTGAGCACGTCTTCGGGCGTCGTCACGTTCCAGTACTGAAACTGGTCGGCGGTGACGGTATTGACGCTCGCGGGCAGATTGGGATCGAGCGGCGACGCGCGCGAGCCCGCCTGCGCCGTGACGACGACCGGCGCCAGCGTGGCGTCGTTCGAACTGGTGGGCGCGGCGCTATCGGCCTGCGCGGTCGGGACCGGGGTATCCGGTGCGGGAGAAGCGGCTGCGGACAAGGCCGCGTGCGCCATCAGCGATAGCGGCAGCCAGGCGCGTGCGCGCGCCGCGGCACGACGGCGCGAACGCCGTCGCGCTCGCGTGGTGAGCGTGAACATCGTGAATTCCTGAAAAGGCTGACGAGCGATCGCGCGCGTACGTCGCGTACATCGCGCTCATGTGCGCGAGGTACGTCGAGGCGATCGGACGAAGGACGGTTTCAGGACAGGACGGGTGGCGCGCGCGGACTCGCGGCGTTGAAGGACTTCGACGAGACAGTGTCGATGACCGCGAAGGTCGAAACGCGCGTGACGCGCTCGACGCGCACGGCGTCATGCGCGACGCCCGTGGCGATCGGCAGATTGTGCGCGAGGAGTCCGCAATACGAGCAGGCGTCGAAATGGCTCGCGGCGTCGTGGTGGCCGGCGTGCCCGGCGTCCTCTTCGGCGACGGCGTGATGGCCTTCGTGCGCGCGCGCTTCCGGCGCGTCGACGGCGCACAGGATGGCTTCCGTGTCGTTCGCCGCATTGCGCGCCGCGAGCGTCTGGCTGATGACCGGCGCGACAATGGCAAGCCACATGGCGGCGATGCCGAGCCATGCGACGAAGCGATTGCGCGCGTTGCGGTTCATGAGGGAAGTTTGCGTGGCCGTGCGGAAGATTGAACGAGATTGTAGGCAGGCGTTCGGCAAGCCGCAATCTTGCAGTG
Organism: Caballeronia sp. NK8; assembly: GCF_018408855.1. Lineage (GTDB taxonomy): Bacteria > Pseudomonadota > Gammaproteobacteria > Burkholderiales > Burkholderiaceae > Caballeronia. Next base: position 1,437,770 of record NZ_AP024322.1, on the reverse strand, counting down.
CGTATGACCGGAATCGCTCGTCATCCGCGCGTCATGGCGCCATGTGCGGCGCCGGAAGCGTTGACGCATTTTCGCAGACATCGCCAGATGAATCGGTTAGAATCTCGGGCTTGGCACAGTGGACCGGTGCCGACACGGCGGCAACGCCGGGCGCCCAGCGCGCCTGCCGTGCTGCGAGGATGGCGAAATTGGTAGACGCACCAGGTTTAGGTCCTGACGCCCGCAAGGGTGTGCGGGTTCGAGTCCCGCTCCTCGCACCACACGAAACCCCTTTCATCGGCAAAGGGGTTTTTCGTTTGCGAGGCCTGATGCGCCTCGCTCGTGTCGCGAACTAGATGCTGAGTTCGCCCACTTCGACCATCATCACCTCGCCTTTATCCTGCGATCGTCCGGCGAAGTCGATGCCCGCACGGTCCATTACGCGCCTGATCTCCTCCGGTATCTGCTCGCTTGCGCGCGCAGCGGCGATCGGCCGGTCGACATGCGAAAGAAACCGCCGCACGCATGCCGGCTGCCAGAATACGAAGACGTTGAGCGGATAGGTGAGCCGGGCGTCGGCGCGACGATGGGCGGTGATATGCAGACCCACGGTCGGCGAGACGTGCATCTGACGCGGACACACGCGAAAATCGAAGCCGAAGTCCGTCGCCACGCTCCTGACGAGGTAAGGCAGGCACGTGTCGCTGAATTGCCTGTTCTCGGATTTGCTCAAGGCCATGAGCGCCCTCCTGAGTCGATGGCTACAGTGTTGCGCGCGCGACGATACACGTCGGTGGTTCGGCACACAATCCAATGGCGCGAGCACGTCGGCAGCGAAGCCGCGCTTCGCCGGATAAAATGAGCGCCCGTGCGCGAAGCCACAAGACAAAACCTCCCCCACAAGCCCCGTCCGTGAATTTCGACGATTATTGCCAGCAAAAGGCCGCCCCCGATGGCTCCGGCACGTACTACGCGCTGCGCCGCGCGCCGATGTCGAGCCAGCCGCTTCTGACCGCGCTCTACGCGCTCTATCGCGAACTCGAAGAGACCGTCAAGGAAACCAGCGATCCGACGATCGGCCGCACCAAGCACGCGTGGTGGCAAGGCGAGCTCGGCCGGCTCGATGGCGGCGAACCGACGCATCCCGTCACGAAGGCGTTGCGGGCGCACGCGGGCGACGCCGCGCATCCCGTGCTCGACGATACCGGGCGCGCGTCGCTTGCCGCGGTCGTCGATGGCTTCGGCATGGATCTCGATCAGGCGCGCTATCTCGACTGGCCCGGCCTCAGGCGCTATCTGGAGCAGACGGGCGGCGCGTTTGCGACGGCCATCGCACGCGCGAGCGCACGCGCTCCGGAGCAAGCCGCCGCGTGGGCCGCGCCGCTCGGCTCAGCGCTGTTACTCGCCGAACGCGTTCAGAGCATCGGCGACGATGCGCGCCACGGCCGCATCTATATTCCCATCGACGAGTTGCAGCGCTTCAACGTGACAGCCGCGGACATCATCAATCGCAAGTACAGCGATGCATTCACGGATCTCATGCGCTTTCAGACCGGGCGCGCGCGACAGACACTTATCGAAGCGCTCGCGGCCATCCCCGCTTCCGAGCGCGCAACGCAACGTGTGCTGCGCGCACAGGCGGCGCTGTCGCTCGCGCTGTTCGACGAGATCGAGCGGGAGAATTTCAAGGTGCTGCATCAGCGCATCGCGCTCACGCCGATCCGCAAGCTGTGGATCACGTGGCGCACGCGCTAGACGCGCAGGAGCGGTAGCGGTTCGACGCGCTGCCCGAGGATCGCGGCGGCATCGAGTTTCCAGCATGCGCGAAGGGCCGTCGCATACAGCCTTCTCAAATCGATGCCGACAGGCAAGCCGCCGTCCGCATCGAGCCGATCGAGTCGCGGCGGCATGCCGAAGAGGCCGCCGCGCACGTTGCCACCCATCATGAAATGCGCCGCGGCCGCGCCGTGCTCCGTGCCGCCTGCGGCATTTTCACGCGCGGCGCGTCCGAACTCCGAACGCGTCATCACGAGCGTGCGGTTCCAGTCGCCCGACGCGATCAGCGATGCACGCAACGATGCGAGTCCTTCAGCCAGTCGAGCCAGCAGCGCCGCGTGACGATGCGCCTGATTTTCATGCGTATCGAAGCCATGCAATGTGAAGCGGATCACGTTCACGCCGGGCACGCGATCGAGCCAGTCATCGGCGCGATATTCATCGGCATGCGACGCGGTGTCCCAGATCTGACGCGAGCGGAAGTGCGAGCGGTTGGGCGCGTGGTAGCCGACGCCCTGCACGATCGCCATATCGTTCGCGCGCCACGCGCTCATCAACGGCACGAGCGACGGATGGAGCGCCGTACGTTCATCGAGCATCAACGCTTGATCCTTCGATATCGCGAGAGTCGGCCTGAGCGCGCGATAGCGCGGATCGGCGATCGGAATGACGGTGTTGAGGGCGTCGTTGCCGCCGTCGAGATCGACGAGGACCAGCGTGCGAATGGAAGATGAAGGATCGAATCGACTGAAGGCGAACGCGTTACCAACGCTGCCCGACCATCCTGCGAACGCGCCGGCAATCGAGAGGAATTGACGTCGGTTCATCGCGGTCCGCGCGGCTCACCGCTTATAGAGATCGCGCACCGCTTCTTCGATGTGCTGGCGCAAGAGACGGCGCTCGTCAGCGGTCATCACCGTGTGACGCGGCGGGCGCGCGGGCGGCGTCTGATCGGCCTGCTGTACGGGTTGCATGGAGGGCGAGCCGGAGGCGCGATCGCGGCTCGAAGGCGTCGCGCGCTGCTGCGCGCGAATCATGCGGCCATCGAAGCGATTCGGGGAATTGGTGAAGCCGCGATCGAAGCCCGTCGATTGCGCATAGGCGTGAGGCGTGCTCAGTACTGCGTAAAGCGCACTGGCAAGAAGTGTCTGTCTGAAGATGCGCTCAGCGCGCACGGGTCCGCGCTGCCGCGCTCCCTTCATGTTTTTCCCTTCGTTGCTCGACAACCGGACAGCCTCATTCTTTTCGCGCGCGTCTCGCAGTGGCTTGGTCGGGCCGCATGACGCGCTGGTCTAATGGAGTATCTACCGAATGGCGGGCTTAGGTAAAGCAGTGTACGCACCAAACCCTTAGGCCGTGCCACAGCCTCCGTAAATTTTGTAACCAACTGTTACACTCGCTTTTGTTACAAACTCGGCGTTTGATCAAACGCGCTAAGATGCCTCCATGGAAACCAAGAACCCTTCAAAAATTCTCGTCGTCGACGACGATCCGCGCCTGCGCGATCTGCTGCGACGCTACCTCGGTGAGCAGGGCTTCAACGTCTACGTTGCGGAGAACGCGCCGTCGATGAACAAGCTCTGGGTGCGCGAGCGTTTCGATCTGCTCGTGCTCGATCTGATGCTGCCCGGCGAAGACGGTCTTTCCATCTGCCGGCGTCTGCGCGGCAGCAACGATCGTACGCCGATCATCATGCTCACCGCGAAGGGTGAAGACGTCGATCGTATCGTCGGCCTCGAAATGGGCGCGGACGACTATCTGCCGAAGCCGTTCAATCCGCGTGAACTCGTCGCGCGCATTCATGCGGTGTTGCGTCGTCAGACGCCTTCCGAATTGCCGGGCGCGCCGTCCGAAACCACCGAAGTATTCGAGTTCGGCGAGTTCGCGCTGAACCTCGCGACGCGCACGCTCACGAAGAACGGCCAGGAAATTCCGCTGACTACCGGCGAGTTCTCGGTCCTTAAAGTGTTCGCGCGTCATCCGCGTCAGCCGCTCTCACGCGAAAAGCTGATGGAGCTCGCACGCGGCCGTGAATACGAAGTGTTCGACCGCAGTCTCGACGTGCAGATCTCGCGTCTGCGCAAGCTGATCGAACCCGATCCCAGCAGTCCGCGCTTCATTCAGACCGTGTGGGGCCTCGGCTACGTCTTCATTCCCGACGGCGCAGCCTGATCGATCGTTGAGCGAGTTTCGTCACGCTTTCTCCCCTTCATCGAGCTGAACCCGACAGACCCATGCGAATCGACAGGCGGCTACTGGCGCTCGCGTTCGGCGGCCTGTTCTGGCGAACCTTTGCGCTGATCGCGTTGCTCATCGCCGTCAGTCTGACGGCGTGGTTCCAGAGCTTTCGCGTGATCGAACGCGAGCCGCGCGCGCAGCGCGTGGCGCTGCAACTCGTCGCCGTGGTCAAGCTCACGCGCACCGCCCTGCTCTATTCCGATCCCGACCTGCGCCGCGCGCTGCTTCAGGATCTGGAGAGCAACGAAGGCGTGCGCGTGTATCCGCGCGAAACCACCGACAAGTACAAGCTCCAGCCCGATGAATCGCTCAACCGGCTGATCGAGCGCGACGTGCGCGGCCGGCTCGGCAACGAGACGATCATCGCGCAATCGGTGAACGACATTCCCGGCGTCTGGATCAGCTTCAAGATCGACGACGACGACTACTGGGTCGCACTCGACCGCGATCAGCTCGACACCGTCACCGGCCTGCAATGGGCCGGCTGGGGCGTGTTCGCGCTCGCGCTGTCGCTGTTCGGCGCGGCGTTCATCACGAGTCTCGTGAACCGGCCGTTCGCGCGCCTCGCGCTCGCGGCGCGCAGGGTCGGCTCGGGACAATCGCCCGAACCCTTGCCCGAGCGCGGCATGGGCGTGGCGGCGGAAACCAACCGAAGCTTCAACCAGATGGTGCAGAACCTCGAGCAGCTCGAAGCGGATCGCGCGCTGATGCTCGCGGGCATCTCGCACGATCTGCGCACGCCGCTCGCGCGTCTGCGTCTCGAAACTGAAATGAGCCCGTCGGACGAAGCGACCAAGCTCGCGATGATCGACGACATCGAGCAGATGGACATGATCATCGGCCGCTTCCTCGACTACGCACGGCCGATGCAGCGCATGCCCGAGGCAGTCGATCTTTCGATGATCGCGGGCGAGCTGGCCGCGCGCTTCCAGGCCGACGACGGCGTCGTGATGCACACCGATCTCGCGCAGGGCGCAGTCATCGAAGGCGACCCGACGGATGCGCGCCGCGTGGTCGGCAACCTGCTGGAGAACGCGCGCAAGTACGGACGCAGCGAGCACGACGATATCGCCCGCATCACGCTGCAGACGCGCGTCGCGCATGGCAAGGTCGAACTCTCGGTGATGGACGAAGGCCGCGGCATTCCCGACGATCAGGTCGCGCTCATCACGCGCCCGTTCTATCGCGTCGATACGGCGCGCACGCAGGCGAACGGCACGGGCCTCGGCATGGCGATCGTCCAACGGCTCGTCACGCGCCAGCGCGGCACGCTGCGGCTGCGCAACCGCACGCCGCTGCCGGGCTTCGAAGTGACCATCGACTTTCCGCCGATCAAAGGCGGCGCGCGTTTCGAAGGCTGAACGCGCTGCCCCTCCACTTAGTTAGTTAAAAACTATTGGAACGATTATTTGTATAGGGTTAAGGTGAATCGGGTTAACGCGCGGCATGGCTGGCATTGAAAGTGTCACGCGCGCGTTACGGCGATCCCGTAGTTTGCTTGGAGTGTGTCCTTTCAACGATTTCACAGGAGTTACTGCATGAAGACCGTTGGCGATAAAGTCGAAGCATTCACCGTCACCGCTGCGAAGCCGGGTTTCAACCATCACGAAGAGCACGGGCAGTCCGCGTTCGAGGAAATCACCGAACAGTCCTTCCCGGGCAAGTGGAAGATCATCTACTTCTATCCGAAAGACTTCACGTTCGTCTGTCCGACGGAAATCGTCGAGTTCGCGAAGCTCGCGAAGGATTTCGAGGACCGCGACGCCGTTCTGCTCGGCGGCAGCGTCGACAACGAGTTCGTCAAGCTCGCATGGCGCCGCGAGCATAAAGACCTGAACAAGCTGAACCACTACGCGTTCGGCGACGTTAAGGGCGAACTGATCGATCAGCTCGGCGTGCGCGACAAGGAAGCCGGCGTGGCGCTGCGCGCGACCTTCATCGTCGATCCGGACAACGTCATTCAGCACGTGTCGGTCAACAATCTCAACGTGGGCCGCAGCCCGGAAGAAGTCCTGCGTATTCTCGACGGCTTGCAGACGGACGAACTGTGCCCGTGCAACCGCGCTGTCGGCGGCTCGACGCTGTAAGCGTTCACGGATGCCGCGAAGCCCGCCATCGGCCGAACGTGTTCGGCGCTGGCGGGTTTTTTAACGCCACGCTCATGCCACGAACAAGGAGAAAACAATGGAATTCCTGTCCGCGATCAAGGAACTCGTGCCCGACTACGCGAAGGATATTCGCCTGAACGTCGACGGCACGATCGCCCGCTCATCGCTCGACGGCAACGATGCGGTCGGTGTCGCGCTGGCCGCCGCGTTCGCCGCGAAAGCGACGAAGCTGGTCAACATCATTCGCAACGCGGGCGTGCTGTCGCCGGAAGAAACCAACGCCGTGCTCACCGCCGCCGCGCTGATGGGCATGAACAACGTCTGGTATCCGTATCTGGAGATGGCCGACAACGCCGATCTCAAGACGCAGCCCGCCAACCTGCGCATGAACGCGTACGCATCGCACGGCGGCGTGGACAAGCGGCGCTTCGAGATGTATGCGCTCGCGGCGTCGATCATCGGCAAGTGCCACTTCTGCGTGAAGTCGCACTACGAGAATCTCGTGGCCGAAGGCATGTCGACGACGCAACTGCGCGACGTCGGCCGCATCGCGGCGGTGATCAACGCCGTCGCGCTGACGATCGAAGCGCAAGGGTAGCGTCGTCGGTTCAGTGGTCGATGGACGTTCGGCGCAGCAGCACCGCGGCCTGCGCCTCGATGCCCTCCTTGCGGCCGAGATAGCCGAGCTTCTCGTTGGTCTTGGCCTTCACGTTCACGCGGTCGATCGAGAGATCGAGATCGGCGGCGATGTTCGCGCGCATCGCGTCGATATGGGGGCTAAGCTTCGGCGCCTGCGCGATGATCGTGCTGTCGATATTGGCGATCGCGAAGCCCGCCTCCGACACGCGCTTGAACGCCTCGCGCAGCAGCACGCGGCTGTCGGCGCCGGCGAATTCGGTCGCCGTGTCGGGAAAGTGCCGTCCGATATCGCCGAGCGAGGCCGCGCCGAACAGTGCGTCGGTGATCGCGTGCAGCAGCACGTCGGCATCGGAATGGCCGAGCAGGCCGCGTTCATAGGGAATCGTCACACCGCCGATGATGAGCGGGCGGCCCTCGACGAGCTGGTGGACGTCGTATCCTTGTCCGATTCTGAAATCCATCGATCCAAACCTTTTTGAGTGTGAGTCAGGCGTGCGCGGAAAGGATCGCGCCCGCGAGCGCGAAATCTTCCGGATAGGTCACCTTGAAGTTGCGCAAACTGCCCTGAACCAGCTTCGGCGAGTGCCCGAGCCATTCGATGGCGCTCGCTTCGTCCGTCAGGTCGTGGCCGTCGTGACGCGCACGCTCGATCGCTTCGCGCAGCATGCCGAGCCGGAACATCTGCGGCGTCTGCGCCTGCCACAGGCCGTCGCGCGACTCCGTGCGGGCGATGCGCGTCTGCGCGGGGCCCGCGGACAAAGGCGCATCGGGCATGTTCGGTGCGACGCGCTTCAGCGTATCCGCGACCGGCAGCGCGAGAATTCCGCCGATGGCATCATCGCGCAGTTCCGCGACAAGCTTGCGAATCAGTTCCGGCGTGATGCCGGGGCGCGCGGCGTCGTGCACGAGGACCCAGTCGTCGTCACGCGCGCCGAATCTCGCGAGTGCGATCAGGCCGTTGTACACCGACGCCTGCCGCGAGGCGCCGCCGCAGCGCTCCACCGCGAAGCGCAGCCCGGCGAAGCGGCGCGCGTCGAAATGATGGTCGTCCGGTGCGAGCACGACCAGCGTCTGCGAGAATTCGGAGCACGCGTCGAACGCCGCGAGCGTGTACGCGAGCATCGGGCGGCCCGCGACCGTCTGGTATTGCTTCGGCATCGGCGCACCGGCGCGGCTGCCGGTCCCGGCGCAGGGAATCAGGGAAAACAGGCGCGAAGTCACGGGCAATTATTGTGGGCAAGTCAAAGTTGAAGCCCGGATTTTATAATAGGTCTTTCGCGACCACGTCCCGCGCACGCGGGTTCGACTCCTCGAACCCGCGTTTGCCGGGCCGTTCCATGCACACCTTATGTCTTCCAAAGCCGTCAAAGCGCAGTCCAGTTCTCCTATCGCGCTCGTAAAGCCAGGCCAGCGTTTCGCTTTCGACGGCGCGACCGGCTCGTCCGATGCGCTTGCCATCGCGCGCTATTACAGCGCGTATCGCGAGAGCGTGCCGCTGCTGACGGTCGTGACCGCGGGCGCGGTCGATGCGCAGCGCCTCGCCGCCGAAATCCCCTATTTCGCGCCGGATGCGCGCGTGCGCCTTTTGCCCGACTGGGAAACGCTGCCGTACGACACGTTCTCGCCGCACCAAGATCTCGTGTCCGAGCGGCTCGCGACGCTGCACGATCTCGGCGAAGGACGCTGCGACATTCTCATCGTGCCCGCGACGACGGCGCTGTATCGCATGCCGCCCGCGTCGTTTCTCGCGGCCTACACGTTCTCGTTCACGCAGGGCGAGCGCCTCGACGAGGCGAAGCTGAAGGCACAGTTGACGCTCGCGGGCTACGAGCACGTGAGCCAGGTCGTGCGCCCGGGCGAATACTGCGTGCGCGGCTCGCTGATCGACCTGTATCCGATGGGTTCGGCGCTGCCGTATCGCCTCGACCTGTTCGACGATCAGGTGGACTCCATTCGCGCGTTCGATCCCGACACGCAGCGCAGCCTTTATCCTGTGCGCGACGTGCGCCTGCTGCCGGGCCGCGAGTTTCCGTTCGACGAAGCCGCGCGCACCGCCTTTCGCAGCCGCTGGCGCGAGGTGTTCGAAGGCGATCCGAGCCGTTCGCAGATCTACAAGGACATCGGCATCGGCGTGCCGTCGGCGGGCATCGAATACTATCTGCCGCTCTTCTTCGACGAAACCGCGACGCTCTTCCACTATCTGCCCGAAGGCGCGCAGCTCGCGTTCGTCGGCGACATGGACGCGGCGATCAAGCGCTTCACGAACGACACCAAGCAACGCTTCGACTTTCTTTCGCATGACCGCGAGCGGCCTTTGCTCGAACCGCGCCGTCTGTTTCTGACCGACGACGATTTCTTCACCTTCGCCAAGCCGTTCGCCCAACTGAAGTTCCCGTCGACGCCCGAAGGCGGCTGGGCCGTGCCGCTGCCGGGACTCGCGATCGACCGCCATGCCGACGAGCCCTTGCTCGCGCTGCGCCATTATCTGGAGCAGACGGATAACCGCGTGATGCTGGTCGCGGAATCGGCGGGACGGCGCGAGACCATCCAGCAACTGCTCGCGGACAACGGCCTGCGCGGCGAGTTGCGCGACACGTTCCAGGAATGGCTCGCGAGCGACGGCAAGTTCACGCTCGGCATTGCACCGCTGGCGAACGGTTTCGTGTTGCCGTCGGAGAAGCTTTCGATCGTCACCGAGACGGAGCTGTATGGACCGCTCGCGCGCCGCGCCGGCCGACGCCGGCAGGAACAGGCGAGCAACGTCGATTCGATGGTGCGCGATCTCGCCGAGCTGAAAATCGGCGATCCGGTCGTGCATGCGCAACACGGCATCGGCCGCTATATGGGCCTGGTGTCGATGGATCTCGGCGAAGGCGAAACCGAGTTTCTGCATCTCGAGTACCAGAACGACTCGAAGCTGTATGTGCCGGTCGCGCAGTTGCACGTGATCTCGCGCTATAGCGGCGCGGACCCGGACAGCGCGCCTTTGCATCAGCTTGGCTCGGGCCAGTGGGAAAAGGCGAAGCGCAAGGCCGCGCAGCAGATCCGCGACACCGCCGCGGAACTTCTCAACCTCTATGCGCGCCGCGCGGCTCGCGAGGGTTATGCGTTCAAGCTCGAACCGCGCGATTACGTCAAGTTCGCGGAGAGCTTCGGCTTTGAGGAGACGCCCGATCAGGCGGCGGCGATCGCCGCGGTGATCGGCGACATGACGAGCGGCAAGCCGATGGACCGCCTCGTGTGCGGCGACGTCGGCTTCGGCAAGACGGAAGTGGCGCTGCGCGCCGCGTTCATCGCGGTGATGGGCGGCAAGCAGGTAGCGATTCTCTCGCCGACCACCCTGCTCGCCGAGCAGCACACGCAGACCTTCACCGACCGCTTCGCGGACTGGCCCGTGCGGATTGCGGAGCTGTCGCGCTTCAAGACCGGCAAGGAAGTATCGACGGCAATTCAGCAGATCAACGATGGCAGTGTCGATATCGTCATCGGCACGCACAAGCTTCTGTCGGGCGATGTGAAGTTCAAGCGGCTCGGGCTCGTGATCATCGACGAGGAACATCGTTTCGGCGTGCGCCAGAAGGAAGCCTTGAAGGCGCTGCGCGCCGAAGTCGATGTGCTCACGCTCACCGCGACGCCGATTCCGCGCACGCTCGGCATGGCGCTCGAAGGACTGCGCGATTTCTCCGTGATCGCGACCGCGCCGCAAAAGCGCCTCGCGATCAAGACCTTCGTGCGGCGCGAGGAAGACGGCGTAATTCGCGAAGCGATGCTGCGCGAACTCAAGCGCGGCGGTCAGGTGTACTTCCTGCACAACGAAGTCGAGACGATCGAGAATCGGCGCACGATGCTCGAAGCGCTGGTGCCCGAAGCGCGCATCGCGGTGGCGCATGGTCAGATGCATGAGCGCGAACTCGAACGCGTGATGCGCGATTTCGTCGGCCAGCGCGCGAACGTGCTGTTGTGCACGACGATCATCGAGACCGGCATCGACGTGCCGAGCGCGAACACGATCCTCATGCATCGCGCGGACAAGTTCGGGCTTGCGCAGTTGCATCAGTTGCGCGGGCGCGTGGGGCGTTCGCATCACCAGGCGTATGCGTATCTGCTCGTGCACGATCCGCAGTCGCTGACGAAGCAGGCGCAGCGACGGCTGGAGGCGATCCAGCAGATGGAGGAACTCGGTTCGGGCTTCTATCTCGCGATGCACGATCTGGAAATTCGCGGCACGGGCGAAGTGCTCGGCGACAAGCAATCGGGCGAGATTCAGGAGATCGGCTTTCAGCTTTACACCGACATGCTGAACGACGCGGTGCGCGCGCTGAAGGAAGGCCGCGAGCCGGATCTGAATGCGCCGCTGGCTGCCACGACCGAGATCAATCTGCATGCGCCGGCCATTCTTCCGGCCGAATATTGCGGCGACGTGCAGGAGCGTTTGTCGCTGTACAAGCGGCTCGCGAACTGCGAATCCAGCGATGCGATCGATGGGATTCTCGAAGAGCTCGTCGACCGGTTTGGCAAGCTGCCGCCACAGGCGCATGCGCTGGTGGAGACGCATCGGTTGAGGCTGGCTGCGAAGCCGCTCGGCATCTCCAAGATCGACGCGGCCGAGCAGTCCATCTCGCTGCAGTTCGTGCCGAATCCGCCGGTGGATGCAATGACGATCATCGAGATGGTGCAGAAGCACAAGCACATCAAGCTGGCGGGGCAGGACAAGTTGCGCATCGAGTCGCGGAGTCCGGATCTTGCGGTGCGGATTTCCACGGTCAAGGAGACGTTACGGGCGTTGGGCGGGCCGGTTAGGCAGCCGGCTTCTGCTGTTCGGTGATTTTTTGGGCTTCTGTGGATGGCCTGATTTCGTGTCGGTTTATTGGCGTTGCCCCTGTGCGGGGCGGCACCTACTTTCTTTGCTGCTGCAAAGAAAGTAGGCAAAGAAAGCAGCTCGAGACGCCCGCGGTCATACGCAATTTGGGTGTTCTTCTCGCTGTTCGTGGCCTCTGTAGCGAGTGCCCTCGTAGGCCTAACCGGGCATGGACCGCGCACGGTCTGACAAGCTAGTCGTTTGAGCGTGTTGGTTCAGCACGAAAGAGTTCCGGCACAGCGCTGCGCGCTGCCGTTGGGTATGCAAGGGAAACCGACGAGATAAGAGAAACGCAGAAGTCCACGCAGGCCCGATTGACCCATCGGCCGCGTAGCGGGCCGGAGCCATTTGGTGCTGAACCAGTGTGTTATGTGGTGCGATGTTTCAGACCGTGCGCGGTCCAAGCCCGGTCTGGCCTTTGAGGGCACTCGCTACTGCTGTGCCAAGACTGTTCGCCTGTGCCGCGGCCGGCATGAAGTACTTTGGATGGGGAAAGCTGCTTTCTTTGGTTACTTTCTTTGCAGCAGCAAAGAAAGTGACTGCCGCCCCGCACAGGGGCAGTGCTAATAGACCGACGCGAAATCAGGTAATCCATCGAGGCCCAAGCGAACCGCCCCGCCCGCCCCCCCTTTTCGGCTATGATCAAACCCTACCCGCAGGAGTAAAAACATGTCACAGATCGCCGATGCGGCGCATCCAGAAGCAGCCACAACATCATCGCCGCTCTCCCTGCCGTGGATCGAGCGCCTCGTTTCTTTCGACACTGTCAGCCGCAATCCGAACCTCGGCCTGATCGAAACCGTCCGCGATGAACTGCGCCACGCGGGCATCGAAGCGACCATCACCAGCGATCCCCGCGGCCAGTGGGCAAATCTCTTCGCCACGGTTCCGGCGCACGACGGCGAGACCAACGGCGGCATCGTGCTCTCGGGTCACACCGACGTCGTGCCGGTCGACGGACAGGACTGGCAAAGCGACCCGTTCAAGCCCGAAGTGCGCGACGGCCTGCTTTATGGCCGCGGCTCGTGCGACATGAAGGGTTTCATCGGCGCGGCGCTCGCCATGCTGCCGAAAATGCAGGCGACAAAACTCGCCAAACCCATCCACTTCGCGCTTTCGTACGACGAAGAAGTCGGCTGCGCCGGCGCGCCGCTGATGATCGCGGACCTGCTCAAGCGGGGTGTGAAGCCGGACGGCTGCATCGTCGGTGAACCGACGTCGATGCGCCCGGTCATCGCGCACAAGGGCATCAATACGTATCACTGCTGCGTACGCGGCTTCGCGGCGCATTCGTCGCTGACGCCGAAGGGCCTGAACGCCATCGAATACGCGGCGCGGCTCATCTGCCACATCCGCGATATCGCCGACGAATTCCGCGCCAAAGGCCCGTTCGACGAACTCTACGACGTGCCCTTCACCACCAGCCAGACGAGCACGATCAAGGGCGGCAACGCGATCAACACCGTGCCCGCCGAATGCAACTTCGAATTCGAATTCCGCAATCTGCCGACGATGGACCCCGAGCAGATATTCCAGCGCATCGAATCGTACGCGCATGACACGTTGCTGCCGAAGATGCTGAAGGAACACGGCAACGGCGCCATCGAATTCACCAAGCTCGCTTCCGCGCCCGGTCTCGACGCCACCGAGCAGGCCGCGATCACGCAACTCGTGCGCGCGCTCACCGAAAACCAGGACAAGCGCAAGGTCGCCTACGGCACCGAAGCGGGCCTGTTCGCCAACGCGGGCGTGCCGAGCATCGTGTGCGGGCCGGGCAACATCGAGCAGGCGCACAAGGCGAACGAGTACGTGTCGCTCGAACAGCTCGCGCAGTGCGAGGCGTTCCTCGGCAAGTTCATTCACAGCATGTCCGTCGAAGCACAGGCCCGCTGACCCTTTCAGAGCAACAAGCGCCATGTCCACCGCCACCCAGCATTCCGACAATACGATCGACGGCACGCCGATTCCGACGCTCGACGAAATCGCCGAGCAGCACATGGCGCTCACGCCCTGGGTCGCACGCACGCCGACCTTCGAGCGCCACGATTTCCCGACGCTCGAAGGCACGCCCGTCACGTTCAAGTTCGAACTCCTGCAGGCGAGCGGCACATTCAAGGCGCGCGGAGCATTCTCCAACATCCTCGCGCTCTCCGACAGCGAACGCTCGGCAGGCGTCACCTGCGTGTCGGCGGGCAATCACGCGGTGGCGGTCGCCTACGCCGCGCAGCGCATGGACGTGGGCGCGAAGGTCGTCATCATCAAGAGCGCGAGTCCGGCGCGTGTCGCGCTGTGCCGGCGCTTCGGCGCGGAAGTCGTGTTCGCGGAGAACGTCGCCGAGGCGTTCGATGTCGTGCGGCGCGTCGAAGCGGAAGAAGGACGCGTCTTCATCCATCCGTTCAACGGTTATCGCACGGTGCTCGGCACCGCGACGCTCGGCTACGAATGGACCTCGCAGGCGCCCGATCTCGACGCGGTGATCCTGCCGATCGGCGGCGGCGGGCTCGCGGCGGGGGTGTCGACGGCCATGCGTCTCGCCAATCCGTCGCTGCATGTCTATGGCGTCGAACCCGAAGGATCGGACGCGATGAAGCGCAGCTTCGAGGCGAATCACACGATCAAGATGGGCGCGATGCACGGTATCGCCGATTCGCTGATGGCGCCGCATACCGAGCAGTACAGCTACGAGCTGTGCCGGCGCCATATCGACGAGATCGTGACCGTGTCGGACGATGCGCTGCGTCACGGCATGCTGCAACTTTTCAGCGAACTCAAACTCGCGGTCGAGCCGGCTTGCGCCGCCGCCACCGCCGCCCTGCTCGGCCCGCTGCGCGAGCGTCTGCAAGGCAAGCGCGTGGGCGTGCTGCTGTGCGGAACCAATACCGATCCGGCGACGTTCGCGAAGCATCTGGCGAACGCATGACGTTCAAGCGGCCCCTTCAGGGGCCGCATGTTCATGTACCGCTTGCGTGGCGCGGATTGACTCACAGCTCACAGCACCGCGGCCAGCTTGCGCCGCTCGCTGCGCTGCATGAAGTAGTTCGCCGCGACCACGCCGATCGTCACCAGCGCAATGAATAACGTCGCCAGCGCGTTCATCTCCGGATTCAGGCCCAGACGCACGCGCGAGAACACGACGAGCGGCAGCGTCGTCGAGCCCGGGCCGGACAGGAACGCCGACAGCACGAGGTCATCGATCGACAGCGTGAACGACAGCAGCCATCCCGCGACGAGCGCCTGAGAGATCAGCGGCAGCGTGATCGTGAAGAACACGCGCAAAGGCGTCGCGCCGAGATCGAGAGCGGCTTCCTCCAGCGACGGATTCAATTCCCGCACGCGCGACTCCACGATGATCGCGACGTACGAGATGCACAGCATCACGTGACCGATCCAGATCGTGAAGATGCCGCGCTCCGGCCATCCGATCAGCTTCGCCATTTCGACGAACAGCAAGAGCAGCGAGATGCCCTGAATCACTTCGGGAATCACGAGCGGCGCGTTGATCATGCCCGTGTAGAGCGTGAAGCCCCTGAAGCGGCCCATGCGCGCGAGCACGAAACCCGCCCACGTGCCGATCACAACCGACGCGCACGCCGTCAGGAACGCGATACGCAACGACAGCCACGCGGCGTTGATCAGCTCGTCGTCGGTGACGAGCGCGCGATACCACTTGAGCGACGGCTCGGTCCAGACAGTGACGAGCGGCGAATCGTTGAACGAATAGACGATGAGACTCAGGATCGGGATATACAGAAAAGCGAACCCGAGGCCCAGCGCGGTGATTTGCAACGGACGGCTAGGCCTGATCATCGCTTTTCCTCCAGTTGCTTCGCCTGGAAGTGCTGGAAGAGCGCCATCGGTACGAGCAGCAACAGGACCATCGCGCAGGTGACGGCGGAGGCCATCGGCCAGTCGGCGTTGTTGAAGAACTCGTTCCACATGACGCGGCCGATCATCAGGGTATCCGCGCCGCCAAGCAGTTCAGGAATCACGTACTCGCCCACCGCCGGAATGAACACGAGCAGACACCCCGCGATGATGCCGTTCTTCGACAGCGGCAGCGTGATCTGCACGAACGCCTTCCATGGCTTGGCGCCAAGATCGTAAGCCGCTTCGAGCAAGGTCAGGTCCATTTTCACGAGATGCGCGTAGAGCGGCATCACGAGAAACGGCAGATACGAATACACCATGCCGATATACACCGCGATATTCGTGTGATACAGCTCGATCGGCGAATGCAGCAGGCCGACCGACATCAGGAAATTGTTGAGCAGGCCGTTGTTCTTCAGAATGCCGATCCACGCATACACGCGAATCAGGAACGACGTCCAGAACGGCAGCATCACGGCCATCATCAGGATGTTGCGCGTGGCCGGATTCGAGCGCGCGATGTAATACGCCATCGGATAGCCGATCAGCAGGCACAGCACCGTCGACACCGCCGCGACCAGCAGCGAGTTCATGTAGGTCGCGAAATACAGGCTGTCCTGCACAAGGAACGCGTAGTGCGCGAAGTCGAGCGCGATGTGCATCACGCCCTGTTCCATCGACACCAGATCCGTGTACGGCGGAATGCCGAGCTGGCTGTCGGCGAAGCTGATCTTCACGACCAGCAGGAACGGCACGAAGAACAGCAGCAGCAGCCACAGGTACGGCCCGCCGATGACGAGCGCGCGCCCCGAAATGCCCATGCGCCTGAGCAGATTCATCATCATGACGTCAGCACCACGCCGGCCGATGCGCTCCAGCGCACATAGACTTCGTCGCCGAAGGTCGGCGAATCGATCTCGCCGATCGCGAGGCTCGACAGGTTCGCGACCACGACCTTGCCCGAATCGAGCGTCACGTGATAGAGCGTATAGCCGCCCATGTACGCGATGTTCGACACCTTGCCGCGGCCCCAGTTGTAGGTGCCTTCAGGCGGCTTGCGCGTGAGCGCGATGCGCTCCGGACGCACGGAGATCGTGACCGGCATGCCGAGCGGCCCGGTGATGCCGTGGCTCACATAGAGGCGCACGGGCAGGTCCTGCGATTCGACGAACACGTGATCCGGCTCGTCTTCCACGACATTGCCGTCGAACAGATTCGTGGAGCCGATGAACTGCGCCGAGAAACGGGTATTCGGATATTCGTAGACCTCGTGCGGCGTGCCGAGCTGCACGATCTGACCTTCGCTCATCACGGCGATGCGATTGGCCATTGTCATGGCCTCTTCCTGATCGTGCGTCACCATGATGCACGTCACGCCGACCTGATCGAGAATGTTGACGAGCTCGATCTGCGTGCGCTGGCGGATCTGCTTGTCGAGCGCGGACATCGGTTCGTCGAGCAGGAGAAGCTTCGGGCGCTTGACGAGGCTGCGCGCGAGCGCGACGCGCTGCTGCTGGCCGCCCGACAGCTGATGCGGCTTGCGCTTCGCGTACTGCGCCATCTGCACGAGCGCGAGCGCGTTGTGCACGCGGTCCTTCAGCTCGCCGCCTTTCACGCCTTCCTGCTTCAACCCGAACGCGACGTTCGATTCCACGCTCATGTGCGGAAAGAGCGCGTAGGACTGGAACATCATGTTCACGGGGCGCTGATACGGCGGCATCTTCGCGAGATCTTCGCCGTCGATCAGGATCTGCCCTTCGGTCACGGACTCGAGACCTGCGAGCATGCGCAACAGGGTCGATTTACCGCAGCCCGAACTGCCGAGCAGCGCGAAGAGTTCGCCCTTCTTCACCGACAAGTTGACGCCCCGCACGGCCGTCGTGTCGTCGAATTTCTTCACGACGTCGACGATCTGCACGAAGTTGTCGTCCGTGCCCGGGGCCGATGGAGAACTGCCCGGCTCGCGCCGGCCGGAATTAGGCGCTGCCTTCAACGCGCTCGACTGCTCACTCATGATTGCCTGTCCGACTCCTTGCTTCCATGTGACTTCCGCGGCCTGCACCGATGTGCGATGCGACCACGAACAAAGCCCCCGGAGGTCCAGGGGCTTCGTCGATTCAAAAGAATAACCGGCTTTTGCGATTCATCGGCCGGACTTGAATTCCGTCCAGAGCCGCGTCTGCAGGCGCTGGATTTCCGGCGGCAGCGGCTTCAGCAGGAACAGCGTCTTGATGACCTCCTGCGGCGGATACACGGCCGGGTCGTTCGCGACGTCCTTGTCCACGTACTTGCGTGCTTCCAGGTTCGCGCTCGGGTAGTACACCGCGTTCGTGATCGCGGCGTGAACCTGCGGCGTCTCGATGTAGTTGATCCACTCGTGCGCCGCGTCCTTGTTCTTCGCGTCCTTCGGGATCGCCATCACGTCGAACCACACGGGCGCGCCGCCCTTCGGAATGTAGTACTCGATCTTGAACGACTTCTTCGCATCGACCGCGCGATGCTTCGCGATCACGACATCGCCCGACCAGCCGTAGGTGAAGCAGATGTCGCCGCCGACCATGTCGTTGATATAGCCCGACGAGTTGAACTGCGTGATGTACGGGCGGATCTTCTTCATCATCGCGAGCGCTTCGCGATAGTCGGCCGGATTCGTGCTCATCGGATCCTTGCCGATGTAATGCAGCGCGGCGGCGAACATCTGGTCCGGTGCGTCGAGCACGGAGACGCCGCACGCCTTCAGCTTCGAGATGTTCTCGGGCTTGAAGAGAATGTCCCAGCTATTGAGTTCGGCGTTGGGGCCGAGAATCTGCTTCGCCTTGTCGACGTTGTAGCCGAGGCCGGTCGTGCCGTACGCCCAGGGCACCGTGTACTTGTTGCCGGGATCGGCGCCCTCGACGAGCTTCATCAGGTCGGGGTCGAGATATTTGAGGTTCGGCAGCTTCGACTTGTCGAGGGGCGCGAAGATATTGGCGGCGATCTGCTTGCCCGCGTAATTGCTCGTCGGCACCACGATGTCATAGCCCGAGCGCCCGGTGAGCAGCTTGGCCTGCAGGGTGTCGTCGCTGTCGTAGTTGTCGTACTTCACCTTGATGCCGGTCTGCTTGGTGAAGTTGGGAATCGTGTCCTTGGCGATATAGTCCGACCAGTTGTACACGTTCAACTGCGTGTCTTTCGCCATCGCTGCGAGCGGGGTCAACATCGCGGCGCATGTCAGGGCGCCCGCCAGCTTCGCCATGCGGCTCGCCAGTTTCTCGTTCATCTCGATTCTCCCTTGTTCCGACTTGTCACGGCGTCGTGCCGCGCGGACCCGGCGCACGTCCCGTCGTCCGATCTGGTCCACGACTCCCTCAAAACCCCGAAAACTACCATTAAACGCAGGGGCGACAAAAAATAATGCGCCGCGTGTCGCGCAAAATGTACACGCCCTTGCATCGCGCGGCCACAGTCTTGCCACGCGGGCCTTTCCACGGCTTCGCTCCGCTCGCGGGCAGCCGGAAAGAGCGCGCATTTTAGCCCCTAATCGAGCCCGGCGGCACCTGATAAAACCACACTCTCCAAAGTGGCACGCACGCGTGTAAGCCCGATGCAATGTCATTATTCGTGATCGGCTTCCCGGGTCCCGCGACGACGCACGCCCGGAACCGGATGCCGAGCCTGACGAATAGCCAGCGGAACAGTTGTTGCGAGCCAATTCGACGTGCGCCGCGAACACGCGGTGCGTCCAGAACCGCAACGCACGCGTATACGACTGACATGACGCCGCCGTTGACCCGCTATTCGAGGCCGCTTAACGCATGAATACCAATCCGTCCGCGCTCGCCCAGCTATCCGCCGCGCAATCCGACGTGCAGTCGCCCGCGGCGAGCCGCGAGGAGCGTCAGCGGGCGCCGCGCCCGCACGGACGCTGGTATTCGTTCGCCGGGGCGGGCGCGCTAGTCGCGGTCGGCTACATGGACCCCGGCAACTGGGCGACGGCGCTCTCGGGCGGCGCGCGCTACGGCTACTCGCCGCTTTTCGTCGTCCTGCTCGCGAGCCTGATGGGCATGCTGCTGCAATGGGTCGCGTCGCGCGTGGGCGTCGTCACCGGGCGCGATCTCGCGCAACTGTGCCGCGAGCGCTACAGCCGCCGCACCACGCTCATACTCTGGATCGCGTGCGAGATCGCGATCATTGCCTGCGATGTCGCGGAGGTCGTCGGCAGCGCGGTGGCGCTGCAGATGCTGTTCGGCCTCTCGCTCACCGCCGGCGTGCTGATCTCGGCGGTCGGCACCTTCGCGATGCTCGCGCTGCAAAGCCGCGGCAAGCGGCCGTTGCAGCGCGCCGTGACCGCGCTGATCTTCTTCGTCAGCTTGTGCTTCGTGATCGAACTCGCGCTCGCGCATCCGGTCTGGGGCGATGCGCTGCGCGGGCTTGCGCCGTCGAGCCAGCTCGTGCGCGATGCCGGCATGCTCTGGCTCGCGGCGGGCATTCTCGGCGCGACGGTCATGCCGCACAACCTGTATCTGCATTCGGCGCTCGTGAAGGAGCACGCGAGCGGCCGCGACGACGCCGCCATCGGTCGCGCGCTATACGGCGTGAACATCGACACTTTCGGCTCGCTGGCGCTCGCGTTCGTGGTCAATGCGTCGCTGTTGCTGGTCGCGGCCGCCGTGTTCCACGCAAGCGGCCATACGGACATCGACGATCTCGCCGATGCGCACCGGCTCATCGCGCCGCTCGTCGGCAGCCATTGGGCGGGTGTCGTGTTCGCCGCCGCCCTGCTCGCCTGCGGCCTGAACGCGACGGTCACCGGCACGCTCGCGGGTCAGGCGGTGATGGAAGGCTTCCTGCGTCTGAAAATGGCACGCTGGGCCCGCGCGCTCCTGACACGCGGCCTCGCGATCGGTCCGGCGCTGGTCGCGGTCGCGAGTTTCGGCCAGCATGGCTCGAACGCGCTGCTGGTCGCGACGCAGGTCGTCCTGAGCCTGCAATTGCCGCTCGCGGTCATTCCGCTCGTGCGTTTCGCCTCCGATGCCGGTCTGATGGGCCGCTGGCGCGTCGCGCGCGTGCCGCTCGCGCTGGCGTGGGCGTGTGCTGGCGTGATCGTCGCGCTGAACGGCGCGATGCTGTGGCAGGCGGTATTTTCGGGCTGAAGCTGCAAATTTCGTGTCGGTTTCGGGGGCGTGGCGCGGGTTGTGCTACCGGAGTCTTCTGGCGCGCGATGACCGCGCTCCTTCCCGCCCGAATCAGGACCCGAATTAGATGGCTTTCACCGACCGCGCACGCACGTTCACGCTCTTCATCATTCTGCTCGGTGCAGGCGGCGCGGCCCACGCGACCGTCGCCGTGCTGCAACCCGCGCGCGAAGCCGCCGCCGCGCAGCCGCTGGAACTGACGCTCCTCTACACCGACGACGACGCCAAACCCCTGACCGTCGACGTGCCGAAGCAACTGACCGTCAACCTGACCAACGGCGACCTGCCGCCCGCGCCGCTCACGCTCGCACGCGATCCCGCCGTGCCCGACCGCTTGCGTCTTGCGCCGGGGCAGTATCGTCGCGTGCGCTTTTCGGCGCCGTGGCCTGATTCGGCGCGCGGCACGGTGAAGATCGACCCGGTCGGCTTCGATGCCTCGCCGATGCTCGTCACGATCAATCGAAGCGATACGCAAACGCAGGTCGCCGCGGCCGAGCGACGCGAAACGCAGGCGACGACGCCCGCGCAGCTTGCGAGCGCGAGCGCCGCCGCGAATACCGCCGTCGTGCCGACGGCCTCGCAGGACACGATGCTCTCCGGCCGCTTCTCGACCTTCGAGCCGATCTATTTCGCCGACGGCAAGAACGGCGACAACCTCGCGAAATTCCAGTTCAGCTTCAAGTACCGGCTGCATCTGCCCGACGATCCGCGCTCACGCGGCTTGCTGGACAATCTCTACTTCGGCTATACGCAGACGGCGATCTGGAATCTCTCCGCCGAGTCCGTGCCGTTTCGCGATATCAGCTTTCAGCCGCAGCTGTTCTATTACGTGGAGGACACGGGATGGAAGAGTCCGCTTTTCACGCGCATGGGCGTGTCGGCGGGCTTCGGGCACGAATCGAACGGCAAGAGCGGGGACGAGTCGCGCTCGATCAACATCGCGTTCGTGCGCCCGACCTGGGATTTCGGCGACCTGAACGGCAATCATCTGACGCTCTCGCCGAAGTTCTACTACTACCTGTCGAAGTCGGGCAACGAGGACATCGCGGACTATCGCGGCTATGTCGATTTTCTCGTGAAGTACGGCAGTCCGGACGGCTGGCAGCTCGCGACCACGCTGCGCAAGGGCACGAAGCATTGGTACGGCAGCGTCGACTCGCAGCTCACCTACCCGCTCGCCAAACTGGTCGGCAGCGCGTGGGGCGGCTATCTGTTCGTGAGCTACTTCAACGGCTACGGCGAGGACATCCTCGATTACAACCAGCGACATCACTGGATCGCGCGAATAGGCTACAGTATCGCGCGCTGAGCTTTTTTACGTTTTTGACCGCCAATGTCTTCGAATCTTCACGACCTTCCTGATAGCCCCTGCATCGGCGTGTGTTCCACGCTCTTCGACGAAGTCTGCAAAGGCTGCGGCCGCACGGCCGGCGAGGTGTCGAACTGGGTGTTCCTCACCGACGATGAAAAACGCGCGATCTGGGCGCGCATCACGCGCGAGGGCACGGCGATGCGGTTTCGCAACGACCACCTGTAAGCCCATGAAAAAACGGCCCGCTCTTTCGAAACGGGCCGTTTTTCAAACAGTGCGGGAAGCCGGGTCTTACTGAATGCCCTGACTCGACAGAAAATCCTCGTAATTCCCGCCGAAATCGCGCAGCGTGCCATCGGTTCTCACTTCGATGATCCGGTTCGCCAGCCCGCTCACGAACTCGCGATCGTGCGAAACGAAGATCAGCGTGCCATCGAACTTGTCCAGCGCGATCTGCAGCGACTCGATGGACTCCATGTCCATGTGATTGGTCGGCTCGTCCATCAGCAGCACGTTGTGGCGGCCCAGCATCAGCTTGCCCCAGATCATGCGGCCCTTTTCGCCGCCCGACAGCACCTTCACGTTCTTCTTGATGTCGTCCGCGTTGAAGAGCAACCGGCCGAGCGTGCCGCGCACCATCTGCTCGTCGTCGCCTTCCTTGCGGTACTGGTCGATCCAGTCGGTCAGCGTCTCTTCCTTCGGAAACTCTTCGTAGGTGTCCTGCGGCATATAGCCGACGTTCGCGTTCTCCGCCCACTTCACCGTGCCGTGATCGAGGTCGAGCGCGCCCTTGAGCGACTTGAGCAGCGTCGTCTTGCCCGCGCCGTTCTCGCCGATGATCGCGATGCGCTCGCCCGGCTGCACGCTGATGGAGAAGTTCTGGAAGATCGTGCGGTCGTACTTCTTGGTCAGATCCTCGGCCACGACCGCGATGTTATGCAGCTTCTTCTCGAATTCGAAGCGGATGAACGGATTCTGACGCGACGACGGCTTGAATTCCTCGATCTTGATCTTGTCGATCATCTTCAGGCGGCTGGTTGCCTGACGTGCCTTCGACTTGTTGGCCGAGAAGCGGCGCACGAAGTCCTGCAGGTCGGCCACGCGCTCCTTCGCCTTCTGGTTGGCGTTCTGCTGACGCTCGCGCGCTTGCGTGGAAGCCAGCATGTAGTCGTCGTAGTTGCCCGGCCAGATTTTCAGCGTGCCGAAATCCATGTCCGCCATGTGCGTACAGACCTGGTTCAGAAAGTGTCGATCGTGCGAGATGATGATCATCGTCGAGTTGTACTGGTTGAGCACGTCTTCCAGCCAACGGATCGAGTTGATGTCGAGGTTGTTGGTCGGCTCGTCGAGCAGCAGCACGTCGGGCTTCGAGAACAGCGCCTGCGCGAGCAGCACGCGCAGCTTCCAGCCCGGCGCGACGTTGCTCATCGGGCCATTGTGATCGGTGATGGCGATGCCGATGCCGAGCAGCAACTCGCCCGCGCGCGCCTCGGCCGTGTAGCCGTCGTACTCGGCGAATTTGGCTTCGAGGTCGGCGGCGCGCATGTAGTCGTCGTCGGTCGCGTCGGGGTTGGCGTAGATCGCGTCGCGTTCGGTCATCGCGGCCCACATTTCCGTGTGACCCATCATGACGACGTCGAGCACGCGCATGTCTTCGTACGCGAACTGATCCTGGCGCAGCTTACCGAGGCGGACGTTCGGCTCCAGCATGACGTTCCCGGAACTCGGTTCCAGATCGCTGCCCAGAATCTTCATGAAGGTCGACTTGCCGCAGCCGTTGGCGCCGATCAAGCCATAGCGGTTTCCTTCGCCGAACTTGACCGAGATGTTCTCGAAGAGGGGCTTGGGCCCGAATTGCATGGTGATATTGGCGGTAGACAGCACGGCGCGTCCTTTTGAATGGGGTACGACGAAAAACCTGAGATTTTAGCAGAATTTGCGGGCTTTTGAGCCGGATGGCGGCCTTCCGGGGCGGCCAAAAGCAACGGGGCGCGGCCATTCGAGCCGCGCCCCGCGCGCTTTCGACGCTGATCCGCGCGAGGCGGATGTCCCGGATGTCCCTTTACGTGCGCTCGGCGATGAACGCCTTCACCACGCCCGCGTCCGCAGGAACGATATCGAACCTTTGTGGCAGTTTTTCAAGTCCGGCGAACGCGGCGGGCCGTTCCGGCTCGCGATTGAGCGCCTCGCGGATCGTCTCGCCGAATTTGATCGGCTGCGCGGTTTCAAGCACGATCATCGGCACGCCGGGCTTCAGGTTCTCGCGCGCAACCTTCACGCCGTCGGCGGTGTGGGTGTCGATCATGGTCTGATAGCGTTCGAACACGTCGCGGATGGTCTTCACGCGGTCGTCGTGGTCGCTCTTGCCCGACACGAAGCCGAATTCCTTCACGCGCGCGTAATCGCCGCTCGCCGCGAGATCGAAGCCGCCCTTCTCCTCGACATCGCGGAACAGTTGCAGCACGCGCGCCGGATCGCGGCCGAGCAGGTCATACACGAAGCGCTCGAAGTTCGACGCCTTCGAGATATCCATGCTCGGCGACGTGGTGTGATACGTCTCAGCCGCGCCGCGCACGCGATACACGCCGGTCTTGAAGAATTCGTCGAGCACGTCGTTTTCGTTGGTCGCGACGACGAGCTGATCGATCGGCAGGCCCATCATGCGCGCGATATGCCCCGCGCACACATTGCCGAAATTGCCCGACGGCACCGTGAACGACACGCGCTCGTCGTTGCTCGTTGTGGCGGCGAAATAGCCCTTGAAGTAGTACACGACCTGCGCGACGACGCGCGCCCAGTTGATCGAGTTGACCGTGCCGATCTTGTGCTTCGCCTTGTAGCCGTGATCGTTCGATACGGCTTTCACGATGTCCTGGCAGTTGTCGAAGTTGCCTTCGACGGCCAGATTGAAGATGTTCGGGTCCTGCAGCGAGAACATCTGCGCGGTCTGGAACGCGCTCATCTTCTTGTGCGGCGACAGCATGAAGACGCGCACGCCGGCCTTGCCGCGCATTGCGTACTCGGCGGCGCTGCCGGTGTCGCCCGAGGTCGCGCCGAGGATGTTCAGCGTCTCGCCGTGCTTCTCCAGCGCGTACTCGAACAGATTGCCGAGCAGTTGCATCGCCATATCCTTGAAGGCGAGCGTCGGACCGTTCGACAGTTCCAGCAGCGAGAGCGTCGCGCCGTTTTCCACGCCGAGCGTCTTGAGCGGCGTGATCTGCGCCGCGCTCTCTTCGTGGCGCACGTTGCTGTACACCTGCGCCGTGTAGGTCTTGCGCGTGAGCGAGCGCAGGTCGTCGGCGGGAATGTCGTCGCTGAACTTCGACAGCACTTCGAATGCGAGATCCGCATACGAGAGCGTGCGCCAGCGCGCGAGTTCATCGGCCGATACGCGCGGATAGTCCGCCGGCAGATACAGGCCGCCGTCTTTCGCCAGCCCGCCGAGAAGGATGTCGGAAAACGTGTGGCGCTCGTTGCTGCCGGCGCCGCGCGTCGAAATGTAGTTCATCGTGCGTCCTTGCCCTTAATTGAGCGCTTCCATGCGCAGCTTCGTCACCTTCGAGACCACCGTGGACAGCGCCTCGATCTGGGCGATCGCCGCGTTCACGTTCTTTTCCAGCGTCTCGTGCGTGATGAGGATGATGTCGGTTTCGCCCTTGTTAGCGCCGTCGACTTCTTCCGACTCCTTCTGCAGCAACGCATCGATGGAAATGCCCTTGTCCGCGAGAATGCGCGTGATGTTGGCGAGCACGCCCGTCACGTCCGCGACGCGCAGGCGCAGGTAATAGCCGCTCGTCACTTCGTCGATCGGCAGGATCGGCGTGTTCGAGAGACTGTCCGGCTGGAACGCCAGATGCGGCACGCGATGCTCCGGATCGGCCGTGTGCAGGCGCGTCACGTCGACGAGATCGGCGACCACGGCGGAAGCGGTAGGCTCAGCGCCCGCGCCCTTGCCGTAGTAGAGCGTGGTGCCGACTGCATCGCCGTGCACGACGACGGCGTTCATCGCGCCTTCGACGTTCGCGAGCAGGCGCTTGGCCGGAATCAGCGTCGGATGCGTGCGCAACTCGATGCCCTTCTCCGTTCGCCGTGCGATGCCGAGCAGCTTGATACGGTAGCCAAGGTCTTCGGCATAGCGAATGTCGATGGCCGCGAGCTTGCTGATGCCTTCCACATACGCGCGATCGAACTGCACCGGCACGCCGAACGCGATCGCGCTCATGATCGTGACCTTGTGCGCGGCGTCGACGCCTTCGATGTCGAAGGTCGGATCGGCTTCGGCATAGCCCAGCTCTTGCGCGGCCTTCAGTGCGGTCGCGAAGTCGAGCCCGCGGTCGCGCATCTCCGAGAGGATATAGTTCGTCGTGCCGTTGATGATGCCCGCGATGTACTCGATGCGGTTCGCCGTCAGCCCTTCGCGCAGCGCCTTGATGATCGGAATGCCGCCCGCCACCGCCGCTTCGAACGCGACCATCACGCCCTTCGCGCGCGCGGCTTCGAAAATCTCCGTACCGTGCACCGCGAGCAGCGCCTTGTTGGCCGTCACGACATGCTTGCCGTTGGCGATCGCGCGCAGCACCAACTCGCGCGCGAAGCCCGTGCCGCCGATCATTTCGCACACGATATCGATGGAAGGATCGTCGACGACCGCGCCAAAGTCGTCCGTCACCGCGATGCCTTCCTGCTTCGCGGCTTCGGCCTTCGCCGGCGTTCGCACCGCGACGCGCGCGATTTCGATGCCGCGCCCGGCGCGTCGTTTGATTTCTTCCTGGTTACGGCGCAGCACCGTGAAGGTGCCGCTGCCGACCGTGCCGAAGCCCAAGAGTCCTACTTTGATCGGTTCCATGCAGCGCGAGTCTTTAAAAGAGAGATTAAGCGGAATGTCGTTTGCGATAGCCGTCGAGGAAGCGCGCGATACGGTTGATCGAATCCGCGAGATCGTCGACGTTCGGCAGAAAGACCACGCGGAAGTGATCCGGTGTCGGCCAGTTGAAGCCCGTGCCCTGCACCAGCAGCACACGCTCCTCGAGCAGCAGGTCCGTGATGAACTGCTGATCGTCCTGGATCGGGTACATCTTCGGATCGAGCTTCGGAAACATGTAGAGCGCGGCTTGCGGCTTCACGCAGGTCACGCCGGGAATGGCCGTGAGCATGTCGTAGGCGAGCTCGCGCTGCTTGTAGAGACGTCCGCCCGGCACGATCAGGTCGTTGATGCTCTGATAGCCGCCGAGCGCGGTCTGGATCGCGTACTGGCCCGGCACGTTCGGGCACAGGCGCATCGACGCGAGAATGCCGAGACCTTCCAGATAATCCTTCGCGCGGCGGCGGTTCTCTTCGATCAGCCCGGAAATCGCCATCCAGCCCGCGCGATAACCGCACGAACGGTAGCTCTTCGACAAACTGTTGAACGTGACCGTGATCACGTCTTCGGACAGCGCGCCCATCGACGTATGCGTCTTGCCGTCGTAGACGATCTTGTCGTAGACCTCGTCCGCGAAAATGATCAGGCCGTGCTCGCGCGCGATCGCGATCAGGTCGCGCAGCAGTTCGTCCGAATACAGCGCGCCGGTCGGGTTATTCGGATTGATGACGACGAGCGCCTTGGTGTTGGGCGTGATTTTCGCGCGGATGTCGTCGAGATCGGGCATCCAGCCGTTGCTCTCGTCGCACATATAGTGGCGCGGCGTGCCCGACGACAGGCTCACCGCAGCCGTCCAGAGCGGATAATCCGGCGCCGGAAGCAGCACTTCGTCGCCGTCGTTCAGGAGCGCCTGCATCGCCATCACGATGAGCTCGGACGCGCCATTGCCGATGTAGATATCGTCCAGTTCGACGCCCGCCACGCCCTTTTGCTGCGTGTAATGCATGATCGCCTTGCGCGCGGCGAACACGCCCTTCGAATCCGAATAGCCCGACGACCCCGGCAGGTTGCGGATCATGTCCTGGATGATCTCGTCCGGCGCTTCGAAGCCAAAGGGCGCCAGATTGCCGATATTGAGCTTGATGATGCGATGCCCTTCCTCTTCGAGGCGCTTCGCGTGTTCGAGCACGGGCCCGCGAATGTCGTAACAGACGTTTTGCAGCTTGTTGGATTTGAGAATCGGTTTCACGGCTGGCGCTCTGGGTCTGGGTGTTGATGCGGACTGGTTTTTCTGATGTCGATCAGGTGCGGCTCGGCGTTCCGGACAGCCAGCCTCGTGCGCGGACGGCGAACGGGCGTTCGATGAAAACCGAGTTTTAAGCCTGAAGGCGGCTCGCCCGGACGACTCGCTCGTTCCCGAGCGCCGAACGATGCATTTTAGACGCCGCGCCAGGTAAGGCATGGGCGATGCGGACCGGATTGCGCGCCGGCGGCGGCTTGTGGCGGCGCGCGGGGGCAACGGACGGCGCACGAGCAAGCCCGGCGGCCGAAAAGTTATAATTTACTGATTATGACTCAGTTCCGCAATGCACCAAAGGAACGCGTCTGCGCGGCCCGAAGTCGACGCGCCAGAAGGTGTGCAGGCTGCTCCCGCCGTCGCGGCGAACGCTGGGTCGTCACCCTTTCCCTTGCCGGATCACTGTTTTGAAACTGCACCAGGATTCCAACAACGCGCTCAACACCATTACGAGCTACGGAGACGGTTTCGTGGCGATCAATCTCGCGCGGCACGAAGGCAGCGTGATCGTCATGCCCGAGATGCCCGTCGCGACATGGCCGGTGTCGTCGTTCGAGGCGCTTGCGCCCGAGCATTTCGACGCGCTCGTCGAGGCCGCGCCCGAGGTCGTCATTTTCGGCAGCGGGTCGCGGCTGCGCTTTCCGCATCCGCGCCTGACGGCGCAACTGGCGAAGCACCGGATCGGCGTCGAGACGATGGATTTTGGCGCGGCCTGCCGCACCTACAACATCCTGATGTCCGAAGGCCGGCGCGTGGCCGCTGCGCTGCTGATCGAAACCTGAGCAGGCCGCTAAGTATTCGTTAAGGAAGCGCTGGCAGACTTGCGCCGCCCGTCCGATCCCGGCGCGCGCCAGGGTCTGTCCGCTTCAAAATTGACGAATGCAGGCCGGGCGTGCGCTACACTCCCGCCCGGCGTCCGCCTTTCCGGGATGCGACGGGCATTCGCCGGATGGATTCGGGGCGTCGGTGCAAATCGCGCGGCGTGGCCGATCAATGCGAACTCGCATCGAAAATGCGTGCCTGAGTATGCGCGCCCATCGCCCATTTCGTTTCACTAGCGCCGCGCATCGCGGCATCGGACAGGTTGACTTCATGAACGATACGCCTTCGCGGCTACCGCTCACACGTCTTTCGCTCATTCTTCTCGTTCTCGCGCTCGCGATCATCTGGTTCGCGCCGTTGGGCTATCGCCATCTCGTGCCGAGCGACGAAGGCCGCTATGCCGAAATGGCACGCGAGATGTTCGTCACCGGCGACTGGATCACGCCGCGCTATAACGGCTACAAGTATTTCGAGAAGCCGCCGCTGCAAACTTGGGCGAACGCGCTCACGTTCGCCTGGTTCGGCATCGGCGAATGGCAGGCGCGCTTCTATACCGCGCTCACGGGTTTCGCGGGCGTGCTGCTCGTCGGCTACACGGGCGCGCGAGTATTCAACGCGCTGACGGGCTTCGCGGCCGCGGTCATTCTCGCGACCTGCCCGTACTGGAACCTGATGGGTCACTTCAACACGCTCGACATGGCCCTGTCGTTCTGGATGGAGCTGACGCTCTGCGCGCTGCTGCTCGCCCAGCGCCCCGGCCTGCCGACGCGCGAAGTCCGTCTGTGGATGTGGCTCTGCTGGGCCGGCATGGGCGCGGCGGTGCTGTCTAAGGGGCTGATCGGCCTGATCCTGCCCGGCGCCACGCTCATTCTCTACTCGCTCGTCGCGCGCGACTGGGCGCTGTGGAAGCGGCTCTATATCGGCAGCGGGCTGATCGTGTTCCTGATCGTCACGGCCCCGTGGTTCGCGCTCGTGCAGATGAAGAACCCCGAGTTCTTCAATTTCTTTTTCATCGTTCAGCAGTTCAAGCGCTATCTGACGCCCGAGCAGAACCGCCCCGGCGCGTTCTATTACTTCGTGCCGGTGCTGATCGTCGGATTTCTGCCGTGGCTGTCGATCACCTTTCAGAGCGTGCGTCACGGCCTGAAGACGCCGCGTCAGCCCAACGGCTTCGCACCCGTGACGATGCTGCTCGTCTGGTCGGCGTTCATCTTCCTGTTCTTCAGCGCGTCGCACTCGAAGCTCCTGTCCTACGTGCTGCCGATCGCGCCGGCGATCGCGCTCGTGATCGGGCTTTATTTGCCGTCGCTGACGAAGACGCGCTACCGCATGCATCTGATCGGCTACGCGGTGTTTCTGATCGCCGCGGCGTTCGGCGCGATCTTCCTCGGCCGCGCGGGCAGCGCAAACACGCCGAATGCGCTCTATCGCGAATTCCAGATCTGGGTGTACGCGGGCCTCGCGGTCGCGTTCGTCGTGACCGTATTCGCGATCTGGCTGAACCGGCGCAGCGTGCTCGCGGGCGCCGCCGGGCTGGGCGCGGCGTGGCTGCTGCTCGGCACGATCGCCGGCTCCGGCCACGACGTGTTCGGCACGCAGAGCTCGGGCGTGAACCTCGTGCCGGCCGTGAAGGCCGCGATGGCGAAGCTGCCGCCCGACACGCCGTTCTATTCGATTGCGAAGCTCGATCACACGATGCCCTTCTACCTCGATCACACGATGATCATGGTCCACGAAGCCGACGAGCTTACGTTTGGCGTACAAACCGAACCGCAGAAATGGGTGCCGAGCATCGACGAATGGATCAAGTTGTGGGATTCGAAGCGTTACGCGCTCGCACTGATGCCGCCGTCCCGCTACGACGAATTCGTGGCGCGTCACGTGCCGATGCAGGTGATCGCGCGCGACGAGCGCCGCGTGATCGTGGAGAAGCCGCAGCCGTGAGCCTTCTGATCCTTCCCAGCGACGATGTTGCGCCGCACGATCGTTCGGCATTTCGCGACGAACCGAGTATCCTTGTTCCGCATTTGAAAAAGGCGCGATG
Source organism: Caballeronia sp. NK8 (assembly GCF_018408855.1). Lineage (GTDB taxonomy): Bacteria > Pseudomonadota > Gammaproteobacteria > Burkholderiales > Burkholderiaceae > Caballeronia. The sequence continues at coordinate 1,406,795 of NZ_AP024322.1, read as the reverse complement.
AACCCGATTTCCTTCACTTGCATCATCATCGGCGTATTGTTGAACGCGTGCGCCCAGCTCCTGCTCAAAGCCGGCGTGAACGCGGTGGGCCATTTCGACCTGACGGCCGCCAATATCGTCCCGGTCGGCTTCAGGATCGCGACCCAGTTGCCCATCATCGGCGGGCTCGCGTGCTACGTGCTGAGCGTCGTCGTGTGGATCGTCGGGTTGTCGCGGGTGGATGTGTCGATCGCCTATCCGATGCTCTCGCTCGGCTACGTCGTCAATGCGTTCGCGGCGTGGTATCTGTTCGGCGAGGTGCTGTCGATGCAGCGGCTCGTCGGCATCGGCATCATTCTGATCGGCGTAGTGGTGCTCGCCCGCGGCTGATTCACCGAACCGAAACGTCAACCCGAAGCGTCAACCGGATCAATTCATTTTTTAAGCGCATAGTCCATGACTCAAACAACGCGGCCGTTTCTGCCTTTCGTCAAGCCCGAGATCGATGAAGAAACCATTCAGGGTGTCGTCGACGTGCTGCGCTCGGGCTGGATCACGACCGGCCCGCAGAATCAGCAGTTCGAAGCCGAATTGTCGGCCTATGTAGGCGGCCGCCCGGTGCGCGCGTTCAACTCGGGCACCTGCACGATGGAAATCGGCCTGCGCATCGCGGGCGTCGGTCCGGGCGACGAAGTGATCACCACGCCGATGACCTGGGTGTCGACAGCGAACGTGATTCTCGAAGTGGGCGCGACGCCGGTGTTCGTCGATATCGATCCGGTCACGCGCAACATCGACCTGAACCTGCTCGAACGCGCGATCACGCCGCGCACGAAGGCCATCATGCCGGTCTATCTGGCGGGTTTGCCGGTGGACATGGACAGACTCTACGAGATCGCGCGCGCCCACAAGCTGCGCGTGATCGAGGACGCCGCGCAGGCGTTCGGCTCGACCTGGAAGGGCGAGCGCATCGGCGCGCTCGGCGACATCGTGTCGTTCAGCTTCCACGCCAACAAGAACGTCACGTCGATCGAAGGCGGCGCACTCGTGCTCAACAACGAGGACGAAGCGGAACTCGCGCGCAAATACCGGCTGCAGGGCATCACGCGCACGGGCTTCGACGGCATGGACTGCGACGTGCTCGGCGGCAAGTACAACCTGACGGACGTGGCGGCGCGCGTCGGTCTCGGCCAGTTGCGCAGCATCGAACGTTTCACCGAAAAGCGTCGCGAACTCGCGCGCGCCTACTTCGACGCGTTCGAAGGCGGCGCCGCCGTGCAGCTCGGCGTCGGCCTGCCGCCGCGCAATTTCACCGACAGCAACTGGCACATGTTCCAGATCGCGCTGCCGCTCGAGAAGCTGACGCTCACGCGCGCGGAATTCATGGGCGAGATGAAGGAGCGCGGCGTCGGCACGGGCATTCACTATCCGGCGCTGCATCTTTTCACGCTGTATCGCGCGCGCGGCTTCACGGAAGGCATGTTCCCGCATGCGGAGCGCTATGGCGCGTCGACGGTGACATTGCCGCTCTTCACGCTGATGAGCACGGACGATGTCACGCACGTCGTGAAAACGATCGACGAGATCTGCGAACAGTTCGCAGGCGATTCGAAGCGCAACGGGTAACCCAGGGACAAGCGGCGCAACATGAGTCATATTGATTTTCCGGCAACTTCCCCCGAGCTTTCGGTGATCATCCCGGTGTACAACGAGGAAGACGGCCTCGCCGCCCTCTTCCAGCGTCTGTATCCGGCGCTGGACGCGCTGAATACGTCGTACGAGGTGATCTTCATCAACGACGGCAGCCGCGACAAATCGGCTGCATTGCTGGCGCAGCAGTTTCACGTGCGGCCCGACACCACGCGCGTCATTCTGCTCAACGGCAATTACGGCCAGCACATGGCCATCCTTGCGGGCTTCGAGCAGTCGCGCGGCGAGATCGTCGTCACGCTCGACGCCGACTTGCAGAATCCGCCCGAGGAAATCGCCAAGCTCGTCGAGAAGATGCGCGAGGGCTACGACTACGTCGGCACGATCCGTCAGCAGCGTCAGGACAGTCTGTGGCGCAAGAAGGCGTCGCGCGCGATGAACCGCCTGCGCGAGCGCATCACCAAGATCAAGATGACCGATCAGGGCTGCATGCTGCGTGCGTACAGCCGGCATATCATCGATACGATCAACCGTTGCGGCGAGATCAACACGTTCATTCCCGCGCTCGCGTACACCTTCGCGCAGAACCCGATCGAAGTCGACGTGGCGCACGAGGAACGCTTCGCGGGCGAATCGAAGTACTCGCTCTACAGCCTGATCCGCCTGAACTTCGATCTCGTCACCGGCTTTTCGGTCGTGCCGCTGCAATGGCTGTCGTTCATTGGCGTGATTCTGTCGGTCGGCTCGGCGGGTCTGTTCCTGTTGCTGGTGATTCGCCGCTTCATGTTCGGCGCGGAAGTCCAGGGTGTGTTCACCCTCTTCGCCATTACGTTCTTCATGCTCGGCGTGATCATCTTCGCGCTCGGGCTGCTCGGCGAATATATCGGCCGCATCTATCAGCAGGTGCGCGCGCGGCCGCGCTATCTCGTTCAGACGATCCTCGAACAGCGCGACGGCCTGCCTTCCGCCACCAAGCCGCTGCAGGAACCGGTGCAGCGCGTGGCCGTCGTCGGCCGCGAGGAAGACGGCCGATGAAGCCGCGCGCAGTCGTATTCGCCTATCACAATGTCGGCGTGCGCTGTCTGCAGGTGCTGCTCGCGCGCGGCGTCGACGTCGCGCTCGTGGTCACCCACGAAGACAGCGCGAGCGAGAACATCTGGTTCGGCAGCGTCGCGCAGGTCGCGGCGGAACATGGCATCGAGACGATCACGCCGGCCGACCCAAAATCGCCCGAGCTCTATGACGCGATCGAAACACTCGCGCCGGACTTCATCTTCTCGTTCTATTACCGGCACATGCTGCCGGTATCGCTGCTCGGGCTCGCGAGGCGCGGCGCGTACAACATGCACGGCTCGCTGCTGCCGAAATATCGCGGCCGCGTGCCGACCAACTGGGCCGTGCTCAACGGCGAAACCGAAAGCGGCGCGACGCTGCACGAGATGGCGGAGAAGCCCGACGCCGGCGCGATCCTCGCGCAGACGCCCGTGCCCATTCTTCCCGACGACACCGCGGCGCTCGTCTTCGACAAGACCGTCGTCGCCGCCGAACAGACGCTCTGGCGCGTGCTGCCCGCGCTGCTCGCCGGTGAAGCGCCGCATCTGCCGAACGATCTCGCGTCCGGCAGCTACTATGGCGGGCGCAAGCCCGAAGACGGACGCATCGACTGGGCGCAGCCGGCACAGCGCGTCTACAACCTGATTCGCGCGGTCGCGCCGCCTTATCCGGGTGCGTTCACGGATATCGGCGCGGACCGATTCATCGTCGCGCGGGCGCGGCTCGTGCCTGAAACGGGCGCGCCAGGCGTCTCTCCCGGAAGACTCGGTGAGCTGCGGGGTTTGCCCCCGGGCCTGCGGGTGGCGGATAATGCGCTGTTTGGCGTCTGCGGCGATGGCCGCGTCATCGCCATCCACGAGTTGCGTCATCGGAGGCTCGACGCCGATTCGCAACCCGTGGACGAAGAGCGCCTCATCGAACCCGCCGAATTCGGCCGCATCATTCAATCCTCTCGTCATTCATGAAAAAAGTTCTCATCCTGGGCGTCAATGGCTTCATCGGCCACCACCTGTCCAAGCGCATCCTCGAAACCACCGACTGGGAAGTGTTCGGGATGGACATGCAAACCGATCGCCTGGGCGACCTCGCGAATCACGAGCGGATGCATTTCTTCGAAGGCGACATCACGATCAACAAGGAGTGGGTCGAGTATCACGTGAAGAAGTGCGACGTGATCCTGCCGCTCGTCGCCATCGCCACGCCCGCGACCTACGTGAAGCAGCCGTTGCGCGTGTTCGAACTCGACTTCGAAGCGAATCTGCCGATCGTGCGTTCGGCGGTGAAGTACGGCAAGCATCTGGTGTTTCCTTCGACCTCCGAGGTGTACGGCATGTGCACGGACGAGCAGTTCGATCCGGAAAACTCTGTTCTGTCCTATGGCCCGATCAACAAGCCGCGCTGGATCTACGCGTGCTCGAAGCAGCTCATGGACCGCGTGATCTGGGGCTACGGCATGGAAGGGCTGAACTTCACCCTGTTCCGCCCGTTCAACTGGATCGGCCCGGGCCTCGACTCCATCTACACGCCGAAGGAAGGTTCGTCGCGCGTGGTCACGCAGTTCCTCGGCCATATCGTGCGGGGCGAGAACATCAGCCTCGTCGACGGCGGCGCGCAGAAGCGCGCGTTCACCGATATCGACGACGGCATCGGCGCGCTGATGAAGATCATCGAGAACAAGAACGGCGTGGCGTCGGGCAAGATCTACAACATCGGCAATCCGACCAACAACTTCTCGGTGCGCGAACTCGCGAACAAGATGCTCGCGCTCGCCAACGAGTACGCCGAGTACTCGGATAACGCGAAGAAAGTGCAACTCGTCGAGACCTCGTCTGGCGCGTACTACGGCAACGGCTATCAGGACGTGCAGAACCGCGTGCCGAAGATCGACAACACGATGCAGGAACTCGGCTGGGCGCCGCAAGCGTCCATGGACGACGCGCTGCGCAAGATCTTCGAAGCGTATCGCGGCCATGTGGGCGAAGCCCGCAAGCTCGTCGAGCAGTCTTAAGCAAGGGAACCAGGCGTGGCCCGCATCGTTCTCAAGATCGACGTCGATACGCTGCGCGGCACGCGCGAAGGCGTACCCAACCTCGGGCGCCTGCTCGACAAGTACAGCGCCCGCGCGACGTTCCTCTTCAGCCTCGGCCCCGATCACACCGGCTGGGCGCTACGGCGCGTGTTCCGGCCGGGCTTTCTGAAGAAAGTGTCGCGCACGTCTGTAGTCGAGCACTACGGCGTGAAGACGCTCATGTACGGCGTGCTGCTGCCGGGACCGGATATCGGCCGTGAAGCCGTGTCCGAGATGCGCGCGATCCACGAAGCCGGCTTCGAATGCGGAATCCACACGTGGGATCACGTCTACTGGCAGGACAACGTGCGCGCGCGCGACCGCGCGTGGACGGTCGCGCAGATGCAGCAGAGCCATGCGCGCTTCATCGAGATATTCGGCGCGCCGCCCGTCACGCACGGCGCGGCCGGCTGGCAGATGAACGGCTACGCGTTCGAGCAGATCGATGCGTGGGGCATGCGCTATGCATCCGACGGGCGCGGGCACACGCCGTACATTCCCGTGCTCGACGGCCGCACGCTCGATCACATCCAGATGCCCACCACGCTGCCGACGCTCGACGAAATCCTGGGCGTGGACGGCGTCGACGAAAGCAGTGTCGCGGCGCGTCTCTTGCGGCACACGGAGAACAACCCGCACGATCAGGTGTTCACGCTGCACGCCGAACTCGAAGGCCAGAAGCTCGCGCCGGTGTTCGAACAATTGCTCGCCGGCTGGCGCGCGCAGGGACATACCTTCGCCACCATGGGCGACTACCATGCGACGCTGGACCGCGCGACGCTGCCCACGTACCCTGTGACGTGGGGCGAGATCCCGGGACGCGCGGGCGAACTGATCGTCCAGCCCGGCTGAATCGGCGCGTGGCGCTTGCGCGGCTCATCGTCGGGTCTCGGCGTTTTTTCTCACCAACAAACCAGAACAACCGGAGAAACTTTCGTGTCAGTCGCAGTCGACCAGCCCGTTCCCGACTTCACCGCACCCGCGACGGGTGGCGAGTTCACGCTTTCGCACCTGCGCGGCAGTAAGGTCGTGCTCTTCTTTTACCCGAAGGACAACACGCCGGGCTGCACGACCGAAAGCCTGCAATTTCGCGACCACTACGACCAGTTCAAGGCGGCGGGCGCGGAAATCGTCGGCATCTCGCGCGACAGCGTGAAATCGCACGACAACTTCAAGGCGAAGCTGGAACTGCCTTACACGCTGGTTTCGGACGGCGACGAAGCCATCTGCTCGCTTTTCGATGTCATCAAAATGAAGAAAATGTATGGCAAGGAAGTGCGCGGCGTCGAGCGCTCGACCTTCCTCATCGACGCGAAAGGCGTGCTTCGCCGCGAGTTCCGCGGTGTCAAGGTGCCGGGCCACGTAGAGGCTATTGTCGAGGCTGTACAAGCAATTTGAGGCACGCTATATTGGTTCGCAATGAGCGCCTGTCCAGTCCAACCCATTCTTTGTAGCGCGAGCCGCCGTGTGCCTGCCGGCACGGTCGGCATGGATCCGGGCTACGTGGAGACGGCACGGCGCAGGTGCTCCGAAGCAGAAGTCAGCCGCTGGTTCCGGTAGTCGGAACGGCGGCTTTTTTATTGGCGTCGCACAAAAACCACGTCTTGAACGCTGGCGCGATGACCAGTGGACGCAACCCCAAGGAGCAGATCGAAACTTAGGCGAACCGGCGATTTCGACAATGAAGCGCGCCGCCGGGCGCAAACTGCGGGAACCGTTTCGCTGCGAGGGCGTACGGGCAGGATGCGACAGGCGGCGCACGATATACGACCCGATTCCTTCGAGGGAACACCATGCCTTTGCCTACCGCCCCGGCCAAGCTCGGCCATCTCCTTCCGGCTGAAGAATACAAGGCCAAAGCCCGGCCTTCGAAACAGTCGAAGAAACAAGCCGCGGCGAGCGATGACGACGCGTACGGCGCGGTCGAGACCGTCGCCGCGGAGCGTCCCGCCACGAACGCCGCGCACACGCTGCGCTCGATAGCGAGCGACGTGCTCACCCAGATTCCGGCCGAACCGCATGTGGAAGCGGCCGCACCGTCGCCTGCGCCCGCGCGCGGCCGAAAATCGAAACAGACCGCGGCGCTGCTGCAGCCGGTGCCGGCCGCGCGCACCGCGCCGGAACCCGTCGAAGCGCGCACGGAGCGCGCCGAAACGCCGGTCGCGCCCGAGGCAGCGGCTCCGTCCGCCGCGAAAGACACGCGCGCGCAGAACAAACGCCGCAAGGGCACGACGGCCGAAGCCGAATTGCGCAAGCTTTTCGTGCTCGACACCAACGTGCTGATGCACGATCCGAGCTCGCTGTTCCGTTTCGAGGAACACGACGTCTATCTGCCGATGATGACGTTGGAAGAACTCGACAATCACAAGAAAGGCATGTCGGAAGTGGCGCGCAATGCGCGTCAGGTGAGCCGCACGCTCGATGCGCTCGTCGCCAACGCGGGCAAGATGACGGAAGGCATTCCGCTGGCCGCGCAAGGCAACCGGGACGCGCTCGGCCGCCTCTACTTCCAGACGACGCTCACGGACATCGAACCGGTGGAAGGCTTGCCCGTCGGCAAGGCGGACAACCAGATTCTCGGCGTCGTGCGCGCGTTGCAGAAGGAGCGTCCGGATCGTCAGGTCGTGCTGGTGTCGAAAGACATCAACATGCGGATCAAGGCGCATGCGCTCGGGCTGCCGGCAGAAGACTATTTCAACGATCAGGTTCTGGAAGACAAGGACCTGCTCTACTCCGGCGTGCGCGCGCTGCCTCAGGACTTCTGGACCCGGCACGCGAAGGGCATGGAGAGCTGGCAGGACACCAAGACCGGCACGACGTATTACCGTGTGACGGGGCCGCTGTGTTCGTCGATGCTCGTGAACGAGTTCGTGTATCTGGAGCCGCAGAACGGCGAGCCGTCGTTCCACGCGGTGGTGCGCGAGCTGAACGGCAAGACCGCGCTGTTGCAGACGCTGCGCGACTACGGCCATCACAAGAACAACGTGTGGGGCATCACGGCGCGCAACCGTGAACAGAACTTCGCGTTGAACCTGTTGATGAACCCGGAAGTCGATTTCGTCACGCTGCTCGGCCAGGCGGGCACCGGCAAGACGCTGATGGCGCTCGCCGCCGGCCTCGCGCAGGTGCTCGACGACAAACGCTACAACGAAATCATCGTGACGCGCGCGACGGTGCCGGTCGGCGAGGACATCGGCTTTCTGCCGGGCACCGAGGAAGAGAAGATGCAACCGTGGATGGGCGCCTTCGACGACAACCTCGAAGTGCTGCAGAAAACCGACGATGCCGCCGGCGAATGGGGGCGCGCCGCGACGCAGGAGCTGATCCGCTCGCGCCTGAAGGTGAAGAGCATGAACTTCATGCGCGGGCGCACGTTCGTCGACAAGTACGTGATCATCGACGAGGCGCAGAACCTGACGCCGAAGCAGATGAAGACGCTCGTCACGCGCGCGGGTCCGGGCACGAAGATCGTGTGCCTCGGCAATATCGCGCAGATCGACACGCCTTATCTGACCGAAGGCAGTTCGGGGCTCACGTATGTGGTCGATCGCTTCAAGGGCTGGACGCATAGCGGTCACGTGACGCTCGCGCGCGGCGAGCGCTCGCGTCTGGCCGATTACGCGTCCGACATTCTGTAAGCGCCCGGCATTCATTGCGGATAAGACGGCCCGGTGGAGCGATCCACCGGGCCGTTTTCTTTTCGTCCGACGTTTCCCGCTTGCAACACTTACGGCACAAACTTCATGTAAAACCTCAGGACATCTTGCCGCACGCCCGTTCGGCGGGCTAGTATCGGCACACTGCCCTTCCTGGCGACTTTTTGCTCGCTATCTGCAATGCGTCGAATCTGGCTGCCGCTTCTCGTTACCGTTTTGCTCGCCGCGTGTGGCAGCGCGCCGCAGCAGGTGGCACGTCAGCCTGCCGCCGGTGCGAACGCGAATCGCACTTACAAGCCGCCGGCCGGTTTCCCCACCTTCGTCGATCACAGCGTCGGGCGCGAGGAAATCTCCATCCAGGCGATGTCGCTCGTCGGCGTGCCTTATCGCTGGGGCGGCAATACGCCCGAAGCCGGTTTCGATTGCAGCGGGCTCGTGCGATACGTCGTCGATCGCGCGGCGTCGGTCAATCTGCCGCGCACGACGGCCGAAATGAGTTCGCGTGGCGAATCGATCGAACCGGACGGCGTCGCACCGGGCGATCTGATCTTTTTCAACACGACCGGACGGCCGCATTCGCATGTCGGCATTTATGTGGGCAAGCTGCGCTTCGTGAATGCGCCGTCGACGGGCGGCACCGTGCGGCTCGACTATCTGACCAATCCCTATTGGGCAAAACGGTTCGACGGCATCCGCCGCGTCGCTCCGCCGAAGTCCGCGCCTGCGCCGTTCGACGCGCCGGTTTATCTGGCATCGCCTGTTCCCGCGCAAGCGCCAACGCCGACGCCAACGCCGGCAAACGCCGACGCGTTCGAACCACCGCCCTCCACGCTCACAGCCGCGCAACGCCAGTCGCAAGCCGCAGGCGCGACCGCGCCTCAAGCGGCCGTCGCCACCAGCGCCGCGCCGGATCCGATTCAGGCCGCCGCCGATGCCTTCGAGCCGCCACCTCCGTCATCGAACGCGGCACGCCAGCAGGCGCGCACCGCGCAAGCGACAGCCGATCCAGTTGAACCGCCCGTGCGCGTGATGCGCGCCTCCACCGGCTCGCTCGCCGCGCCACGCCCGGCTCCGACCGACGATCCCATCGCCCGCTTCGCGACCGGCACGAACTGACGCGCGCCGCGCGTCTCTGCTATCGTGTTTCGATCATTCGTCGACGGAGCGCAACACCATGGACCTGGGACTCGCGGGCAAGGTCGTCCTGATCACGGGCGGCAGCAAGGGAATCGGATTTGCATGTGCGAAAGCGTTCGCGAGCGAGGGTGCGAAAGTCGCGATCGTCTCGCGCGATGCCGCGAATCTCGCCCGCGCCCGCGAACAACTGGCCAGCGTCGGACATCATATTCATCTCGCGCGCGCCGACTTGCATGAAGCGCACAGCGCCGAAGATGTCGTCGAGGAAGCGAGCGCCGCGCTGGGACCGATCGACATTCTCATCAACAGCGCCGGCGCGGCCAGACGCTACGATCCCGACACGCTCGACGCCGCCGCCTACAAGGCGGCCATGGACGCCAAATACTTCTCTTATGTCTATCCTCAGCAGGTCGTGCTGAAGCGCATGGCAGAGCGCCTGCGCAACGATCCCAAGGCCGAGCCGGGCGCCATCGTGAATATCGTGGGAATGGGCGGGAAGATCGCGACGGACATTCATATCGCGGGTGGCGCGGCCAATGCGGCGCTGATGCTCAATACCGTCGGTCTCGCGCATCACTACGCGAAGCTCGGCATTCGCATCAACGCGATCAATCCGGGCGCGACGCTCACCGAGCGCGTCGAGGAAGCGCTCGAACTGGAAGCGAAACGGCAAGGCGTCACGCGCGATCAGGTGCTCGCCGAGAGTCAGGCCAAAGTGCCCCTCGGACGTTACGCAAAGCCTGAGGAAATTGCCGACGTGGCGCTCTTTCTGGCGAGCCGCCGCGCGAGTTACGTATCGGGCGCGATCATTCCGATGGACGGAGTGTCGTCGCCGATCATCTGATGCGCTTCGGCCCCGACGCGGTGCGGGGCCGAAGGCAAGGTTCAACGCTTACAGGAACTGGTGGCCGACCCACCAGCCGGCCGCCGCGAGCGCGGCGGAAGCCGGAATCGTCAGAATCCACGCCCACACGATATTGCCCGCGACGCCCCAGCGCACCGCGCTAAACTTCTGCGTCGCGCCGACGCCGACGATCGCGCCGGTGATCGTGTGCGTCGTGGAAACGGGAATGCCGAGGAAGGACGCGACGAACAGCGTGATCGCCCCGCCCGTCTCCGCGCAGAAACCGCCGACCGGTTTCAGCTTGGTGATCTTCTGTCCCATCGTCCGCACGATGCGCCAGCCGCCGAAGAGCGTGCCGAGGCCCATCGACAGATAGCACAGGCCGATGACCCAGACCGGCGGCGCATCGGCGGTTGCCGAGGCGTAGCCGCTCGCGATCAGCAGCATCCAGATGATGCCGATGGTCTTCTGCGCGTCGTTGCCGCCGTGGCCGAGCGAATAGAGACCGGCCGAGACGAGCTGCATGCGGCGAAAACGCCGGTCGACCTTCGAGGGTGGCGTGCGGAAGTACAGCCACGACACCAGCAGCATGAAGAACGAGCCGAGCACGAAGCCGAGCAGCGGCGAGATGAAGATGAACGCAACCGTCTTGAGCAGCCCGTCCCAGTTGAGCGACGCCCAGCCCGACTTGGCGAGCGCCGCGCCGACCAGACCGCCGATCAGCGCGTGCGACGAACTCGACGGAATACCGTAATGCCAGGTGACGATATTCCAGCCGATCGCGCCGACGAGCGCGCCGAAAATCACGTAGTGATCGACGATTTGCGGATCGATCGTGCCCTTGCCGACAGTCGCGGCGACTTTCAGGTGGAAGATGAAATACGCGATGACGTTGAACGCCGCAGCGAACGCGACCGCCTGCTGTGGCTTGAGCACGCCGGTCGAAACGACCGTCGCGATGGAATTGGCGGCGTCGTGAAAGCCGTTCATGAAGTCGAACGCGAGTGCGACTATGACGAGCAAGGCGACTGCCCAGATGGCGAGTTGAATCGAATGCATCGGTTGGTGTTGTTTTGACCGGTCTCGTTTTGCGCTGCCGGTTTGTCGTCCCGGTTTTTTGGTGCCCCGCCGCGCGCGGGCCTGCCGCGCGCCGGGGGCTCGGACGGCTTGATCAGGCGTTTTCCAGCACGATGCCTTCGATGATGTTCGCCACGTCTTCACACTTGTCGGTAATCGTCTCGAGAAGCTCGTAGATTGCCTTCAGCTTGATGAGCGTCTTCACGTCGTCTTCCTCGCGGAAGAGCTTTGACATTGCGGAACGCAGCACGCGGTCGGCATCCGACTCCAGACGGTCGATTTCTTCGCAGATCTTCAGAATCTCGCTTGCGCGCTTCATGTCCGCCAGCAATTCGACGGCCTTCTGCACGCGCGTGACCGTGCCCGTGCAGATATGCGCGAGCTGGCTCGCCTCGGACGTCACCGAGCGCACGTCGTACAGCGAAATGGCCGTCGCGACGTCCTCCATCAGATCGAGGATGTCGTCCATCGTCGTGATGAGCTTGTGGATTTCGTCGCGGTCGAGCGGCGTGATGAACGTCTTGTGCAGCAAATCGATGGTTTCGTGCGTGAGCTTGTCGGCGCGCTTTTCGTTTGCCTGCACGTTCTGCTTGTGAACCTCGGCGTCGTCGAGGTTATCGATCAGCAGTTCGAGCTCGTGGCTTGCATCGACCATGCATTTCGCGTGCGCGTTGAAGATCTCGAAGAATTTGCCCTCGGTGGGCATGAAACGACCGAACATGAAATTCCCGCTAAGTGGGTCAATTTTGAGACATACATCAAACTGTCATATTGTACCTGCGCACATCAGCCGCCGCACCGCGCGTGCCTGACGCGCGGCTTGTGACAATGCGAGGACTTGACAGCGGATGCGGTAGACGGCTTTTACTCGCCGCCGTAAAAGTTCTGTGCGCCGGCGAAGTTGTCGAACTTCGTGTATTGACCGTGGAAAGTGAGGCGCACTGGCCCGATCGGACCATTACGCTGCTTGCCGATGATGATTTCGGCGGTGCCCTTGTCGGGGCTGTCGGGATTGTAGACTTCGTCGCGGTAGATGAAGAGGATCACGTCCGCGTCCTGCTCGATAGCGCCCGATTCGCGCAAGTCCGACATGATCGGACGTTTGTTCGGCCGCTGTTCGAGACCGCGATTCAACTGCGACAGCGCGATCACCGGCACGTCGAGTTCCTTCGCGAGGCCTTTGAGCGAGCGCGAGATTTCGGAGATTTCGGTTGCGCGGTTTTCGCCGCCGCCCGAGCCGGACATGAGCTGCAGGTAATCGACGATGATCAGGCCGAGCTTGCCGCATTGCCGCGACAGACGCCGCGCGCGCGAGCGCAGCTCCATCGGATTCAGGCCGCCGGTTTCGTCGATGAAAAGTTGCGCCTCGCTCATTTTCTGCACGGCGTGCGTGAGCTTCGGCCAGTCTTCGTCCGTAAGACGGCCCGTACGCATGCGGTGCTGATCGAGCCGGCCGACCGAGCCGAGCATACGCATCGTAAGCTGGGTGCCCGGCATTTCCATCGAGAACACCGCGACGGGCAAGCCGTACTCCACCGCGACATATTCGCCGACGTTCATCGAGAACGCGGTTTTACCCATCGACGGGCGGCCCGCGACGATGATCAGTTCGCCGCCGTGCATGCCCGAGGTCATGCGGTCGAGATCGACGAAGCCTGTTGGCGTGCCGGTCACATCGCTCGGATTGGCCGTGTGATACAGCGTGTCGATGCGCTCGACGACCTGCGTGAGCAGCGGCCCGATTTCCAGAAAGCCCTGCGTTCCGCGTGCGCCGTCTTCGGCGATGGAGAACACGCGCGCTTCGGCTTCGTCGAGAATCTGACGGACTTCCTTGCCTTGCGGATTGAAGGCGTCGGCGGAGATTTCATCCGCGACCGAGACGAGACGGCGCAGCACGGCGCGATCGCGCACGATCTCCGCATAGCGGCGGATATTCGCCGCGCTGGGCGTGTTCTGCGCGAGCGCGTTCAGATAGGCGAGCCCGCCCACTTCCTCGGCCTTGCCGGCCATCGTGAGCGCTTCGTGGACGGTGATCACGTCCGCCGGGCGCGTCGCCGCGATCAGCTTGCCGATGTGCTCATAGATGATGCGATGGTCATAGCGATAGAAATCGCTCTGATGCATGACATCGGCGATACGGTCCCATGCGGCGTTGTCCAGCAGCAAGCCGCCGATCACGGATTGCTCGGCTTCGATCGAATGCGGCGGGACCTTCAGCGCGTCGAGTTGCGGGTCTTTGGACGGAGCGTTCATGGGGTGGAATTATCAACGAAATGACGCGGTCGTTGTTATGTTCAGACAAACAAAAAAGGCAGGAACCGGCGGGTTTTTACCCTTGGTTCCTGCCCTTCTTTCCTGCTCGCGAGGCGCGAGGCCTCGCCTGAAACTTACGCGTGCTCGCCGAGCACCGACACCGTGACGTCGACGAGGACGTCCGTGTGCAGCGCGACTTGAACTGCGTGGTCGCCGACGATCTTCAGCGGGCCTTGCGGCAGACGCACTTGCGCCTTTTCCACTTCCGCGAAACCTTGCGACTTCAGCGCTTCAGCGATGTCCGCGTTCGTGACCGAACCGAACAGACGGCCGTCGACGCCAGCCTTCTGCGAGATCTGAACGGTAAAACCGCTCAGCTTTTCGCCTTGAGCCTGCGCGGCTGCCAGCTTTTCAGCGGCGACCTTTTCGAGTTCGGCGCGGCGAACTTCGAATTCAGCGATTGCGTCCTTCGTGGCACGGCGAGCCTTCTTGCCGGGGATCAGGAAGTTGCGTGCGTAGCCGTCCTTGACCTTGACGATATCGCCGAGGTTGCCCAGGTTGACGACCTTTTCCAAAAGAATGATTTGCATTTTTGGCTTTCCTTAGTGCGTCGTCTGATTAGGCCTTGTGCAGGTCGGTGTACGGCAGGAGCGCGAGGAAACGCGCGCGCTTGATTGCCGTGTCGAGCTGGCGCTGATAGTGCGCCTTCGTGCCAGTCAGACGAGCCGGCGTGATCTTGCCGTTTTCGCCGATGAAGTCCTTCAGCGTTTCCGTGTCCTTGTAGTCGATGTACTCGACACCGGCTGCCGTGAAACGGCAGAACTTCTTGCGCTTGAAGAGCGGGTTTTGTTGCTGACGACGCTTGTCGAATTTCTTACCAGTCGGGCGGGGCATGATTAGTCCTTTCCAATGTCCTGCAATTCTGTGATGTGAAACACCAGGGTTCGCGCGTTGCGGCTTTTCTTCGCCAGAAAGCCGGTGAAGCGTGTTTCGACGCCCATCGGACAGCTTTCCAGCCTGCCGCTCGCTTCTCCGGCTGCGACCGCCTGCAGTGTCAGTTCGATCTTTCGGGCGATGCCCGCTTCGACGACTTCTGCCGCGTGTTGCAACGTGCAGCTTGCGATCGGAATGCCGGCCGGCGTGTACCGCACCGGTTCGCGTTCCACGACGCTTGCTGTCAGTTGCAGCCGGTTCACTTAAAGTGTTCGTTCCTGGTGGCTTGACAGTTCGAAACTGTCCTTAAGCCTGCGCTTCGGACGGCTGGCTGGCCGCCTTCTTGGCTTCTTCGCGCTGCACTTCCTTCATCATCGGCGACGGGCCGGATTCGGCCTTCTTCATCTTGACGATGAGGTGACGCAGAACGGCGTCGTTGAACTTGAACGCGTGTTCGAGTTCTTCGAGCGTGGTCTGGTCGCATTCGATGTTCATGCAGACGTAGTGAGCCTTCGCGAGTTTCTCGATCATGTAGGCCAGTTGGCGACGGCCCCAGTCCTCGATGCGGTGGATCTGGCCACCGTGCGACGTGATCGTGCCCTTGTAGCGCTCGATCATTGCGGGCACTTGCTCGCTCTGATCGGGGTGCACGATAAATACGATTTCGTAATGACGCATATTCACTCCTTGTGGATATAAGCCACCCGGGCGTCGGACCGGTGCGGCAAGTGAGAAGCCAAAGATTATAGCTTTTTACAGACGCTCACGCAAATGCAATTTCGATCGCGTTTTCAAGCAGTTAGCGCCCGTGCGCGTACTCTGGCTGCGGTTCTCCGGGCAGCGTCAGACGACGGCTCCAATAACCCGGCTGCGCATAGATTTCCTTAAGATAATCAATGAAGTAGCGCACGCGCGCCGGCACGTAGCGCTGCTGCGGATACACCGCGAGGATGTCGTAATCGGGAAGTTCGAACTCGTCGAGCACGGTTTCCAGCTCGCCCGATTCCAGTTGCCGCTGGATCTCCCACGTCGAGCGCCAGCCGAGCCCTAGTCCCTCCGACGCCCAGCGGTGCAGCAACTCGCCGTCGTTGCAATCGAGACTGCCGGTGACGCGCACGGTCACGACCTTGCCGTTGCGCCGGAAATACCAGCCGCGATTCTGGCCGCCCTGCAGATTGAACGCGAGGCAATTGTGATTCGGCAAGTCTTCGAGCGCTTTCGGCCTGCCGTGCTTCTTGAAATAGGCAGGCGTGCCGCACACAACGCGCCGGTTGCTGGCCAGCTTCACCGCGACGAAGTTCGGATCGACCGCCCCGCCGATCCGTATCGACAGATCGTAACCCTCGCGCACCAGATCGACGACGCGGTCGGTCAGATTGAACGACATCTGCAGTTCGGGCTTGTCTGCGAGGAACGCGGGTGCATGCGGCGCGACGTGCATGCGCCCGAACGCCGCCGGCGCCGACACGATCAGATGCCCGCCCACCGCGCGCCGTCCCGCTGCGAGCTCGTTTTCCGCCTGATCCCATTCCGACAGCAGATTCCGGCAGCGGTCGAGAAACGCCGCGCCCTCTTCGCTCACGACGAGCCGCCGCGTCGAGCGATACATCAGTTTTACCCCGAGGCGTTTTTCGAGCGCGTCGATGCGCCGCCCGAGTATCACCGGCGACACGCCCTCCTCCAGCGCCGCCGCGGCGAGGCTCCCCGCCTCGGCCACGCGCACGAATGTCTCTATCTGCTTGAAGCGGTCCATCTCTCGTCTCCAGCCGCCAGACCGCGCGGAACGGGCATTCCATACTTTTTGTTTGGGAAAAAGCGACTTCGGCTGATCTTATCAAACCTTTTTCACAGACTTAAAGTGCAACGGAACCCTGCTTGAATGCAGACAGCCATTTCGGATCAAGACCCCAGGAAGGAGACAACCATGCCCAAGATGAGAGCCGTCGACGCAGCCGTCCTCGTGCTGGAAAAAGAAGGAATCGATACCGCGTTCGGCGTGCCGGGCGCGGCCATCAATCCGTTCTACTCGGCGATGAAGAAGTCGGGCGGCATCAGCCACGTGCTGGCGCGCCACGTCGAAGGCGCATCGCACATGGCCGAAGGTTATACCCGCGCCGCGCCCGGCAACATCGGCGTTTGCATCGGCACGTCGGGCCCGGCGGGTACGGACATGATCACCGGCCTCTACTCGGCCCAGGCGGATTCGATTCCGATTCTCGCGATCACCGGCCAGGCGCCACGCGCGCGTCTCTACAAGGAAGACTTCCAGGCCGTCGATATCGAATCGATCGCCAAGCCGGTCACGAAGTGGGCCGTCACCGTGCGCGAACCGGCGCTCGTGCCGCGCGTGTTCCAGCAGGCATTCCATCTGATGCGCTCGGGCCGTCCGGGTCCGGTGCTGGTCGACTTGCCGATCGACGTGCAGCTTGCCGAAATCGAATTCGACATCGACACGTACGAACCGCTGCCGGTCTACAAGCCGAAAGCATCGCGCGCGCAGATCGAAAAGGCGCTGACGATGTTGAACGACGCCGAAAAGCCGTTGATCGTTTCCGGCGGCGGCGTGTTGAACGCAGCGGCGGAAGACCTGCTCGTGCAGTTCGCGGAAACGCTCGGCGTGCCCGTGATTCCGACGCTGATGTCGTGGGGCGCGATCCCCGACGATCACCCTCTGATGGCCGGCATGGTCGGCTTGCAGACGTCGCACCGCTACGGCAACGCGACGATGCTCGCCTCCGACTTCGTGCTCGGCATCGGCAACCGCTGGGCGAATCGCCATACCGGCAGCGTCGAGGTGTACACCAAGGGCCGTAAGTTCGTGCACGTGGATATCGAGCCGACGCAGATCGGCCGCGTGTTCGGACCGGACCTCGGCATCGTGTCGGATGCGAAGGCCGCGCTCGAACTGTTCGTCGAAGTGGCGAAGGAATGGAAGGCCGCCGGCAAGCTGAAGGATCGTGGCGCATGGGTCGCGGACTGCCAGCAGCGCAAGCGCACCATGCTGCGCAAGACGCACTTCGACAACGTGCCGATGAAGCCGCAGCGCGTGTACGAAGAGATGAACCTCGCGTTCGACCGCGATACCTGCTTCGTCACGACGATCGGTCTGTCGCAGATCGCTGGCGCGCAATTCCTGCACGTGTTCAAGGCGCGCAACTGGATCAATTGCGGCCAGGCCGGCCCGCTCGGCTGGACGATCCCCGCGGCGCTCGGCGTGCGTGCGGCCGATCCGCAACGCAAGATCGTCGCGCTTTCGGGCGACTACGACTTCCAGTTCATGATCGAAGAGCTCGCGGTCGGCGCGCAATTCAAGCTGCCGTACGTGCATGTGGTCGTGAACAACTCGTATCTCGGCCTGATCCGTCAGGCGCAGCGCGGCTTCGACATGGACTACTGCGTGCAGCTCGCGTTCGACAACATCAACGCGCCTGAACTCGAAGGCTATGGCGTGGATCACGTCGCGGTGGCCGAAGGCCTGGGCTGCAAGGCACTGCGCGTGCACAAGCCGGAAGACATCGCTCCGGCGCTGAAGCAGGCGCAGGCACTGGCCGCCGAACATCAGGTGCCGGTGGTCGTCGAGATGATTCTCGAGCGCGTGACCAACATCGCGATGGGCACCGAGATCGACGCGATCAACGAGTTCGAGGAACTCGCCGAAACGAAGGCGGATGCACCGACTGCCGTCACGCCGCTCGACTGAGCCATGCCGCCGCGCGTTCACGCAAGGAACGCGCGGGGTATATCCACTGACCGACCATCAGGAAAGAACAATGCCGAAATTTGCCGCGAATTTGACCATGCTGTTCAACGAAGTCCCGTTCCTCGACCGCTTCGCGGCGGCGGCGAACGCGGGTTTCAAGGCGGTCGAGTTCCTGTTCCCGTACGCGTTCTCGATCAGTGATATCCAGACGCGTCTGAAGGACAACGACCTGCAGATCGTTCTGCACAACCTGCCCGCGGGCAACTGGGAAGCGGGCGAGCGCGGCATCGCCTGCCTGCCGGATCGCGTCGCGGAATTCCGCGAAGGCGTGCCGCGCGCGATCGAATATGCGAAGGCGCTGAACGTGCCGCAACTGAACTGCCTCGTCGGCATTCCGACGGCGGGTGTATCGGCGGAACAGGCGCGCGCGACGATCATCGAGAATCTGCGCTTTGCCGCTGAAGCACTCAAGAAAGAAGGCATCAGGCTGCTGGTCGAGCCGTGCAACGGATACGACATTCCGGGCTTCGCGCTGAACCGCTCGAAGGAAGGACTGGACGTGATCCGCGCGGTCGGCTCCGACAACCTGTTCCTCCAGTACGACATCTATCACATGCAGCGCATGGAAGGCGAGCTCGCCGCGACGATCAAAAAGAACCTGCCGCAGATCGCGCACATCCAGCTCGCCGACAACCCCGGCCGCAACGAACCGGGCACGGGCGAGATCAATTACGCGTTCCTGTTCGGGCTGCTCGACGAGATCGGCTATGAAGGCTGGATCGGCTGCGAGTACAAGCCGCTCAACGGCACGGAAGCGGGCCTCGGCTGGCTGCAAAGCATCGGCGGCGTGAAAGCCACGGCTGCCGCGTAAATCTGACACACAGGAGGAGCTCGAAGTATGGCAACGATCGGTTTCATCGGCCTCGGCATCATGGGCGCGCACATGGCGCGCAACCTCATCAAGGGCGGCCACTCGCTCGTCGTGAACGGCAAGTTCCCCGTGCCCGACGATATCCGCGCGCAGACGCAAGTCGTCGCGGATTCGAGCGCGGTTGCGCAAGCCAGCGAGATCGTCATCACGATGGTGCCCGACACGCCCGATGTCGCCAATGTGCTGTTCGCCGACGATGGCGTCGCGAATGGTCTCTCGAAGGGCAAGCTCGTCATCGACATGAGCTCGATCGCCCCGCTCGAGACGCAGGAGTTCGCGAAGAAGATCAACGCGCTCGGCTGCGACTATCTCGACGCGCCGGTGTCCGGCGGCGAAGTCGGCGCGCGTGAAGCGACGCTCACGATCATGGTCGGCGGTCCGGAGAAGTCGTTCAACATCGCGAAGCCGCTTTTCGATCTGATGGGCAAGAACATTTCGCTCATCGGCGACAACGGCGCGGGCCAGACCTGCAAGGTCGCGAACCAGATCATCGTTGCGCTGAACATCGAGGCGGTCGCTGAAGCGCTGCTGTTCGCGGCACGCTCGGGCGCCGATCCGGAGCGCGTGCGTAAAGCGCTGATGGGCGGCTTCGCGTCGTCGCGCATTCTCGAAGTGCACGGCGAGCGCATGACGAAACGCACGTTCAATCCGGGCTTCCGTATCGAACTGCATCAGAAGGACCTGAACCTCGCGCTCGACGGCGCGCGCAAGATGGGCCTCGCCCTGCCCCACACGGCGAGCGCGCAGCAATTGTTCAGCGTGTGCGCCGCGAACGGCGGCAAGGCGTGGGACCACTCGGCGCTCGTGCGTGCGCTCGAAATCATGTCGAACTTCCAGGTGGCCGATGAGCCGCAGCAAGCCAAGGCTGCTGCGTGATTCGCATCGTCATCTGAACCGTGGGGCGTCCCGCGTATGGGCACGCGGGACAACTGTCGCTCTGGGCTGAGGGCGGCAATAGTGGGGTCCGAGAGCGGCACCCGGCGGTGCGCCGGGTAAGCCTTGGTCGGTCAGACGGTTTGTCGTCGGGTGTCCGCGTCGGATTGTTGCAATTTGCGTCCTACCGCTCACGCATGAGCGGTGCTACAAATCCTTTTGTTGAAACTCAGAACTATCTGGTGGTGATCGCGACTAATCTGCCTAGACTTCGCGGGCCGTGTCACTACCGTTAATCAAAGGAGTTGAACAATGGGAATCCTCAGCTTTATCAAGGAAGCAGGCGAAAAACTTTTCGGCGCAGCCACGCCGAGCGCACAGGCGGCTCCAGCGCCTGTCGATGTCGCTGCGCTGAACCAGAAAGCGGGCGAAGCCATCGCGACGTACATCCGCTCGCAAGGCCTCAACGCGGACAATCTCGATGTGAAATATGACGGCGCGTCGCATACTGTGACCGTTTCGGGTCAGGCGCCGGATCAGGCTACGAAGGAGAAGATCCTTGTGGCTGCGGGTAACGTCCAGCACGTCGACAAGGTGGACGATCAACTGACCGTGCCGAATTCCGAACCTGAGTCGCAGTATTACACTGTCGTGTCAGGTGACAATCTCTGGAAGATTGCCGAGAAATATTATGGCAATGGCTCGAAGAACGATGTGATCTTCGAGGCGAACAAGCCGATGCTGAAGAATCCGGACAAGATTTATCCCGGCCAGGTGCTGCGGATTCCGGCGGCGAACTGAATTTCTTTTGTTTGCGACTATTCGAACGCGGACTTCGGTCCGCGTTTTTTTTCAGTACATGTCAAAAACACGCTGCAGGTCGTCAGCCCCCGAAGCCAGAGCAAGCATCAACAACACCCGCGCCTTATAAGGGTTGAGCGTCCCCGCACTGATGCTCCCGAGCGCATCGTCATTCGCGGCGCCGTTGCGCATCACATGCCCCGCCCCCACGCGCGACGCGCGCACCACTGCAACGCCCTGCTTCGCAGCATCGACCAGCGCCTGAGTAAGCGTCGCATGCATCGACCCGTTGCCGGTGCCCGCCACGACGATGCCCTTCACGCCCGCAGCAACGAGCGCATCGACCACCACCCGCGACACATCCGCGTAACTCGCAACGATCTCGACCATCGGCCACTGCGCGGCGGCCACATCGAATTCACTTGCAAGGGTATGCGGCCGCACGACTGTGCGTTGAAACTCGACGCGCCCATCCTGCACGAACCCGAGCGCGCCCGTTTCAGGCGAGCGAAACGCATCGACCGCGTAAGTGCTCGTCTTGGTGACATCGCGCGCGCTGTGAATCTGGTTATTGAACGCGACCAGCACGCCCTGCCCCGCCGCATCCTTCGAAGCCGCCACCGTCACCGCATTGAGCAGGTTCAACGGGCCATCGGCGGAAAGCGCGGTCGATGGGCGCATCGCGGCCGTCAGCACGACGGGCTTCGCGCTCTTCACAGTCAGATGCAGCAGATAGGCGGTTTCTTCGAGCGTATCGGTGCCGTGCGTGACGACGACACCATCGATATCGTCCTGCGCGAGCAACGCGGCGACACGGCGGCTCAGCGTCGTCCACAACGCGGCGCTCATGTCCTTGCTGTCGATGCTCGCGATCTGCTCGGCGTGGATGCGGGCGACGGAACCGAGCGCAGGCACGGCATCGAGCAATTTGTCGACGCCGACGACGCCTGCCTTGTAGCCCGCCGTCTTCGAGGCATCGCTGGCCTGTCCGGCGATGGTGCCGCCCGTTGCCAGCACGGCGATGCGAGGGAGAGAGGAAGTATTCATGCCGGCGATTGTAAATCAGCCGGCATGGGTTTTACGCCGGGATCACGCCGCTTCGCGAAGCTGGGCCGCGATCTGCGCCTCATCGAGTTGCGGCGCGAACATTTCGATCAGCCGATACGCGTACGCGCGCAGGAACGCGCCCTTGCGCAAACCGACCCGCGTCGTGCTGGCCTCGAACAGATGCTGCGTGTCGAGCGCGACGAGTTCGGTGTCGCGCTTCGCGTCATACGCCATCGCCGCGACGATGCCGATGCCCATGCCCAGTTCCACATACGTCTTGATGACGTCGGCGTCGATCGCGGTGAGCACGATATCGGGCAGCGCGCCCGCGCTCGCGAACGCCTGGTCGACGTGCGAGCGGCCGGTAAAGTCCTGATCGTAGGTGACGATCGGATACTCGGCGATCTGCTCCAGCGTGATGTTCTCGCGTCCGACGAGCGGATGATCCTTCGGCACCACGACCGTGTGATGCCACGAATAGCACGGGAACGTGACGATGTCCGGATAGCGGTCGAGCGCCTCGGTCGAGATGCCGATATCCGCCTCGCCGTTGATGATCATCTGCGCGATCTGCTGCGGGCTGCCCTGGCGCAGCGCGAGATGCACCTTCGGGAACACCTCGGTGAACTGGCGAATCACCTTCGGCAGCGCGTAACGCGCCTGCGTGTGCGTGGTCGCGACAACCAGATGGCCGTTGTCCTGATCCGCGAACTGGCGCGCGACGCGCCGCAGGTTTTCGGCGTCGAGCAGCATGCGCTCGATCAGTTGATGCACTTCCTTGCCCGGCTCGGTGAGACCGGTCAGACGCTTGCCCCGGCGAATGAAGATATCGACGCCGAGTTCGTCCTCGAGATCCTTGATCTGTTTCGATACGCCCGACTGAGACGTATAGAGCACGTTGGCGACCTCCGTCAGATTCATGTTCTGACGCACGGCCTCGCGCACGAAGCGCAATTGCTGGAAGTTCATGTCAGCCTCTCTTGATGCTTTTATGTCGTTATGTCATTGCGCCGGCGTCGGGGCCGGAAATACGCGCAGCGCGCGCGGCACGGCCGTCACGCCATCGCCGATATCGAGCTTGAGCGCGCGCCAGGCCTCGCGATCCAGCTCCGCCTCGATGACGCTGCCCGCGTTGCCTTCGAGCTCGACGCGCACCGAGCCTCCCAGCGTCACGACGCGCCGCACGCCCACCACGATGCCATCGCGATGCGTGCCATCGGCGGGGTACAGCGCGAGGTCGTGCGGACGCACATAGGCGAGCGCGCGGCCGCTGAAATGCGCCTGGGCGGCGATCGGGCTCGCAGCGCCATCGACGACGAAGCCGTTGGCATCGACGTTTCCTTGCAGCCGGTTCGCCGCGCCGAGGAACTCGTAGACGAACGACGTCTGCGGATGATCGTACACGTCTTGCGGGCTGCCCACCTGCTCCACATGCCCGTGATTCATCACCACGATGCGGTCCGCCACTTCGAGCGCCTCTTCCTGGTCGTGCGTGACGAAGAGCGTCGAGATATGCAAATCGTCGTGCAGACGGCGCAGCCAGCTGCGCAGTTCCTTGCGAACCTTGGCGTCGAGCGCGCCGAACGGTTCGTCGAGCAGCAGCACTTTCGGCTCGACGGCAAGCGCCCGCGCGAGCGCGATACGCTGCCGCTGCCCGCCGGACAGTTCCGACGGAAAGCGCTCCGCGAGCCAGTCGAGCTGCACGAGTTTGAGAAGTTCATGCACTTTCTCGCGGATCACGGCTTCGCTCGGACGCTCGCGGCGCGGTTTAACGCGCAGACCGAACGCGACGTTTTCGAACACGGTCATATGCCGGAACAGCGCGTAATGCTGGAACACGAAGCCGACCTGACGCTCACGCGCGCCGACTTCCGCGACGTCCTCGCCGTGCAGCACGACCTGTCCCGCATCGGCGAATTCGAGGCCCGCGATCACGCGCAGCAGCGTGGTCTTGCCACAGCCCGAAGGTCCGAGCAGCGCGACCAGTTCGCCCGCCGGAAAATCGAGCGTGACGTTGTCGAGCGCGGTGAAATCGCCGAAGCGTTTTTGCAGATTGCGAACGATGATGCTCATGATGACGGCCTCTTAACTCGGTGCGGTTGTCTTGGCTTCGGTGATGGCTTGCGTCATGCGCCGCTCCGCGAGGAGCTTCAGCCCGAGCGTCACGAGCGCAAGAAGCGCAAGCAACGACGCCACCGCGAACGCGGCCGAGAAGTTGTATTCGTTGTAGAGAATTTCGACGTGCAGCGGCATCGTGTCGGTCTGGCCGCGGATGTGGCCCGAGACCACCGATACCGCGCCGAACTCGCCCATCGCGCGCGCGTTGCAGAGAATCACGCCGTAGAGCAGGCCCCACTTCACGTTGGGCAGCGTCACGCGCCGGAAAATCTGCCAGCCCGACGCGCCGAGCACATGGGCCGCTTCCTCTTCGTCGTTGCCCTGCGCCTGCATCAGCGGAATCAGCTCGCGCGCGACGAACGGGAACGTCACGAAGATCGTCGCGAGCACGATGCCCGGCACTGCGAAGATAATCTGCACGTCGTGCGCGGCGAGCCACGGGCCGAACCAGCCCTGCGCGCCGAACATCAGCACGTAGATGAGACCCGAGATCACCGGCGACACGGAGAACGGCAGATCGATCAGCGTGGTCAAGAGCGCCTTGCCGCGAAACTCGAACTTCGCGATGGCCCACGACGCCGCCAGCCCGAACACCACATTCAGCGGCACGGCAATCGCGGCGGTCATGAGCGTCAGCTTGATGGCCGACCACGCATCCGGGTCCTTCAGAGACTCGAAATAATAGTCGATGCCTTTCGCGAACGCCTGCACGAACACGGCGACGAGCGGCACGACGAGAAAGAGCGCCAGGAACACGAGCGCGATGCCCGTCAGCAGCCAGCGCACGGCGCGCGGCTCGGTGACCGGGTTGAGGCTGTTCTCGTGGATGCGCGCGGCGGCGTTCACCGGCAGCGCCTTGCTGTTTGGCGTGCTCATGCGCGACCTCCGCCCTGATGTCCGACATGCAGCGAGGGGCCGACCGCGACGGCAGGCGCCGCGCCCGTCTTGCCGGTGCGCCGCTGCAGGAACCATTGCAGCGTATTGATGAGCAGCAGCATCAGGAACGACACGCAAAGCATCACCACGGCAAGCGCGGTTGCGCCGGCGTAGTCGTACTGTTCGAGCTTCGTGATGATGAGCAGCGACGTGATCTCCGATTTCATCGGCACGTTGCCTGCGATGAAGATGACCGAGCCGTACTCGCCGAGCGCGCGCGCGAACGCGAGCGCGAAGCCGGTCAAAAGCGCGGGAAAAAGCGAAGGCAGCACGACGCGTCGAAACGTGAGCCAGCGCGTCGCGCCGAGGCACGCGGCGGCTTCTTCCTGTTCGCGCTCGAAGTCTTCGAGCACCGGCTGCACAGTACGCACGACGAACGGCAAGCCGATGAACGTCAGCGCGACGAGCACACCGAGCGGCGTGAACGCGACCTTGATGCCGAGCGGCGCGAGAAACTGCCCGATCCAGCCGTTGCCCGCATAGACCGCCGCGAGCGAGATGCCGGCGACCGAGGTCGGCAGCGCAAACGGCAAATCGACGATCGCGTCGACGATGCGCTTGAACGGAAACGTGTAGCGCACGAGCACCCACGCGACCAGAAAGCCGAACACCGCGTTGATGAGCGCGCCGCCGAGCGCGGCGCTGAACGTCAGCCGGTAAGACGCCAGCACGCGCGGCGAAGTCACCGCGCGCACGAACTGCGCCCAGTCGAGCGTCGCGGTCTTCGCGAAGGTGGCGGCAAGCGGAATCAGCACCACGAGGCTTAAGTACGCCACCGTGATGCCGAGCGTCAGGCCGAACCCGGGAAGCGCGCTCGGCTTCTTGAATGTGAGGGTCGTCATCCTTGATTGATCCTTGGTTGCGCGCCGGGGTCGGGCACGCGTTGCTGCTTCGGGCGCGCGGCGTCATTGACGCGCCGCTGCGCCCACTTCTTCCGCTTCTTCTGCTTATTGCGGTTGATAGATCGAATCGAACACGCCGCCGTCGGCGAAGTGCGTCTTTTGCGCCTTGGTCCAGCCGCCGAACGTGTCGTCGATGGTGTAGAGCTTCAGCTTCGGAAACTGCTTCGTGAGTTCGGCGGGCACCTTGTCCGAACGCGGCCGATAGAAGTTGCGCGCGGCGATGGTCTGTCCTTCGTCGCTATACAGATACTTGAGATAGGCTTCGGCGAGCTTGCGCGTGCCGTGCTTGTCGACGACCTTGTCAACCACCGCGACCGGCGGCTCGGCCAGAATGCTCACCGTCGGCACCACGATCTCGAACTTGTCCGTGCCGAACTCCTTCACCGAGAGAAACGCCTCGTTTTCCCACGCGATCAGTACGTCGCCCTGGCCGCGCTGCACGAAGCTCGTCGTGGCGCCGCGCGCGCCGGAATCGAGCACGCCGGCGTTCTTGTAGAGCTTGGTCACGAAATCCTTGGCGGTCTGCTCGTTGCCGCCCGGCTTGTGCTGCGCGTAGGCCCACGCAGCCAGATAGTTCCAGCGCGCGCCGCCCGAGGTCTTGGGGTTCGGCGTGACGATCGACACGCCCGGCTTGGCCAGATCGTCCCAGTCCTTGATGTGCTTCGGATTGCCCTTGCGCACGAGAAACACGATCGTCGACGTGTACGGCGATGCGTTGTCCGGCAGGCGCTTCTGCCAGTCCGCGTTGACGAGGCCCTTGGAAGCGAGCGCATCGATGTCATAGGCGAGCGCGAGCGTCACGACGTCCGCCTGCAGGCCGTCGAGCACCGCGCGCGCCTGTCCGCCCGAACCGCCGTGCGACTGCTTGAAGGTGACCGTCTCGCCCGTATCGGCCTTCCACTTCTTCGCGAACGCCTGGTTGAAGTCCTGATACAACTCGCGGGTCGGGTCGTAGGAGACATTCAGAAACGACGTCTGCGCGTGCGCGGACGCGACCATGCCGAAGCTCGCGGCCGTCAGCGCCGCCGCCGCGAACAGACGCCGCGCGCCCTTGCCTAATCCCAGTGTGATGCTTTGCATTCCCCGTTCTCCGTCTTATCGAATTGACGGAATCAGTCTAACGAGGCGTCTATATGAATGAAAATAATCGTTATTCACTTTTTTATACGAAAAACTGCTAAGAAGCATATTCCTGGATGGAAAAAGGGCGCGCGCCGGGCAACCGACTGTTTCGCAGGCCGGTGGGCACGAACTTAAAGTAAAGCTTGAAAAGCGCGAAATACTGTATAAAAATACAGTCACCTGTCCATTCATACAGTGCATCCGGGACCTGAGCCAGTGACCAAGACATCCAAACTTACCGCGCGGCAACAGCAGGTGTTCGAGCTCATCCAGCGTGCGATCGACCGCACCGGCTTCCCGCCTACGCGCGCCGAGATTGCGGCCGAGCTGGGTTTCAGCTCGGCGAATTCCGCCGAGGAGCACCTTCGGGCGCTGGCGCGCAAGGGCGTGATCGAGCTGGCGGCGGGTTCGTCGCGCGGCATCCGGCTGCTCGGCGATACATCGCGCATCGACCGCTCCGACGAGTTGCCGCACCAGTTCACGCTGCCGCATCAGAGCATCATGCAACTATCGCTGCCGCTCGTCGGGCGGGTCGCGGCAGGTAGCCCGATCCTCGCGCAGGAGCACATCTCGCAGCACTACTCGTGCGATCCCGCGCTCTTCTCTGACAAGCCCGACTATCTGCTGAAGGTGCGCGGGCTGTCGATGCGCGACGCGGGCATCCTCGATGGCGACCTGCTCGCCGTGCAGAAGCGCAACGAAGCGAAGGACGGACAGATCGTCGTCGCGCGTCTGGGCGACGACGTCACGGTGAAACGCTGGAAACGCCGCCCCGACGGCGTCGAGCTGATCGCCGAGAACCCGGATTACGAAAACATTTTCGTGCGCTCCGGCAACAGCGATTTCGCGCTCGAAGGCATCGCTGTCGGACTGATCCGCTCGGGCGAGTTCTGACGGCGCGCCGCGCGGGCGGCGAGGCGCGAAAGTCGAAGGCAGATTGCACGAGATTTTCGCAACGGGACGGAAAATGTCCCGTTGAAATATCAAGATAGCCTCACCAACCGCTTCAACGTCCGTCCAGGGCGTCCCAAACACAACAAGCATGACGGCCATCGTTCCGGTGCGCCGCGGTGCATCCTATCGTCTGGAGAGTCATCATGGAACGTTTTGCCCGTCTGCTGCCCTTCCGTCAGTTCGGCCGCTTGCGTCATCTGCGCGCGCTGATCCCGTGCGGCACGCCGCGCGCCGAATCCGCGCCCGATCTCTTCGACGAAATGCCCGCGTTGCCGTCGCGCCAGCCGGCTTTTGCGCGCGTGTCGCTGAACAGCACGGTGCATGCGGAACCCGAACAGCGCGCGCCGGTGCGGGTGTATCGCGGACAATCAAGGGTGATTCTGGTCGGCAAGATCGACGAAGTGTCGCGCATGATCGACCGCTGTATCGCCGAGGAAGACGCGGGGCTGACGGGCGGCATCCTCGCCTGATATTGCGGCGAACCGCACGCCGAACGTGAATTTCCGGGATATAAACCGCCTGCGCGCTGTCAATCCCGGATTCACGTTCTGCAAACGAGGCTTTGCCGTCGCATGTCCCGCACTACCCGTTCTGTCGTTGCCGCGCTCGTCGTTCTGATTCTCGTCGCGGCGCTCGGTTTCATCTACGCGTCACCTTACATCGCGCTGGACCGCGTGAAGCGCGCGGCCGATGCGCGCGACGCGCAGACAGTCAATCAATACGTCGATTTTCCCGCGTTGCGCGCGAGTCTCAAGGAACAGGTCGCCGCGCTGCTGACGCGGCGTGTCGATATCCAGAAAAGCGGCAATCCG
Source organism: Caballeronia sp. NK8 (assembly GCF_018408855.1). GTDB lineage: Bacteria > Pseudomonadota > Gammaproteobacteria > Burkholderiales > Burkholderiaceae > Caballeronia. Next base: position 1,377,949 of record NZ_AP024322.1, on the reverse strand, counting down.
CTCGCGATCATCGGAGCGATGATCGGTGCGGCGCTCGTCGGTCCGCTGGTCGATTCCTACGCGACCCCGGACGGCGTCGCGGCCATTCTGAACGGCATTCCACCGCGCGGCGATCCGGGAGAACGTCCGCCACAGGCGGGCAATGGCGGCGCATCGGCGAGTGCCGCAGACGCGCCCGCATCCGGTGTCACGGCCGCGCAGCCAGCGCCGAAAGCGCCGCCGCAGACCACGGCGGGCTACCGAAGCCTGAACACGTTCGTCGTCACGTATCAGCACGGAGCCGGCGATGCGCGTTACTCGGCGATTTTCCGCCGCGACGGACTCGTGTCGTGGAAGCTCGTCGCGGTCGATCTCAACGGCTGATCCGTCGAGCGCCCACGCTCAGGCGCCGGCTTCGGCCTTGACCGGTTTCGCCGCGTAAGCCGCTTCGTCTTCGGCTTCCGCCGATTCACCCGCCTGACACACGGCAACGAGAATGCTGCATTTCACGCGATCGAGCAGCGGCGTGTTGCCTGCGCCCATCCACCAGCGCGCAAGTCCGCTGCGGCACCGATGCCCGACCACGACGAGATCGACCTGCAGGCTTTCCGCGAGCGCCGCGATTTCGTCGATCGGATGGCCGAACGCGAAATGCCCCTGCGCCTGAAGACCGCGTTCGCGCAGCCATTCCACGCCTTCCTGCAGGATGTCGCGCGCGGCCTCTTCGAAGCGTCCGCAGGCCATATCGGTTAGCAGTCCGGCGCTCTGCGCGATGCTGGAGCGCATGTCGACCACCGCGAGGACGTGCGTCTCGGCATTCAGATCCAGCGCGAGATTCGCGCCTTGCCGCAATGCCTTGCGACCCTCTCTGGAGCCGTCATAGCACAGCAGGATTTTTCGATAGCTATCCATCGTGACCTCCCTGGCCAACTTGCCCGTCGCGCTCCGTTCGATGCGAAGCGTAGCGCGATTTACCTGCGGCGTTTCTTCATCATGGTGTGTCGCCCCATACGTGGCAACGCTGGAAAACGCTAACCGCCGCGAACGTGCTAGCTCGCACCGTGCCAGAACCCCGGGCGCGCCGGCGGACAAGCCTCTGGCACTTTCGGCCGGAACCGGTTCGACACCTTCCCGCACAGCTTTGACTCGCGTTCGCCGCATGCGGTTGCAAGCGACGCGCTGCCTTGGTGCAATGGATTACACTAGCCCGCTGGATTTCCCTTACGCGATTTTCCTGCGGCACGAATGCATGACTGATCAAACATCACGCGAGTCCGATGAAAGCGGCGCGCCACCCGCCATCGAGTTCAACGAAGTAAGGAAACACTACGGCGATCGCACTGTCGTCGACGGTCTCTCGTTCGATGTGCGCCCCGGCGAATGCTTCGGACTGCTCGGCCCGAACGGCGCGGGCAAGACGACGACACTCAAGATGCTTCTCGGCATCACCTCGCCCGACAGCGGCGCGATCCGGCTCGTCGGCGAGCCGGTGCCCGCTCGCGCCCGTTTCGCGCGCGAGCGCGTGGGCGTCGTGCCGCAGTTCGACAATCTCGATCCCGATTTCACGGTGCGCGAGAACCTGACCGTGTTCGGCCGCTACTTCGGCCTGACGGGCGCGCGCATGGACGCGCTCGTGCCTTCGCTGCTCGAATTCGCGCGGCTGGAGAGCAAGGCCGATGCGCGCGTCGGCGAACTGTCGGGCGGCATGAAGCGACGCCTCACGCTCGCGCGCGCCCTCGTCAACGATCCCGACGTCCTCGTCATGGACGAGCCGACCACCGGCCTCGATCCGCAGGCGCGGCATCTGATCTGGGAGCGCCTGCGCTCGCTGCTCGCGCGCGGCAAGACGATCCTCCTGACGACGCACTTCATGGAAGAAGCCGAACGCCTCTGCGACCGGCTGTGCGTGATCGAGGAAGGCCGCAAGATCGCCGAGGGACGGCCGCGCGATCTCATCGGATCGGTGATCGGCTCGGACGTGATCGAGATCTACGGCCCCGATCCGCAAGCCCTCGCCGCTGAGCTCGCGCCGCTGGTCGCGCGCATGGAAGTCAGCGGTGAAACGCTGTTCTGCTACGTGGACGATCCGCAGCCCGTGCATGCGCGCGTGAAGGGCCGCGCGGACGTGCGCTATCTGCATCGCCCGGCAAATCTCGAAGATGTGTTTTTGCGTCTCACCGGACGCGAGATGGTGGACTGAATCAATGGATACCCTCGATCAATCCCGCGTCGACAAAAAGCGCGCGCACAGGCCGACGGCGCACGCGGATAGCTTCACGCCGCTGTCCAGCGCGCTGCCCGCCAACGGCACGCACTGGATGTCGGTATGGCTGCGCAACTATCTCGTGTGGAGAAAGCTCGCGATCGCCTCGATGATCGGCAATCTCGCCGATCCGATGATCTATCTCTTCGGCCTCGGGCTGGGTCTCGGCCTGATGGTCGGACACGTCGACGGCGTGTCGTATATCGCGTTTCTCGCGGCGGGCACGGCGGCGTCGAGCGTGATGATGTCCGCGAGCTTCGAGGCGATGTATTCAGGCTTCTCGCGCATGCACGTGCAGCGCACGTGGGAAGCGATCATGCACACGCCGCTCACGCTCGGCGATATCGTGCTGGGCGAGATCGTCTGGGCCGCGAGCAAATCGGTGCTGTCCGGCGTGGCGATCATGGTCGTCGCGGGCGCGCTCGGCTATGCGAGCTTTCCGTCGATGCTGATCGCGCTGCCCGTCATCGTGCTCACGGGACTCGCGTTTGCCAGCACCGCGATGGTCATCACCGCGCTCGCGCCGAGCTACGACTTCTTCATGTTCTATCAGACGCTCGCGCTCACGCCGATGCTCCTGCTCTCCGGCGTGTTCTTTCCGATCGCGCAACTGCCCGCGCTCGCGCAGCACGTCACGCAGGTGCTGCCGCTCTTTCACGCGGTCGAACTGATTCGTCCCGCGATGCTCGGCCGCCCGTTCGACGGCCTGGCCGTGCACGTGCTCGTGCTGATCGCGTATGCGGTCGTGCCGTTCTTTCTCTGCGCGTGGCTTTTCAGGCGGCGCATGATGAAATGAAAAAAGGCGATGGACTGCGAAGTCCATCGCCGTTTTCACATCGTCGACGAAACAGCGCTACTTCGCCGGAAACTCGTGGTGCCCGCCGAAGCCGAAGCGCATCGCGGAGAGCATGCGCTCGGGGAACGATTCGGCATCGCGCGAGCGGAAGCGCGTGTAAAGCGCCGCCGACAAGACCTGCGCCGGCACCGCTTCCTCGATCGCCGCCTCGATGGTCCAGCGCCCTTCGCCGCTGTCCGCGACTTCCGTCGAGAAGCGTTCGAGCGTGCCATCGGTGGCGAGTGCGCCGGCGGTCAGATCGAGCAGCCATGACGACACCACGCTGCCGCGCCGCCATACTTCGGCGATATCCGCGAGATCGAGCGTATAGCGTTCGCCTTCCGCCAGATCCTTCGATTCCTTGTGCCTGAGGATGTGGAAGCCTTCGGCATACGCCTGCATCAGTCCATACTCGATGCCGTTGTGCACCATCTTCACGAAGTGTCCCGAACCGACCGGCCCGCAATGCATATAGCCGTTCTCGACGCGCGCATCGCGTCCTTCGCGGCCCGGCGTGGCGGGAATGTCGCCGCGTCCGGGCGCGAGCGTCGCGAGAATCGGATCGAGCCGGCGCACGACCGCTTCGTCGCCGCCGATCATCATGCAGTAGCCGCGCTCCAGTCCCCAGATGCCGCCCGACGTGCCGACATCGACGTAATGAATGCCCTGCTCGCGCAACTGCGCGGCGCGCCGGATATCGTCCTTGTAGAAGCTGTTGCCGCCGTCGATGATCACGTCGTCCGCGCCGAGGCTCTTGTGCAGATCATTCAGCGTGTCCTCGGTGATCTTGCCCGCGGGCAGCATCAGCCAGACGACGCGCGGCGCGGCCAGCTTCGCGACGAGATCGCCCAGATCCTTCGCGCCCGTCGCGCCTTCACTGGCGAGCGCCTCGGTCGCCTGCGGGTTGTGGTCGTACACGACGCACGTGTGCCCGCTGCGCATCAGACGCCGCCCGATGTTGCCACCCATGCGTCCCAGTCCCACGATGCCGATCTGCATGATGATTCACTCCTTGCCGTTGGATTTCACGCGCGCGATCTGCTTCTTCGCTTCTTCGTAGACGCGCTCCGGCGTGAAGCCGAATTTCGTCTTGAGCGCCTTCAATGGCGCCGACGCGCCGAACGTGTGCATCACGATCTGCGATCCCAGGCGGCCGACGTAGCGATCCCAGCCGAGCGTCGCGGCCTGCTCGACACACACGCGCGCATTCACGTCCGGCGGCAGCACCGAGTCCTTGTACGCCTGATCCTGCTTCTCGAAGATGTCCCATGACGGCATCGACACGACGCGCGCCGCGATGCCCTCGGCCTTCAGCTTCTCGTACGCCTCGACGCACAGCGACACTTCGCTGCCCGTCGCGAGCAGCAGCACTTCGGGCTTCTTGCCGCCTTCGGTATCGGCGAGCACGTACGCGCCGCGCTTCACGCCATCGGCCGATGCGTATTTCTTGCGATCGAAAGTCGGCAGCGGCTGGCGCGTCAGCACGATGCACGACGGCTCCTTCGGATGCGACAGCGCGACGCGCCACACTTCAGCCACTTCGTTCGCATCGGCGGGACGCAGCGTCGAGAGGCCCGGCACGCCGCGCAAGGACGCCAGTTGCTCGATCGGCTGATGCGTCGGTCCATCTTCGCCGACGCCGATCGAATCGTGCGTGAACACGTAGATCACCGGCACTTCCATGATCGCGGAGAGTCGGATCGGCGGCTTCATGTAGTCGCTGAAGATCAGGAACGTCGATCCATACGGCCGCAATCCGGATAGCGCGAGGCCATTGCAGACCGCGCCCATGCCGTGCTCGCGGATGCCGAAATGCAGGTTGCGCCCGTCGTAGCTGTCGTGTTCGAAACTGCCCGCGCCCTCGAACTTGAGGTTCGTCTTGGTCGAAGGCGACAGATCCGCCGAGCCGCCGATCAGCCAGGGCAGGCGCGGCGCGATCGCGTTGAGCACCTTGCCCGACGAATCGCGCGTCGCGATGCCCTTTTCGTCCGGCTCGAAGGTGGGAATATCGGCGTCCCAGCCTTCAGGCAGCTTGTTCTGGAGCATCTGCCACGCTTCTTTCGCGAGCTCCGGATTCGACTTCTCGTAGGCGTCGAAGCGCTGCTTCCACTCGGCGTGCAGCTTCTTGCCGCGCGCGCCCATGCCGTCGGCGAAATGCTGCATGACGCCGTCGGGCACGTAAAACTGCTTGTCCTCGGGCCAGCCGTAGAACTTCTTCGCGAGCTTGATTTCGTCCTCGCCGAGCGGCTCGCCGTGCGCGCCGGACGTGTCCTGCTTGTGCGGCGCGCCCCAGCCGATGATGCTCTTCACGACGATCAGCGTCGGCTTGTCGGTGTGGGACTTCGCCTTGTTGATCGCGTCTTCGAGCGCGCTGGCGTCGTTGGCGTCGTCTACGTGCAGCGTATGCCAGTTGTAGCCGTGAAAGCGCGCTTCGACATCGTCGCTGTACGCGAGGTCCGTGTGACCTTCGATCGTGATGCGGTTGCTGTCGTAGATCCAGATGAGGTTCGACAGCCGCAGATGCCCCGCGAGCGACGCCGCTTCGTGCGATACGCCTTCCATCATGTCGCCGTCGCCGCACAGTGCGTAGACGCGGTAATCGAAGATCGTGTCATTGCCCTTGTTGAAGTGAGCTTCCTTCCAGCGCGCGGCCATCGCCATGCCGACGCTGTTGCCGAGACCCTGCCCGAGCGGGCCGGTCGTGGTTTCGACGCCGGTCGTCATGCGGTATTCCGGGTGGCCCGGCGTCTTGCTGTCGAGTTGCCGGAAATGCTCGATGTCGTCGAGCGAGACCGCGGGCTTGCCGGTCGGCTTGCCGTCCTGGCCGAATTCCTTCACGCCCGCCAGATGCAGCAGCGAATACAGCAGCATCGACGCGTGACCGACCGACAGCACGAAGCGGTCGCGATTCGGCCAGAGCGGCGCGTCGGGATCGTAGCGCAGATGGTTCTGCCAGAGATGGAAGGCGACGGGCGCAAGCGCCATCGGCGTGCCGGGGTGGCCGGAATTGGCCTTTTGCACGGCGTCCATCGAGAGGGTACGGATGGTGTCGATCGTCAGACGATCGAGATCTTTGGCCTGCGGTGTTGCTTGAGACATGAGCGACGACTCCTTTGCAAAGAGCGCGCTGTGGCGAAAGGCGCCGCAGCGGGCAACCAGGACCATCGAGCAAGTGTAGTGCCTTGCAGCCGGCACCGCACGGCGAGTATTGCGAGAGGCGCGCCGTGCCGCATCACTGCGGCACGGCAAACGGATGCGGTTTCAGAAAATGGGCTGACCCGCCGCACGAACGTCAATGCTGACACATTCGCGGCCAGCCCATCCGATTCTTCGACAAATCGTTGACCGGACAGGGAATTCAGGGCGCCGGATTCGGCTGGCGTTCGTGCAGTGCTTCGATTTCGGCCAGAATTTCGTCCGACAGTTCCACGTTCACGCTCTCGATGTTCTCCTTCAACTGCGGCATCGACGTCGCGCCGATCAGCGTGCTCGTCGTGAATGGCCGCGTGTTGACGAACGCGAGCGCGAGTTGCGTGGGCGTCAGGCCGTGACGCTTCGCCAGTTCGACATACGACGAGATTGCCGCGACCGCTTGCGGCTTGCTGTAGCGCTGGAAACGTTCGTACAGCGTGATGCGCGCGCCGGCCGGACGTGCGCCGCCTTCGTACTTGCCCGACAGCCAGCCGAACGCGAGCGGCGAATACGCGAGCAGCCCGACGCCTTCCTGGTGCGTGAACTCCGACAGCCCGAGTTCATACGTGCGGTTCACGAGACTGTACGGATTCTGAATGCTGACGATCTTCGGCAGGCCCACTTTCTCTGCTGCCCGCAGGAACTGGGCGACGCCCCACGGCGTTTCGTTCGACACACCCACATAGCGGATCTTGCCCGCCTTCACGATCTCGGCAAGCGCGGCGAGCGTTTCCTCGATCGGCACCGTGTATTCGTCTTCCAGATACGGATAGTTCGGGCGTCCGAAGGTCATGGTGCTGCGGTCGGGCCAGTGCAGCTGATACAGATCGACGTAATCGGTTTGCAGGCGCTTCAGGCTGCCGTCGATGGCCTCGTTCAGGTTTTTGCGATCGAACTGGTTGCCCGCGCCGCGAATGTGCCGCGGATTGTGCGGCTGACGCGCGGGCCCGGCGATCTTCGTCGCCAGCACGATGTCCGCGCGCTTCGCAGCGTTCTTCGCGAGCCACGTACCGATATATTCCTCCGTGCGGCCCTGCGTTTCGGGGCGCGGCGGCACCGGGTACATTTCGGCGGCATCGATCAGATTCACGCCCTGAGCGAGCGCGTATTCGATCTGCTCGTGTGCGTCGCTTTCAGTGTTCTGCTCGCCCCAGGTCATGGTGCCGAGCCCGATCAGACTCACATCGACACCCGAATCACCCAGTTTCCGAAACTTCATTGCTCAGTCCTCTTGTTGGCGTAGTGTTTGCGCGCTGTCGGCGCATTGTCGGAAATGCTGCTTGGCTGGTTTTCCGGCAATCGCAAAAACTACCATAGCCGCGAAAGGTCTGCTCTCGCGGCTAGAATGGCAGGCTTCCAATACGTCAGGCAGGAGCGCGTCACCGATGCCGTCTGCAAGTGTCAGCGAGAACAAAGGCTCGTCGCTCATCATCATGCTGGTCGCGGCGACCTTCTTCATGGAGAACCTCGACGGCACGATCATCGCCACCGCCTTGCCGCAGATGGCGCGCTCATTCAGCGTGCATCCCGCCGACATGAGCCTCGGCATCACGGCCTATCTGCTCACGCTCGCGGTCTTCATTCCGATTTCCGGCTGGGCCGCCGACCGCTTCGGGCTGCGTACCGTGTTCGCGAGCGCGATCGCGGTGTTCACGGCGGCATCCGTGCTATGCGCGACGACCTCGACTCTGCCCGCGTTCGCCGCGGCGCGCGTGCTGCAGGGCATCGGCGGCGCGATGATGGTGCCGGTCGGACGCCTCGCCGTGCTGCGCGCGACGCCCAAGGAAGGGCTGATGCGCGCGATCGCGATCATCACCTGGCCGGGCCTCGTCGCTCCGGTGATCGGCCCGCCGCTCGGCGGTTTCATCACGACCTACTCGTCGTGGCGCTGGATCTTCTATCTGAACGTGCCGCTCGGTCTGATCGGCCTGCTGCTGACGCTGCGCTACATCGGCAACGAACGCGAGGACGCGACGCGCCGCTTCGATCTGCCGGGGTTCGCGCTGTGCGGCATCGCATGCACGACGCTGCTCTACGCGATGGAACTGATCGGCCGCAGCGACGCCGACTGGACCCTGGTCGGCGTGCTGGTCGCCGTGGGCGGGGTGTCGGGTATCGCGTCGTACTGGCATCTGCGGCGCGCGGCGCAGCCGGTCGTCGATGTGTCGGCGCTGAAGGTGAAGACGTTCGCCGTATCGATGACCGGCGGGTCGCTCTTTCGCATCGCGATCAGCGCGGCGCCGTTCCTGTTGCCGCTGATGTTCCAGGTCGGCTTCGGCATGAACGCGTTCGAATCCGGCCTGCTCACGCTTGCCGTGTTCGCCGGCAATCTGTCGATGAAGCTCGTCACCACGCCCGTGATGCGCCAGTTCGGCTTCCGGTCGGTGCTGATCGTGAACGGCGTGCTCGCCGCCTTGTCGCTCGCCGCGATGAGCCTGCTCACGCCGACGACGCCCAAACTCCTGATCGTCGTCGTGCTGTTTTTGAGCGGCTTGTCGCGTTCGTTGCAGTTCACGGCGCTGAACACGCTGAGCTTCGCCGACGTGCCGAAAGCGCAGATGAGCGGCGCGTCGGCGCTGTCCAGCACGCTCTTTCAGATGACGATGGGCATCGGCGTCGCGATCGGGGCAATCGCGCTGCGCATCGGCGAGTGGTTCCACGGGCACGATGCTCATTCGATCGGGCCGGAAGATTTCAGCGTCGCGTTTCTGATCGTCGCGTTGGTGGGGCTGGTCGGCGTGGTGGATCTGTTCGGGCTCGCGAAGGACGCGGGGGCGCTGGTTTCGGGGCATGGGAAGCGGAAGGCGTGATGCCGCGCCCAAGCCTTACGCAACCTACGAAGCGTTGACGAGTTCAAACCTGAATCGCTTGCCGAGCGCCGCCGCCGCGCTCGCCAGCGTCGTCAGCGTCAGACTCGTATCGGTCTCGTCCAGCAAGCGGTTGAGCGCAGAGCGGCTCGTTTTCATCTTCGCCGCCATCGCGGTCTTCGTGATGTGCTGCGCCTTCATCTCCTGCTCGATTTGCCACGCGATCACGCGTTTGATCGCCGTGGCCGTGACTTCCTCGAGAATGCCTTCGTCCTGAAGGAAATCGTCAAAGTCGCTTCCGACGTGCTTCTTGGTCATATCACCCTCCGTCGTGAATTTCTTTCATGCGCGCTTCGGCCAGATCGAAATCGCCTTTGGGAAGCGCCTGAGATTTCTTGATGAAGCCGTGGAGCAGAACCATTTCGCCGTCTTTTACGGTGAACAGAACCCGCGCGATTCGTTGATGCAGATGGATTCGTACTTCCCACAGACCCTTCGCGAGTTTTCTGACCAGCGGCATTCCGAGTGGCCATCCAATCTGGACGGTCTTGATGTCAGCGCCAATGGCTTTCTTGTCTGCCAAATCCATAACGCTCAGCCATTCACGAACGGGTTCACTGCCTGACGACTGCCGAAAAAAACGAACTTTCAGAACGACTTGCTGCATTTCCTAGTGCCTTGTTCTTATTTCCAGATCTGACTTTCATGATTGCAAGCTACCCGAACGTTTTGACTCTTTTTGTTATGCACACGACCTCGTACCTTCGTGTGCTGCGTGCATCGTACCAATTTTGGTACATCACGTAAAGTGAATGTCGCGTCGCGGACTAAAGCCTTCGCCTCGCCTGCCGTAATCCCCCGTATGAACTCCCACACCCTCGACGCGCTCTCCGCCTTGACCGAAACGGTCGCCGCCATCCGCCACGCGCGTGGCCTCAAGAATCCGCACGATTTCCCGGAAGGCTCGCCCGACCGCCAGCGCGTCGCCGACGCCTTCGCCGACGACTTCCTGCGCGCGCTCGACGCCGAGCCGAGCATCGGCGCGTGGTGGCCCATCTGACGAATCCGGCGCGTCATCTCACCGTCACATCGGCAACGTCGCCGTATCGATTACGACGATCCGCGTAAGCCGGTTTCCCGAATCGACATCTTCTGAGTCAAGTTTTGCTATTTGGCGAAACGTTTGCGCGCGGCCATCAAGTCGCGCTCACGCGCGCCGACAACTCGCATATAGCCATGACTCAATCAGGAGATGCCAGTGAAGTGGGTAGCGTCACTTTTTGCCATCGTCGTCGCAGTCGCCGTGACCGGCTGCGCGCCGATGCCCGCGGCCAGCACGGCCCAGATCGATAAGCCGGCGGCGCCCGCCGAGATCGTCCGTTTCGAGATTCCCGCCGACGCGCTCGGCGCGCGCGATCCGCAACTCACCGCGATCCTCGCGAAAGCCGGCGCGCTCGCGGCCGCGCAAAAGCAGCCGACGACCATTCTCGTCACGGCGCTCGCGCAAGACTTCCCCTATCTCAATCAGGCGATCTGGAAAGGCGTGCCGGCCCGCCACACGGTCAGGCTCAGCCTGGAAAACCTCACCGCCGGCGCGCGACAGCCCTACAGCGTGGCCATCAAGCCGACTCAGGGAGGCTGACGCCATGCGCCCGATGCTCATTCTTTGCGCCAGCATGCTCGTCATGTCGAGCGCCTTTGCCGGCCCGCTCGACGTGAGCGCGCCCGCGTCCGTGCAGACGCTCGCCGCTCTCGGCCCCGCCGTGCAGAAGGTTTATCCGCCGCTGCCCACGCTCGCGATGCTGCCGCCAGCAAGCGACGACGACGATGCGCCCGTCAGGACCGCGAGCAAGAAAGGCAAGAAGCCGCGCCGTGTCGCCGATTGCAAATGCAATGGCCCGGAGCCGCGCCTCGTGGTGTCCGACGAATCGCGCACGTATCTGAAGGACGTCGAACGCCGTATCGACACCGCGCTCGCGCAGTAAGCCGCCCCTCGTTCATTTCCCGAAGGAGCCACGCTTCATGTTCCGTTTCACTCATGTCGCGCGCGCCGCCTGCGCGCTGCTCGTCGCGTCGCTCGCGGCCAGCCCCGCTCTCGCCGACGATTGCTTCGAGCAGGCCGCCGCCTATCAGGGCGTCAACCCGCTCGTGCTGCGCGCCGTCGCGTGGCGCGAATCGAAAGGCGATGCCGCCGCGATCAATCGCAATCTCAACGGCTCGATGGATGTCGGCCAGTTGCAGATCAACTCGATTCATTTCCCGGATCTGGCGCGCCACGGAATACCGCATCGCGCGCTCACCGATCCGTGTGTCAACGTGTTCGTCGCCGCGTGGCTGCTGAAGCAGAAGATGGTGAAGCACGGCAATACGTGGCGCGCGGTCGGCGCGTATCACTCGGAATCGCCGAAATATCGCGATGCCTACGCGCGCAGCATCCAGCAGATACTCGTCAGTTGGGGCGAACTGCAGCCGACGATGCGCTAACGCCTCAGCCAGTCGAGCCAGCCGAGCGCGATAGCCGCGTTGACGATCACGCCCAGCGTCGCCGCGAGCGCGGCGATCATGGTCCAGAAAGCGGAGCGGCGCGACGCCTGCGCGGAATCGCGGGCGAGCTGCGCAGCATCGTTCGCCGATGTCACCGACGCGAACATCGCGCGAAACTGCTCGTCCTGACGCGACGCCTCTTTGCGACGCAGCCACGCGCGCTTGAATGGCGCTTCGGGATCGGTGTCGGCGGACTCGTCGAGGTCCGCGCGAATCGATGTTTCTCCCACCGCTTCGTAACGGCGATAGCGCGCTTCGCGGGCCGCATGTGCATCGTTTCGTTCTTCGCTTTCACTCATTCCGATGACCCGTATGTCGTGGCCTTCGGCGATTGTGCGCCTGCTCCATGCGAATTGCGTTCACGATGCGCGGCCCGCGCGCCGCTCAAAGCTGGCTCATGCCGCCGTCGATGATGATCTCCGTGCCGACGATGAAACCCGATTCCGTCGATGCGAGATGCAGCACCGTCGCCGCGACTTCGCTCGACCTGCCGAAGCGACCGAGTGGAATCTGGCTTTGCAGTTGCGCGGCGGCTTCATCGACGAGGCCGAGCTTGCCGTGCAGCGGCGTCGCGACCGGACCGGGGCTCACGACATTCACGCGCGCGCCGCGCGGCAGCAGTTCCGCCGACAGCGTCTTCGCGAGCGACACGAGCGCCGCCTTGCTCGCCGCATACACCGACGACGTCGGCATGCCGATATGCGCGTTGATCGAACCGTTCAGCACGATGGATGCGTCCTGGTTCAGCAGCGGCACGAGCGACTGGATCTGGAAATACGGACCCTTGACGTTGACCGCGAAGGTTTCGTCCCACGCCTTTTCGTCGATATCGGTGAACGGCGCGAACGTGCCGACGCCCGCGTTCACGAACACCGCATCGAGGCGGATGTTCGCATCGGCGAGACGTTGCGCGAGTTCGCGCGCCGCGGCGACGGTACCCGCCACATTGCGGATCGCGATGGCGTTCTCGCCGAGCGTGGCGCGCGCGGTTGCGAGCGCGCTTTCGTCGCGGCCCGTGATGACGACCCGCGCGCCTTCCGCGGCGAATGCCTGCGCCGCCGCGAGACCAATGCCGCTGTTGCCGCCGGTGACCAGAACTGTCTTGCCTTCGAAGCGATTCATGGCGTTCTCCTTGTGTGAACGTTGATCAGTGTGAAGCCATTATGGACGGCGCTTGACGCGCTGCCGTACGATGCTTTAGGCGCACTCGTTCGATATCCTCGAACATGTTTTCGTCTGCGTGATCGTGCGTTATGTGTCCCACACATCTCCTTGAACCGTGCGCGCGCGACGCCTAAAGTTACGCCGTCCTTCCCGCTCGCTTACACCAGCTCCATTTCGTCGTACTTTCGACAGGAGGCGCACCATGCAAGACGCGCGAGGCAATATCGACGGTCAGCCGAATCCGGAACGGCTGCTGCAAATGGGCATGGCGTTCTGGGCGTCGAAAGCGATGCTTTCGGCCGTCGAGCTTGGCGTATTCACGCAACTGGCGACCGGTCCGCAACCGGCAGAGGATCTCACGCGGGCGCTCGGACTGCATCCGCGCGCCGCGCTCGATTTTCTCGACACGCTCGTCGCGCTCGGTCTGCTCACGCGCGATGGCGGCCGCTACGCGAATGCAGGCGACGCCGACATCTTTCTCGATCGCAACAAGCCGACGTATGTCGGCGGACTGCTGGAGATGGCGAACGCGCGGCTGTACCCGTTCTGGGGATCGCTCACCGAGGCGCTGCGCAGCGGGCTGCCGCAGAACGAATCGAAGCAAGGCGGCAATCTCTTCGACACGCTCTACAGCGACCCGGCGCGCCTGCGCGGTTTTCTGCACGCGATGAGCGGCGTGAGCATGGGCGCGGCGCGGGCGATTGCGCGGCAGTTTCCGTGGCGCGAGTACCGCACGTTCATCGATATCGGCGCGGCGCAGGGCGCGCTGCCGGTGCAGGTCGCGCTCGCGCATCCGCATCTGACGGGCGGCGGCTTCGATCTGCCGGTCGTCGGTCCGATCTTCGACGAATACGTCGCCGCGAACGGCCTGCAGGACCGGCTGTGCTTTTATCCGGGCGATTTCTTCAAGGAGCCGTGCCCGTCCGCCGATGTGCTCGTGATGGGTCACATCCTGCACGACTGGAATCTGACGCAAAAGCTCGAACTGCTCGCGAAATGTCACGCGGCATTGCCGCCGGGCGGCTGCCTCATCGTGTACGACGCGATCATCGACGACGAGCGTCGCCAGAACGCGTTCGGCCTGCTGATGAGCCTCAACATGCTGATCGAGACGCCGGGCGGCTTCGACTACACCGGCGCGCAGTGCTGCGCGTGGATGAAGGAAGCGGGCTTCGCGTCGGCGCGCGTCGAGCCGCTGGTCGGACCGGACTCGATGGTGATCGCGACTAAATGAACCGTCGCGTGCCGCACGCCGTGACGCTTCGTCAGTGGTCGTTCGACATGCCTTTCAGGCGGTCGTTGCCCGCATCGCGAGCCGCATCTGAGGTGGAGAAATTTTCTTCGGAGACGATGGCGCGCTTGACGTCGCGCGCCGCGAAATCGACGAGCGTGATGACCCAGATGAAGCCGCCCGCCTGTTCCGCGGTCTGCACGAATGCGCGCAGGTTGCCTTCATTCGACGATGCCATACCGACCTCCTCGTTCATATTGATGCGCCCTGCCGTGCCGCGCGCTGCGTGGCGACGGGCGTTGCGATGCGTCGGCTGAACGGGCGCGAGCGGGCGGCAGCCGGCCGCCGTGATCAGGCCTCGAAGTCGAGACCGCCGAAGAGCACCGACCGCTCCGCCTGCGAGCGCGTCGTGAAATCGACGTCGCGCGCGCCCTGCCAGGCATCGAGCTTGGCGCCGATCGCATCGAGGTATCGCACGAAACGGGCCTCGCCGCCAGCGCCCAGCAGGCGTTCGATTTCCTCGTCGTCCCAGGTCAGAAATACATTCATTGGATATGCATAGCCGCGCCGTTGGTCATCGCCTTTGTGTGGTGCACGCTCGGCGCTGACATGCAGGCGCGTCGGCACGAGCGGACTTTCGTAGGGCAGGACTTCGACGCGCACGCCATGACCGACGACGCGCGTCACGCGCTCCACGATGCGCGGCATGAACTCGGTTTCGAACCGGTGCGCCTGTTGCCGATTCAACGCTGATCTCCGCGAGCGCTCTTCGTTTGCGACTGATTCAGACGGGCGGCAGGTCTTCGAGCGACTTCTCGATCTGACCGTCCTGCACGCGCGCCTCGATGCCGATATGCCCGTTCGCAAACGGCATCGCGATGACTTTCGGGCCGAGAAAGGCACGGCCGCCGAGTATGAAGAGCGTGCGGACTTCCTTGCCGCTCTTGATGGCGTCCACGACCTGCTGGACATCCACGATGGTGGTGGGCGCGGCCCAGTCGTTCGTGGCTGGATCGAAACTGCCCCAGCGCACGCTGGTCACGCGGTCGTTGACCCAGCGCACACCGTCGATCGCCAAAGTAGCCATGTCTGCCTCCGATGCCGTCGTTGGGGGTGGTTTGGAAATCCTAGCATGGTGACGCGATAGGGGTGAACGTTTGCGACGCCCCGCGCGAGCGAACGGCACGACCGAACTGCCGCGCTGCGGTAAAATCGCGGATTCCCCTTCAGATTCAAGGCGGTTCGCCCGAAAGCGCGGCCGCTGTCGCCCATGACAGCCGTATCGAAGATCAGCCCCCGCCGCGTATCCGTCGCACCGATGATGGATTGGACCGACCGCCATTGCCGGTCCCTGCATCGCCTCGTGTCGCGTCATGCGTGGCTCTACACGGAAATGGTGACGACCGGCGCGCTGCTGTACGGCGACGTCGCGCGCCATCTCGCGTTCACGCCCGCCGAAGCGCCCGTCGCGCTGCAGCTCGGCGGCAGCGAGCCCGCCGATCTCGCGAAAAGCGCGAAGCTCGGCGAGCAATGGGGCTACGACGAAATCAACCTGAATTGCGGATGCCCGTCCGAGCGCGTGCAGCGCGGCGCATTCGGCGCGTGCCTGATGAAGGAGCCGCAGCTCGTCGCGGACTGCGTGAAGGCGATGCGCGATGCCGTGTCGGTTCCGGTGACGGTCAAGCATCGCATCGGCGTCGATACGGTCGAGGACTACGAGTTCGTGCGCGACTTCGTCGGCACCATCGCCGATGCTGGCTGCGAGGTGTTCATCGTGCATGCGCGCAACGCGATCCTCAAAGGCCTGAGCCCGAAGGAGAACCGCGAGATTCCGCCGCTCAAGTACGAGTATGCGTATCGCCTGAAGCGCGACTTCCCGCATCTGGAGATCTCGATCAATGGCGGCATCAAGACGCTGGATGAGGTCGACGAGCATCTGAAGCATGTCGACGGCGTGATGCTGGGACGCGAGGCTTATCACAATCCGTACGTGCTCGCGGGCGTCGACACGCGCTTCTATGGCGCGGACACGCCGGTGCTTTCGCGTGAGGAAATCGAGGCGGGACTGATCGGCTATGCGCGTAATGAACTCGCGCGTGGCACGTATCTCGGCGCGGTCACGCGGCATGCGCTCGGGCTTTATCGCGGGGTCGCGGGCGCGCGCGGATGGCGTCGCGTGTTGTCCGACAGTCGCCGTCTCGCAAAGGGCGATCTGACGATTTTCGACGAGGCGCGCGCTCATCTCTGCGAAGCCGCGGAAGCGATCGAATCCTGAGGCGCGTGTGGCGGAAAAAGATGCTCAAAGGGACTAGGCAAGCGCAATCTTTGTTCGTATAATCTCGCTTCTTGATTGCTACGGCAGGTCTGAAGCAGTCAAGGTCGAAGTAACAGTGGTGGCTGTAGCTCAGTTGGTAGAGTCCAGGATTGTGATTCCTGTCGTCGTGGGTTCGAGTCCCATCAGCCACCCCACCGAGAATTCCAAGCGCATCAACGCTTTACAAAAAAGGCACTGTGAAAAATCACAGTGCCTTTTTTGTTTTGGTTCCCGCGAAAATTCCCATTTTGGGAATCGAGGTGCCTTGTATGCTCATATGCCAACGCGTATAGACTGTACATTCATACAGCACACGCGAGGCGGCATCATGGGCCTATTTCAGGGCGAGCTTGGAGCGCACCAGTGCCGAAAGTGCGAGCACTGGGGCGGCGAAGTCGCGAACGGGAATCACGCGGTTTGCGTGCGAGGACCAGGCGATCGCGTCGTAGCGATGCCGGCGAATGAGCGCGCGACGGGAGGCGATGATGAAGTGACCATCAGCACAGAGGCGAAGTCAACTGACCAAACGATGATGGTCGCGGGTGCGGTAAAATCTCGCACGTCCTAAAGAGAGAAAAATGGATACCACTCTTATTGTGCTTTTGGCCGGGCTTGGTCTTTGCGTCGTTGGCCTGCTTATCTGGTATGAAACCGATCGCAGCAAATCGGAGACGGACGAGGAAGTACTCGACCGCATCACCTGGTGAGTGCGCTTCCTGTCGAGCCGACGACGGCCAAAATCGTCGAATACAAATCTGTGCAATCTCTGCGAGCCGTCGCTGCGCTGCTCGTTGCTCTGATGCACATCATTTACTTTTACGTCGCTAGCATGAAGTATCTGGGTGGGCCAATGCCCATACTGGCGACGTTTCACAATTTTAAAGGGTTCGGCGGGTGCGGGGTCGCTATATTCTTCGTGATAAGCGGCTTCATCATGGCTTACCTTCAGTCGATCGGAGAAACGACGAAGTTCTCCGACTTCATGCTTAAGAGAATTACACGCGTCGTACCGCTATATTGGATCACCACGATCGCGTGGGCATACGTTATCAACTCGCCCGGTTCGTTCGAGTTGTCCCGTGTTCTGGAATCGCTATTTTTCATCCCGCGTGAGGACAACACCGCGGTCAATGGTCCGGGCTGGACGCTCAATTTCGAGATGTTCTTTTACGTCCTGTTCGGCGTCGTGACCTTGGTGTTCCGCGTTTCAACGATTTGGATCGGCATTGTTTTCGTCGTGATGGCCGCGCTCGGAGAAGCGACAGGATTCTATGTGTTCACACTTTACACGGACCCGATCGTATGGTGTTTCGTGGCGGGCATCGTAATTTTCCACATTCATCGCTTTCCATTTGTTCGCAGGGAGGCGACCGCTATATTCTGGTTGGGCGTGCTACTGCTGTTCAGCGCGATCTTCTATCATCAGGCCGACTCATCTAGAGGCGTGCGGCAGTTCTTACCGTGGGGCGTCCCATCAATGTTGATCGTGCTCGGCGCTGTCGGAATGGAAGCGGCAGGAAAGGGGATGCGGCTGTTCGGATCGCGGATTGTTCTGCAACTTGGCGCAGCATCATACGCGCTGTATCTGACGCATAGCCTCTGCTTCGTCGGCATCAGCCTCGTCCTGTTATACAAGATCAAGGTTCAGAACTATGTTGGTCCCGACGGCGCGATTCTCGTGTATTTATTGGTTTGCGTTGCGGTCGGGATGCTCACGCATTGGCTTGTCGAAAAGCCGGTGACCAAATTGATGCGGAAGTTGATGCCAAGAAAGCCGGCGCGGCTTCCCACAAATACCGAGCCGGCTGGACGCTGATTGTCACGGACGAGGTACAGAAACTGACGGGTAAGAGAGCACTGAAAAGGCCCCGATAGGCATGCTGACCTCGTGGACGCCAAAGCGCGCTGTCAGCGTCTCATCGTTCCAACTCACATCGCAGGTGTGATCGCGGTCCATCATCCCCTGGTCGAGCAGTGCCGCCCCCTTCTTTCCGCCGCAATCTTTGCTGTGCTCGGTAATGAGCAGCGTCTTGCCGTCGCTGAGTTTGGCGGTCGCCGTATAGCCTTCGGCGAATGCACTGGACGAAGTAACGATTGCGACGGCAGCGATGATGAAACGAAGCATGGTCATTTCTTCAGGAAGATGTCACACAATTCTAGCCGCTCTGTCGCCGTCGGCTGGAAATCCTTGACAATCCGCGCTTCAAATTCAGGCGAGCGATCGTCGCGGCAGACCATCACGGCAGACGCCTGAGCGCCCAGATAGCGCGTCGGGTCGCGATACACATCATCGTAGTGGTGAAAGAACTTCGGCACCGCGAATGCCTTCCGCTCGGCGTAGAAAGGAAACTCACTGCTCCAGTCGTCGCCATAGACGATGATCGGCTTGGCGGGGTCGGTGTTGTCTCGAATGAAATGCGCCGACTGCAGAACAGGAACTTCGGCAACTGGCAGCTCATGCAGCCAGCGGAAGTTCTGCCCGGTGCGGAACGTTTGCACGTTCACGCTAACCAGCGCCACAAGGGCCACTACGCCGGCGACACTCAGTGCCCTTTTCTGACTTGCCATCAGCCCGGCCGTTGCGATCGCCACGGCCAACAACAGGAACGCCTCGCAGGAGATCTGGTAGTACTCGTGCACGAATTGCAGGTTCGTGAATACCATGAAATAGAACAGGAACAGCGCGAGGCTTAGCACGATCAAGCCGCGGTGCTTTCCGTTAAGGAAGACCAAGCCAGCAGCTACTGCGACAACGCCGATCCAGCCGCCGACGTTTGCCTGAATGTTGCGCAGCCAAATGACCCAGTACCAAAGATGCGGGTCAAGCCGATCACCGCCAAAGTTCCATTTCATGAGCGCGCTTGACGTGAGCGCCCGGCCGAACTCGTTCTGCATCTTGACGATGTCGGTGTACTTGGCCCAAGCCGCGCCGATGATAAACGGGATCAGAATAGCGACGACTCCGATCCAGAGTGCGCGCGAGCGCAGGCGATCCGCCATAATCTCGCGCCAGCCCGCGGCAAGCAGCCATAGGCCGAAAACGGGGACCAGCGGGAGAGCCGTCGTCGACTTTTGCAGAATCCCGAGCGTGAGGAAGATGCCGGCAAGAATCGCTGTTTTGAACGAACGATCGCCTTGAATCAGGCTGACTGCGTACGAGACGAAGTAGAGCGAGAAGAACAGCGCAGCGCTTTCCATTAGGAAGGCATTGCCGAAGAAGATGTGCAGCGGCGCAGAGAAGAAGACCGCCGTGGAGGCGAAAAAGTACAGCATCCAGCGATCCGCGAACAGGCTCCGCGACAATCTTGCTATCGGCAGGACGCAGGCCGCGAGAAACAGGTAGCTTACGATATGACCGACGCGCTCAAGGTCGAGCCCAAGCGGGCATGAGATCAGCGAGACGATCCACTGATATAGCGGAAACTCGAACGGGATCGACCATGGAGCGCCACCTACCGGCGTTTCATATGCCAGCTTGAACCCGTCGCGGCACGCCCAATAAGAGGTCAAGGCCGTCTGCGTCTGTCGGAAAGCAAAGTTCCGGATGAGCATGTGATATGAGCTGTACCGGATCGCAATATATCCGCAGTACAGAAAAGCGAGAACCGCGATGACGCCGGCAATCGCAGTGGTGAGCCGAGTTAAATCGTTCTTTTGGGTGGACATGCGCCGCTCCATGATTCGCAGCGGCGCATTATAAAGCAGACTTTACCGGGACCCATCTTGCGCGAATGTAGCCTCTCATCGTCGGCGCGACAGAATACGTCGCGTTGCCGATGAAATAGACGATCGTCGTGGAGGCGACGGATATGCGTACGGTCGGTATTTGTTTGAAAGTGCTCCGGGTTGCGTCGTGGCTAGCGCAATTGCACCGAGACGCTGATCCGGCGCGTCTCGGTCCGTCCCGCGGACGTCTTGATCGTGCAGGCAACGACGTAAGCCGTACCTGCGACGCCGCCAGAAATCCACGCGACCACTACACCGCCGTCGATGGTCGAGGAGTTCACTGTAATTCCGGTGTCGGCCGTCACGGATTTCTCTGCAATCGTTTCTTCCTCTCCCAGCCACGCAGACCAATCCCAGTTGAAGTCGAGAACAGCCTGCGGATCTTTAATGAATGAAGGCACGTAGGGTGATGCCATCTGGCGCTCCAAAGTTGTTATGCCGGCTCGTCGATGCGCACGACGATGACGCGCCTCTCTGGCCCGATTGCGGTCGCGCGCGCTTCACGTGCGACTCGGATTGAACGCCGCTCCGGATCTACAGCAAACGACCGCGCCTCGCGCGCGACGGTGACGACGCGCGATTGAGCGGCGATCAGATAACGAACCGGAATAGAAACGCCATCGCTGCCGACTCGCCCGGCCGCGCTGCCGATGTTCGGAGATTGCACCGCGCTCGCCGCGCCCGAGATCTGCTCGAGCACGGAGCCCGACGCGCTCCCAGTGCCACGCGCTTGCGCAGCGGCCGCACTGCCATCAACGCTCACGCCACCGATCGCCGCGCCAGTGTTGCGCGCTTGCGTGGCCGCGGCAGCACCGTCGATAGGTGGCGTTCCGATCTGATCTGACGCCGCGCCGGTATTCGCGGCCTGCGCGGCCGCGGCGCTGCCTGTCACGCTGACCGATCCCGCTGCATTTGCCGTGCTTCGACTCGTCGAGGACGCCGCGCCATCGATTGGTGGCGATCCAACCTGACCACTCGCCGCCGCGCTGTTCGGTTGCTGCGCGCTGGCCGCGGCGCCGGTCGTCGAAACCGCGCCGCTTCCCGACGTGCCTCCCGAGCTCGTCGAAGCGGCCGCGCCCGACAGCGAGACGCCTCCCGATGCCGCGCCCGCGCCTGGCGCTTGCGTGGCGCTCGCGCCGCCGCTCGCCGACACAGTGCCGCTCGCCGCGCCGTTGCCCGTGCTTATCGCTGCGGCTGATCCAGTCGATGAAACTACGGCCGAGGCCACGCCTGCACCAGGCGCTTGCGTGGCGGCCGCCGTGCCCGCCGTCGAGATGCTGCCGCTCGCCGCGCCCGCGCCCTTCGCTTGCGTCGCCGACGCGCTGCCGCTCGTGTTGACCGCACCTGATGCGGCCGCGCCGCTGACTGCCTGCGTCGCGGCCGCCGTGCCCGACGTGCTCACGCCGCCCGACGCCGCGCCCGTCGACTTGCTCGAGGTGCTCGCGCCCGTGCCGGTGATTGCGGACGGTGCGCTGCTCAGATACTTGATCGCGTGCAGCATGACGTTGTACGAGCTGCCCTGCAGCGTCGTCAGCGTCATCTTCAGCGTGAGCGTCTGCCCCGCCGAGTTCGCGGCCCACGTGATGGTCGTGGCGTAGAACTTCTGATTGCCGCTGCCGGTCGTGCCCGGCGATACCGTATAGGCGGTCGCGCTGCCATCCGATAGCGTCGCGGTCAGCGTGCATGCGCTCGAATACGCCGCCCAGTAGATCGTGAGCGTGCGTGACGTCGTGTCGGCAGGCAGAACTATCTGAATGCCCTGCCCGGTCGCCGTCGTATTGTCGGCATAGATGCCGCCCGCAAGCGCCGTCGCCGATGCCGTGGGCGTGCCATCCGTCCACGTCATCTTCGGGCCGTCGGTGTAGCCCGTGAAGGTGACGCCCGAACCGACCGTCGTCGGCAGGCCGATCGTCGAGCCGCCGCCCGACTTACGGTTGACGGACGTTGCAGACTGAGGAAACTGAATCCAGTCGGTCTGAGCCGGCGACGAGAGATTGAACGTCTCGGTGCCGGCCAGAACAGTGTTCGAACCGGTGAGAGTGCCCATTGCGGTCGCCTTTGCGGCCGATTACTGGCCGTTCGTGTAGGTGCTCGACGAGACGCTGACGGTCTGGCCCTGCGCGATCGTCGTGCTCGACAGATTCAGATCGCATCCGCTCGTGCCGACACTGCCGTCTACGACGGCCGTGCCGCCCGATGTACGCAGGCGATACCACGATGCCGTTTTACCTACGCCTGCCGCTGCGGTGCCAGTGCCATTGCTGATCGCGTTCGCGGTGAGCACGCCGCCCGATGCCGCCGCAGCGAACGTCGCGCTGCAGTTGAGCGTCGCGAGCAGGTTCTGCGTCGTCACGGCCGTGTCGGGGTTAGTCGGTTGCGTGCCGTCATAGATGTCGTATGCGCCGCTCGTGCCGACCTTTGCTGTGATCTGATCCTGTTGGCCGTTCTTGAGCGCGGCGCTGTACTTCAGATTCGATGCCATGTGGTCATTCCTTCGCGGTAGTCGTGAGCATGCATGTGCCCGCGATCACTCCTTGTTGCTGGAGGATGCAGACGTAGTGCTGGAGGTAGTCGGCTTTTGCGCGGGCGTCGCTGTCGGCGTCGTCGACGATCCCGAAAAGAGCTGATCCAAACGCAGGTGATAGCTCGGCTGTGCCACCGGCACCATCGCCCAAGCCGCGGGCGCCTGCGCCTGAATCTGCGGAGTTGCCACCGCTTGCTGGGATGTAGGCGGTGACTGCGACGCGCAGCCGGCGAGCGCCGTCAGCGATAGCAGCGCGATTCTTTGCATTGTCGGCATCATGGGAGGCCTTCTCCTGATTGAGCTTGTCGTCGAGCTGCGCGAGCTGCGCGGCCGCGTCGTTCTGTTTTGCGATCGCCGCGCGCGCCGCATTCGCTGCCGCGTCGGACACGGCCTGAAGTTTCTGCGCATTGATCTCGTTGTCGCGTGCGTGCGCGGTCTGCTCGCTTGCGAGCTTCGTTGCGTCGACCGTGTGCAGCGCGGCGCCCCCAATCGCGATGCCAAGTGCGCCCGCGATGATTCCTGTGATGAGGTATGGGCTCACGCTTCCATCTCCGGAAGGTCGACCGTCCGTCCTGCGAGATCGTGCGTGCTGTCGCCGCAGAATTGGATCTGTCCGTCGGTCACGAACGAGTGACACACCTTTTCCACCGGATCGGTGCGCGGCGTCTCCGTCCACCAGACCTTGATGGATGGCGAGAAGGTCGGCTTGTCGACGTCGCCGTTAAAAGACCAGCGCGGTCGACCTTCGCTCTTCAAGTAGACGACGTGGAGCATGCCGCAGCCAGGGCAATTGAAAAGCGCATCGCCGTTCTGTGTTAGCTGAATTTTTGCCATATCAGTTTCCTCGACAGGCCTGCGCCTCGAGCTGGCGACGCGTCACGATGCCGCCACAGCGGTTCGACGCAATCGCGCAATCCTTGCCAGCGACGAAGCGCCACTTGATGAACTCGCCGCACGCACCGGGGAAGTCGCGCGCGATATAGCGCTTCCGTAGCGTCGATCCCTTGTAGTTCGGCACGCCGATGTTGTAGGCGAGATCCACGACGGCGACCTTCTGCCCGTCCGTCAGCGTGTCGAAGCCGGGCGTGACCGACCGTACCTCGTCGGCATAGCCAGCGAGGCTGTCGCTGAGCATCGACTTGCACTCGGGCAGCGAGTACGCGCGCATCTCGACGTTCGTTTCGCCGAAACAGACCGTCTGGATGTTATTTGCCAGACGGTCGTTATATGGCTTGAGCGACACGCCCTCTTGAGAGGCTGTAAGCGCCACGAGCGCGGCCGCCGCTGCTGCGCCGATCGTCGCCGCTAGTGTCTTCTTGCCGGGTCGCTTACTTGTTTGCCGCGCTTGCGTCGCCATCGGCTGCCTCGGTCGTTGTCGTTTTCGGGGACGTCGTCGTGTAGCGCGCGGCGATGATAGCCAGGCAGCCGACGGTGATCGCGATCGCGAGTCGCCAGCTATCGGGCAGAAGCGATTTCACTTCGTCGGGCATGCCGGTCCAAACGGCCTCGATGAATGGCGATGCGGCGGAAATCGCGCCGAGCGCCGCCGCGATGATGGTCGACGAGTACGTGTGCACCTTGGCCGCGTCATCGACTAGGCGAAGCTTGAGGTTCATAGGTTCTCTGAAAAGAAAAACCCGGCGCGTGGCCGGGTCGAGTCGGGTACTGTTTCCGTTATCGATATGTCGATAACGATCGGGTCATCGTCTGCTGCCTGCCCACGGCGTCGACGGCGCGACCGCCGTCGGATGCGTTGCGGTGTCGAGCTTCTTCTCAGTCGCCTTCGCCGTGCTCGCTGCTTCTGCCGCACTCGCGGTCGCGACGGAGACCTTCTGCTCGACGACCTCAGTTTTCTTCGCGGCCGCTACGGCAGCCGCGGCCGCCGCGCGAGTCTGTTTAAGCATCGTTGCAGTGCGAGCGTCCGTGAGCTTCGCGCGATCGCCAAGGAAACGCAGGGTGTATGCGGCGAGCTCGTGCGTATCAGTCATCTGCGCCTTCAGATCGGCAAGCGCCTGTTCGCTGCGCTCGTTGAGCTTCTCCAGACCCTCGATTCGGCCGGCGAACTCGCGCGTGCAGGCTTCGCGCGTCTCCTGCCGCACCTTCGGGAACCGAGCGAGATACATCGAGCGCTCCGCTTGCCAGCTCGCGCGCTCGACCGACATGCCCCACTGGCCGATGAAGAAGCCGACGGCGGCGACACCTACTAGGCCACCGATGAGACACGCGCCCATAACCCACCAACGCCAGTCACGAACGCGAGACATCTGGCTCCCTCCGGTTGTCGATCGCTCGTTCAAGACGTTCGATCCGAGTTTTCAGTTCGAGCACTTCGGCCTCCGCGCGCTGTGCGCGTCGATCGGCAGCATCGGCTCGTTGCTCTGCGGCTCGCATGAGTTCTTCGGCACGATCAGCGCGCTGGACCGCGAGAAGTTCTCGCGCCTCGGCACGTCCTGCACGCTCCTCAGCCAAGGTGGCAAGCCGCTCGAATCGGCCAATGGCTTCAACCTGCGCAGCAGAGTCGGCCTTAACGATGTTGGCTTCGCCTTCGCTCTCAGCTTGACGGCGACGATCGATCTGCCGCCACATTCGGCCACCGATCCAGAATGTGCCGACGCTGCCGAGAGCGGTCACGATTGACTTGACGCCCTCGTTCCAGAATTCCGACATCGGTATTGCCCTCGTAAGCTAGCCGGTCATCCGGTCATAAAAAAGCCGCCCGAAGGCGGCTGTCGCACAGATGCGTCACACGGATGGCGCGGTCGGCCAGACCGGACTCGCCTGCGTTATATCAATCTTCGAAAGAGCGACTCGATACTGTTTCCACGCCTTCAACTCTGCTACGTCGGCAGGATCGACGGCGTCAACAATGTCAGGGTCAGTCGCATCCGTAAGTACTGCGATCTCGTTCGTCGCTTGAGTCATGAGCGCGGACTGCTGAGCCTGCTTTTCGGCCATCGTCGGCGCGGGTACAGGTGGCGCGGGCGGCGCGGTGAACGTGCTGCCGTCATAGCCGTACCCGATGGAGACCGTCGAGTCAGCGTCGAGCTTCACAGCAGTCGTGCCCTCTGGCGGACTCCATCCGGCAGCCGGCTGATCGTCGGTTGCAGGTGTGTATGGTGTGCCATCCCAGACGATCACGTTGACGACTTGCCCGTTTTGTACCAGAGCATAATTTTCCATTATGCGTACTCCTCGACAATCAAAATCCCGGAAAGCCCGGAGCCCCCTTGAAAGCCAGTGCCGCTACTAGCGCCTTGACCTGCCCCGCCGCCGCCAGCCCCGTAACCCTTGCCGGTCGAGCCATTGCCGCCGCCGCCGCCGTTACCACCAGCGCCGTACGGGGTCGAAGCACCTTTCCCGCCGAGCGCCGAAGATACGGAGAATGCGGCGCCAAGGTCACCGATAGGGGTAGCCCCTAGCACGACGGCAATTGCAGGCGATGCACTGGTTGCTTGATTAATCAAGCCATTACCGAAGATTGCGACGGGCGGAGTCGCGGCGGCGCCGCCCAGTCCACCCTGCCCTCCCGCACAAGTAAGCAGGGTTCCTCCAAAGGTCGTCGTTCCGCCTGCCCCGCCCGGGTTGTTACCCTGAGCACCCGGGCTGCCGGCAGATCCGATAACGACAGGATATGAAGCCGCCAGCGACCCCAGGATCATAATTTCACCGGGCGCGCCGCCATTTCCGCCACCTGCTACCGCCGCCTGTCCCGTCGATGTGAACGCGATGCTGCCCCCAGCGCCGCCGCCGCCGATACCCCGAACACGTATCTTCGTCGCCGTTACGCCGTTATAGTTGCCGGGCGTGTATGTGCCGCTCGCTGTGAAAACCTGAATGCCGAGCAAGCGACCCGGTCCGACCATAGCCTTGATCGCGTCTCGAACCTGCGTATATATCGTCTTGCTCGGCGTCAATCCACCGGCCACGACGACCGCGCGCAACTCCTCTTGAATCATGTTCAGCCACGATCCGCGAACGTTGGTCGCGGGCGTTCCTGCCGTCGGATTGCCTTCCGTGTAATAGCCTTCGGTTCCAGCAGCTTCAGGTACCGGCAAGGACGTTGCGGCGGTCGGATCATCAATACGAAACATGTGACCTCTTTATGCGTAAGCGAAAATTGGAATCGTGTGCGCCGGCATAACCGCGCGGAACTCGCACTCAAGAACTTTGTTGCCCCATGATGCAAGAGGGTCGCCAGCCGCCATTGCGCCGGCGACCGCCCGCACAACCGTGTTCAATGGCGCCGTGATCTTCCAAGCGAAGTTCCAGTCGTATCCGTTGACCGGCTGACCGGCCTTCAGCATTCCGGCGCGCGCCTGCGTGTATTGCGTGATCGTCACGGTGTAGCCGAGACTCGCCGCGAAGCCGATCAGGTACGGTATCGACGCGCCGCCCAGATTCGTCAGTCTCGCGACGACTTGCGCGCGGCGTGCAGGAATCGTCGGCGCGACCCCCGCGCACGGGTCAGGAAGACCAAGTGTCGATTCCCACTCAGGCAGCAATTCGTAAGTCGTCGATGGAAACGCGTCGACAAGCAAGTAATTCGCACGTGCAGTCTGACGCTCATAGCTTGGCGTCAACCCTGACATCACTGCTGTTTGAACTGCGTCCGGGTCACGCGGCCACACGCGCCCGCGAGGCAATAGCGCCTGAATCGCGGCGAGAAAATCAGCCGCTTTAAGGTTCGGTGCAAGCATGTCAGCCTCAGACGTAGTTCACACCAGCCAGCACCGGCAACTGACCGAATCCGCTCGTGATGTTTCCCGGATAGGTCGTCACGGTGCCGCTGACATTGCCCTGCACGAGCGTGATGACGAAACCGCTTGTTCCCGACACTGATGCGATCGCCGATTCGATGTCAGACCGATTGATCGTGCCAGCGCGCGGATCGCCGTTGCGGAACAGAACGTCGGAGATTGCCGCAGAAATCGCCGCGCGCGTCGCAGTCGTCGTGCTGGTCAGCCCGGAAATTGAATAGGTGAGATTGTTCGGGATCGGCGCGCACGAATAGACGAGCGCGGTCACCGGTTGTTCATTGATGATCGAATCAGCAACGGCCAACTGATCGCCAGTTGCTACTGTCGCGCGCGGCGTTCCGCCCGGACCTTTGTCATACTGCGACACGCCATTCGTGCCTTGCGGGAAACCACTGTGAGACGCCTCAGCGATGTCCCACATCGTGTAAAGCACCACCGTCCCGGCTCCAAATCCATTCGGCGCGACCCATGCGCGCGTCACGCCCGGTACGGCAAGAGCCCAACCCTGATAGTCGTTTGCGTCGCCCCCTTGAGGCGTGTTCTGGTACGCGGCGAGCATGCGCGTACGCAGCGCGTCATTTGTCTCGATGTCCGCGCCGGATAGCACTGTCCCCGTGATCGATCCAGCCGACTGAATTCCCGGAACCGCTACGCCTAGCGACACAGCCGTTCCGACATTCGCGTTGCCAGCCGATCCGGGGACAGCCGCAATGATCGTTACTGATAGGTTGCCCGACCCGTCGACGGTGGCAGTCGCCGCCGTCGTGTAAATTGCACCGTCGCCACGGGTAACCTGAGATCCAGCGCTCAGAGGCGTGCCAGTAGTCCCGCCTGTGAATGTTGCCGTCAGTTGCGCTGCCGACGCGTTCTTGAGATAAACCTTCTTTAATGCCGCCCAGCCTTGCAGATATTCGTCTTCAGCAGTGAAGGGAACTGACTGTTTGGCCACCCAATCGATGTACCCCATTTGCGCATTAGACAAACCCGCCTGTACCTTGCCGAGAACGTTGAGCACAGTAAAGCGCAGGGTTGCGTCGGCCCCTTGCAGCGCCGAATTGATGTCTGCGAGGACTTCCTTCGTCAGAGTAGAAAGTGTCTTGCGTTGAAACGGCATTAGGCCACCTCAGTTCTGGCGAATATTCCATGCGCTATCTTGGCCGCCGCGCAGTAAGCCTTATGAGCTTCGGCGGGATCATCAAATCGCCCTAGGACTTTTCGTCGTCCGTCGATCTTGATACCGGCCACCCATCTGCATTTCTCCTTGTCCCAAGAAACGCCTTTGTAGCCGGATTTGTTGGCACGCGTCTTTCCGCGATTGCGCATGTTCTCGGCCTTGCTGCAGATCCGCAAATTGGCCCGGCGATTGTCAAGCCGATCCATGTTTGCATGGTCAACGATTGCCAGATCGCCACGACGCAGGTTCATCAAAAATCGATGCATATAAATCTTTCGCCTGACGACGCCGTCAACGATGTTTGTAATCGGATACCCATGTGAATCAACGCACCACGCATGCTTCGAAACCATAGGAAGGTCAGCGTCGTCGATCAAGATAACCGCGCCGCGACTTGTGATGATTTGAGCCATATCAGGTTAGCTGTTGCCATGCCCAAGTGAACGTCAATGAAACGTTCGGGCCGGCCGGTTGATAAAGCGTGATCTGCGCGCCGAGCAGCGTTGCGCGAGTCCATTCAGTCTGCACATCCATGCCTGCGACGACGCCATCTTCAACGAGCCACTGAAGCGCCTCGATGATGTAATCACGCGCGTTGCTCAAGACCTGCTGAGTCTGTTTCGACCGATCCAGAAGCCAGAGCCGCGAGCCTATAGGCACGTCCTCACCGAGATCGCCCCACCAGCCGCGCGGATCGCCTGATCCATCCGGTATGACGTCGTCAGTGCGTGCGAGTCGGTCCGTGAAGAGACTGAGCAAAACCGCAGTTTGCAAGTCATTTCCGGTGAGAAGATCAGGTCCAAGTAGCAGCCAGTCCCCGCGGCTGTTTGCGACGTCCCAGACAATCCTGATGTCGGACATGCGTTACTCCGCTTGTGTTGGAGGCTGCGTGTTGATCGTGCTGCCACCGGTCTGTACGTTGACGATCGGGTGCGTGTGGCCGTTCGCAACGGTGCGCATTCCGGCCATCGTGCGAGTGTTCGTATTGCAGTTATCGAGGATGTCGCCCGAGCATTTGAGCAGGGGCGTATCAGCGAACACGTCTGGCGTGTTCTTGATCGTCACCGGTTTTCCGCCACCGTCAAGCACCATCCCCGCTTGCGACAGGTAGACCTTCTGTCCGGTGTTGTCGTGGATGCATACCTCGCCGCTTGCGAGCCCTGTCACGCGGTATTGCGCGTTTCCGGTAGCGACGACGACACCGTTCGATCTATCACCACCGACGAACAGCACAATCGCTTCCGAGTTCTTCGGCGGGTTCGACGTCATGCCGTACTCGGCGAAGCGCGGAACCTTGTCGATCGTCTGCATCGCGCTTGATTGCACTTGCAGCAACTGCGCGCGCCCGCTGTCATCGACGAGCGAGATAGTCGCGCGCGCGAGCGCCGACATCACCCGCTGCGACAGACGCCGCAGGGAATGCATGAAGTTTTCGTCAGGCATGGTCTATCGATTAGCGCCCAGAACAGTGTCGGGCGCGATGTTCTGCAGGATGATCGGCTCCGGCGTGAACGCACTCGGCGGCATCAGAAGCAGATCGGCGTGCGTGCCGTTCTCGTCGCGACGATACGTCACCTCGGCAATCAGCATCATCGTGCCTTTCGGAATCTTCAATATCGGAAGGTCGACGCGCAATTGCGAATTCGGCTCCCAGAGCGTGCCTGCCGAGTCGCGCCAGCTATCGACTGTCACGCGCACGACCTGCGACTGGCCCGCGCGACGAGATTGCTCCCATGCGACACGTGCCTTGGCCAGTTCGAAGCCCGAAATGATTTGCTCGCTCTGAAAATAAAGCTTTCGATTGCGGCCAACTGTCTTGTCTTCAGCGATTGCTATCGGCCCGAGGTTCGCGCCATAGTCACCCGCCGTCATCATCGTCTGCTGATAAGCGCCGATGACCGAGTAGCGTTGGTCTGACGACCACTCGAAGACAGCGCTTTCAACATTCACGCCTTGCGCGACACCCGATGACATCAGACCCGAACCCGCGCGGCAAAGATATAGATTTCCGTCTGGTAATTCGTACGCGAGCAACCCGGCATATCTAGACACGCGTTCAATGATGTCAAATGGCGTCTCGCCTACGCAAATCGAAAACAACGGAATCGACGGTCCGTCGTTACCATCAGATGTAACCTTTATGTGGTACTGATCGTCCGATAACTTCTGCGCGATCTGCAACGCGTTCGAACCAGAAATTTGCCCGGAAGGCCATTCCGCACTGCAATCAATCAAGTCAGCGCATTTTCCTCTTCCGCGCACTCGTATCGCATGTTTTGCGATCGAAATCGACGGCATCACCGCATCGACGTAACCGGTCACCACCTTGTCGATACCGAGGAGAACCGAACAGGCTTCTCCAGGGATCGCAATTATCTGACTCAGTGTGTCAGGATCAAGATCCGTGAGTTCGATGTCGAAATCGGAAGTGAGGCGTTGGATACCCCTCGTAACGCGGATTCTAGTCCAACCCGACACTCGGATATTATTCAGTTCTAAACTCAGATCGTCGATCAAGGATGGCCCCGTGAAAATTCAAGTTATAGCGCTCGCTCTTGCGGCGGTTCCTGTTTTTAGTTCCGCAAACCCAGTCTTTGAAATTACTGCGGATCACGCCACCTCATGCCGCGAAAACGGTTGCCGCGATTTTCCGAAAGGTTTCCGCTTCGAGGCATCAAACTGGGGATCGAATGACCCTCAAATCGCTGGTACTACTGTTGCCAACGGGAAAGCAAACCAAGTGCGGGAGGCAGTCGAATTCGATCACCGCGACGTCGCGCCGATTCTTGACGCGAACGGCAATATGACCAATCCGACCTGCCAGTGGCCGACCGGCGGCATGATGCAGCACGCGGTTACCGATGCGCAGGGCCGCGTGTACATCAAGCGCGTCGAGGTCGTCACCAAGTGCGTCAACGGGAAGATGACGACGATCCAGCGCGCTCTAAACTGACAACGCTTTGAACGACAGTGGCATGAACGCCGGATGAACCGGATTAGCCTCTCCGACGATCTCGTCAGCGCGCGCCGCGTCGCGGTACATCCGATTAGCCAGCACTAGCGCAGGCAAACTAGCCGCGAACTGGAACGTCTTCATTGCCGCCAGCGCGGCGCCGCGCGTATTCAAGTCGGCGACCACCGCCGCCCGCAGCGTCTTCATGGCGTCGTAGGTGTTGTCCGCGCCCTGGTCGCCCGCAATCACAATCTCCGCATCGATGAGCGCCGTCACCGTATCGCGCATCGCCGCGGCATCGTCGCTTGAGGTCGGCTGATATTGCGACGACGCCTGAGCGACGGCCGCCACGCAGGCGCGCCGAAACAGATCCGACGCCGCACCTTGCGCCGATGCCATCGCAATGCCGATATTCGACGATGTCGTCGGGTTGGTGTTCGAGTACGACGACAGCGAGATCAACAGCCGGACTGCATCATCCGGCGCGGGCGCCGCAGCTAGAACCGCCGCGGCGAGGTCAGCCGCAGCTGCCGCATAGTTCGCAGCGCCCGCCGCACTCATCGCCGCTGCGGCGCTCATCAGCGCAGTGCCAGCTGAATCCACCACTGCCCGATTCGTTACAGCCTGAGCCGTCAGCGAAGACACCGTATTCTGCGAGTTCGACACTTCACCGGTCGTGCTGAACGCTGGGACGGCAGAGCCGCCAGCAAAGCGGCCAAAGTCACCAGGCAAGTTCGTGAGCAGGCGGAACAGATTACGCGCGTCCACCACAACATTCTTCGCTGTGGTGTACCAGCCGAGCGCGGAGTAGACGTACGTTCCGAGAACCGCGGCGCCGACCGAGATTGTCGTCAGTGCATTCGTGACGAAATCCAGGCTTGCAGCAGCATTGGCGCCGAGCACCGCCTCCAGCAAACCGGAAATCGTGCTCGTAGACGACGATGGGAACAGCTTCTGGCCTGCCTCGACGAACTCGAACTCAAGCTCGAAGTACCGACCCTTGTCCCATCGCTCAATGGTACGAAACTGCAAAAGCGTGACGTCCAACTCGCCGAACGTCGGATGCATCAACGTCGCGACGCCGTCGAGTTCGCAGGCGGCGATCATCATGTCACGCTGCTGGATGACGTCGTCACCGACGAGATAGCCAGAAATCGCGAAGTGCCGCGTTGCCCGCCCTAGATCCTCGGCCCACGGCTTGTCCCGGTAAGGGTATTCGTGAACGTCCACGCGACGGCCGAACGTCGACGCGCCGCCGAGCGAGACAAATCGTACGCCACGAAACTTCGCAACGTTGAGCTGTTGGAAGTACGTCTGCGCCGATCCGCCAAGACGAGCCGCGAGCGAATGCGCCAGATTCTGGATGCCCGACGCCGTGCCGAGCACTGCTCCCGCGCCGCTCGCGATACTCATAACACTCCTCCCGCCGCTTCGCGCGTGCCGACGCGTGGCTCAACGTTCCCAGACGAGCTGACCTGAGTTGTTGTGCCGCGCGGCGCGCCGCGCAGATTGATGTCCACCTTCACCGTACCGCCCCCTGCCGCCCCGCCAATGGCGACCGCGCCGTTCGCTCCGGCATCAGCGACCGCGCTCCCGCCGCTACCGTAAATCGAAGGAGCGATCTTGTTCATGTAGGCCTGCGTTTCGGCCGGAGCGGCTCCAAGCCCCTTTCGGTCGACGTTGCCTTCACCCCAGTTGTACGCCGCCGCGACACGTCGGTCGTCGTCCCCATACTTTCCATAGAGGTAGTGCAGAAAACGAGCGGCGCCGGCCGCCGAGTTCGCAAGGTCATCAGGGTTGGTGACGCCGAATTGTTTGGCTGTCGGATCCATGAAGCCGAAGTGCCCTTTCGCTCCGGCGGGCGATCGCATGTTCACGCCACGCGACGACTCCGCAAACCAGTACTTATCCAGCGTGCCAGGCTTGAGGCCTTCTTTCCTCTCCAGCGCGGCGAAAAGATTCGTCGAATCCGCGCCCACGACCCCCGCGGGAATCTCCGCGATGCTCATCCCGTCATCGCCGGGAACCTGCATGATCGTGCCGGGCTGCTCGTCAGGAGCACCCTTTCCGCCGCGGTTGAGCGGCCCGTTGAAATCGTACGTGCTAGGGTCAATGCCGGCGGCCGCAAACTGCTTCTCTTTCTCACGAATCGCCTTCAGGCGTTCGTCCTCGCCGACGTTCAGGTCTTTGCTATGAAACAGCAGTGCGAGCGGACCGAGCACGCGCATCAAAGCGCTGCCCGCCAGAGCCGTCCCAGCCGCCGTCAACTTGGTGATGCCCGCGGCGAGCGCGACCACATCCGCAATCACGCCGGTGAGCTTGATTGCTGCGAGACCTATCAGCACGACCTTCCAGCCCCCTACCGCCTGAGCTGCGTCGTTCGCGTTCTGAACGAACTTCTCGACGCCGCCAGTGATTGCCTTCCAATCGATGCCGCGCAAATAGTTGCTGAGATCACGCACAAAGTCGCTGACGCGCGTCGCAATCAGCTCGCGGTTCTGCGACACCCAGCCGCTCAACTCGACGATGAGGGGCTGAAGCACGGGAATCAGCGCGTTGCCGACGCTGTTCTTCAGGCCATCCACGGCCAGATCCATCGCGGAGATGTTCTTCGCGTACTCCTCGGCGTTCTTGATCTGCTCGGGGCCCATCACGAAGCCGATTTTCTGGGCTTCGTCCACCATCTTCCGGATGTATTCCGGACCCTTCATCAGCATCGGCAGGAGCGATTCAACACCGAACGCCTGCGCGATCTTGCGGGCGCCTTCGATGTTCCCGCCGCCGGCGAAGTTACGCTGGATCATCGACGCCACGTCCGACAGCGCGCGCGTCGTGTCGACCGAGCCATCTTTCAGCTTGTGCATCGACACGCCGTAAGCGCTCATGATCGCCAGCGCTTCCGGCGCGCGGCCGAACATCGCGCCTTGGAACGTGTCGCCGAGGCTTTGCAGCCCCGAGCTCATGTCTTCGCTCGACAAGCCGGCCAGTTTGGCCGCTCCACGATAGGCCTGAAGATCGCGAGTCGAAATGCCTACGAGAGACGACGTGCGCGAAATCTCCTGCCCCGTACGACCCCATCCAGTCGCCAATGCTGCGATGCTCGCGACGCTGCCGACGCTCAACAGCGCAGCAAGCGCCGGATGAATGGTGAGAATGCTCCGAGCAGTGTCAACCGCCGTTCGGCCCAGACTCACCAGCGACTTGCCGATTTTCTCGATGCCGGTTTCTTTCCCGAATGCAGAGAGCGATTTACCGAGGTCCGTCACCGGCGCCATCATCGTGGCGAAAGCGTTATTGACCTTGCGGACGGTGGCCGTCGCGTTATCGACTGCCGAGATGACAATCTGAAACTGATTCGCCACCGCTACCCCTTATTCTTCAGAATTCTCTGCGCATGCTCGACGCGCCGGAGCGTTTCAGTCCATGTCATGTTCCAGGCAGCATCGGGATCCCGCCAGCCCATCGCATGACCAAGATCCTCGATGCATTCTTCCCATCCTTGAGGGATAAGCGCCACTTCAGCGATCAGTCGTTGTCCGACATCGCTTTGTGGCGCCCCTGAAAACCCTTGAAGTACTTTGCCGCCTCGAGGAAGTCGCGTGCGCACATCGAGCGCACTGCCGCTATGGGCACGCCGGCATTGCGAGAGACAAGCGAAACCACAGCTGCCCATTGGCCGCCCGCCTGTCCGGCCTTGCGGCGTTGCAGGTTAGTCGGCTCTGACAGATTCAGCGCGGCATAGCTCGGCGCGTCCTCGCCATCGCCCACCTTCGCCGGCACGCGCAGTTCAAGCCGCATTTCATCGTCGCTGACGAACTCTTCGCCCATGCCTTCTGGGGCGAATGTGGCGAAGAAGTCCATTGCCTCGTCGACGACGGTCACACCCATCAGGTCGACTGCATCGACTGGAACGCCGGACACCAGCGAGACGAGCGCAACGTCGTAACCGCACTTCATGGCCATCTTCTCGGCCGATTCGAACTCGCCGGCACGCGGCTCGCGCAGCGTGAGGGAGTCGAATGTGCGCGCCGCCGCATCCTTGCCCACTGTAACCGGCTTGCGGAGTTGGATATTCTTCGTGTCACTCATCGATCAGTTCTCCGTGACCGAAGGGCCTTCCCACGTCACCGGCACGGTGCCGTCTTCCGCCTTCGCGCTCTGGTCGTCCACCGTCCACATATTGCGGCCGATGATGACCTTGCCGTTCGCCAGCTCGACGACGATCGTCACGTTCGTCATCGCGTTCAGCGCCGCGAGCGAGAGACCGGCCATATCGCGAAGCGTGGCCTTGATCTGACCGGCGCGCGGCTTCTCGCTGTAGCCGTCGACACCACTCTGGCCGGTGAGCGTCGCGCGCGTCACCTTGCTGGGGTTGTATTCGAAATCGCCCGCGACGGACAACGACTGACCGTCGGCGGTCAGGTAAGCGGTCCCGGCGATCCGGTTTTGCGTGTTGGCCATTGCTGGCTCTCCCTAAAATGAAAACGCCACCCGAAGGTGGCGCAAACCGTTGCTGGACCGTTACTGCAGACGGAACTGGGCGAGCAGCGCGAAGATCCGCAACTGATCGATGAGGGTGCCCGGCCAGAGAACGTCGAGCCGATTCGGATTTTGCGAATTCTGCTGGACGATCAACGCCTCTGCGAATGCGTCGCTGTTCTGAACATGCCCGTCGTATTCCATCTCTTGATAGAGCGCGATCAGGTCCGCCCTGATGACCGACGGCGTGACGATATTGGACCCGGGCGCGAAGCGCGTGCCGTCTGCGGCAAGCTTCACGCGCGCGTACTTCGTCGTCACCATGGTGTTCATGCGACGCAGCACGTACATCAGCTGGAACATCGTCTCGATTTCGAGATAGCTGTTGTCCGGCTGCCCGAAGGCGTTCGTCTGATACGTCGTGATCAGGTTTTCGAT
Source organism: Caballeronia sp. NK8 (assembly GCF_018408855.1). Taxonomy (GTDB): domain Bacteria; phylum Pseudomonadota; class Gammaproteobacteria; order Burkholderiales; family Burkholderiaceae; genus Caballeronia. The sequence goes on along the minus strand of NZ_AP024322.1, from coordinate 1,341,569 downwards.
CGCGACGGTACCGTCAGCAGCCACCGTGAACGTCGAGATACCGTCGTACAGCAGCGTATTGCGCTGGCTCAGGTTGAAACGCGATTGCAGCGGCGGGGGCTGGAAGCCCTGCAGAACGACGGTCTGCATCGGCACACCGGGATCGGCGCGCACGCTAACTGCCGTCGCAGCGGCGATCTGCGCGGCAATCTGCCAGGCCGGCGTCGGCGAATCGTAGAAACCCATGACGGTTTCGTGCTGATTGTTTCGCGTCGCGCCGAAAGTCGTTAGGCCTGCCCATGTGCTGCGATAGGCGACGAAGTTGTGGCCGTAAATCTGATACTGCCAGCTCCAACGCCCCGTTTGGTCATTCAGGAACGCCTTGATCGCATCGAGCGATGTCGCATCCGTGAATGCGCACGCGATGAAGTCAAACGGCTGATCCATCAGATTGCCAAGCGCCGTCGAAAGCGTCGGGTTTGTTGCGCCGCCGCTCATCGCCGTAATCGTCGCCACGAGCCCGACGGGAAGCGCCTCTCCGGCTGGCGTGCCGCCGTAGTTGAAGCGAATGTCGATGTCGTTACCGACGAGCCCCTTGTTGTCGGCCGTCAGATTGACCGTGCCCGTCGAAGCCGCGGCGGTGGCGGGCATCTGCGGAATCAGGTTGATCGCGGCAGCGACGGCGGTTGCGACCTGCGACACCGTCATGCCGGCGGTCACCGGCACGGTGACCAACTGGCCGGCGACGTACAGCGAGATCGTGCCGTTCGCAGTCGGGCCAGACGTGAATGCGACGGAGCCCGTCGCGGCCGTGGCGCCCGCGGCATCTTGAACCGGCAGATACCAGAGTTCGCCAAACTGATCGTTCTTGCGATAGTCCTGTGTCATCAGCGCGAGGACCGAATTGACGCCAGCCTGCACGCCAGCGTCACCCACGCCCGACGAGATCAGCGGCACGTTCGGCGTCGCGATACCACTCGAAAGCATCGGGCCGATGAGCAACGCGCGCTGATTTGCGGTCGCCGTGTTCGCGTGAGAGGCGTCGAGTTCCGCAAAGAACAGCGGCGTGCGGATGTTCTGTGGAACATTCTTGAACGGGATCATTGCTTGTCGTCCTCTTCATCGACGGGCGCGGGCAGCGCAGGTTGATCCTTCGGTGCGCTTTGCATCGACTGGTCCGTGGCTTCGCCCTCTTCGACGATTTCCACATCGCCATCGTTGGCGACGCGCGTCCAGAAAATGTCGCCGTCCGGCACCGTGAGGCCTTCGGGCGGCAGGAATTGCTTCGTGTCCGGATGCCGCACTTTGAGGCCCGGTGCAGGTTTGACGATCATTCGTCGCTCCTATTGAGAAAATTGAACGTTGACGGTGCCTTCCGCGCGACCGTCAGGCCCTTCTGTCCGCGGCGCCGGTTTCACGGCACTTGGGAAAGGCGGATTCGGATAGGTGCCGCCTGGATCTGCAACGTTCGTCAGGTCTGCCGTGACATTCACTCCGAGCAACTCGGTGTTGATGTCAGGCGCGAACGCTTCATAGAACTCGACCGCGAGGAGGATCGAGGCAACCCCCGTATGCGGGCCGCCCTCCGCGCTAATCTCGGTCGTCGTATGGCAAGCCGGAAAGTCCTGAGCCAGATTCCGAAGCGGAATGCTCTTGAAAATCGCCGCCTCGATGTCTGAGGTGAGCGAATCCAGGAGCAGTTGCGCAGCCGGACCGGATTTCGCAGTAATCTCAACGACGATCTCGAACGCTGCAGTGGTCGTGAACGCCGTCTGACCGACATTGCCGATCGACTTCTTCTCTTCCTTTCCGTGACGCAGTTTGATCGCCGGCGTGTTAGCGGAAACGACGTTCCAGTCGCCTGGACACATCACCGTTTTGACACCCGGCACCGTTTCGAGAATGGACAGCAGCACGCCGCGCAGCTCGGCGCGACCAGTCGGATCAGACATCTGTTTGCCCTATCACGTTGAGCATGAGACGGCCGCCACCGTGGCCGTCGAGATGGACCTCGCGCACCTGCCACTGCTCGCCCGTCTTGTTGATCATCAGCGTGTCGTACTGCTGCGGCTCGACGGGGAACTGCGAAAACTGAATCCCGACCGTCGGCTGCTGCGTGACGACCGTCGACCCGGTTACCGGATCGACGCCAAAGAACGCCTTGTCGTATGCGCCTGTGATCTGGAACGAGCCACCGTCAGCCGGCATGTAGGTGATCGCCGTCCCGAACTGCGCCATCAGAGGGCCGAGGATCTTGCTGTCGACGATGTCGTCCCAGTCCATCGTTCACTCCGTGTGGTCGATCGACACCTGCCCGCCGGTGATCTGCGCGCCTTCGAGCTTCACTTCCTCGACCTTCTCGGGGACGAGGTAGCCAAGCTCTCGCAGGCGCTTGACCTCGGACTCCGGCAGCTTCACCTTTTGACCTGCGGTGCGGACGACGTCGACGATCTCGTCGCCGCTCTTCACTCGGTCGTGAATCGATCGATTGCGCGCGACGACGGCTTCAATGATTTTTTCGGTAGCCATCAATCACCTCACGCCACGGTCGCAGCGAGTGCTGCATTGACGCGACTCGGGATGATGATCGGAGCCGATTGCATCATCAGGAAACGCTGGGCCGGGTCTTCCTTCACCCACGTCTTCGGGGCGAAAGGAAGCGCAGCATAGCTGTGCTGCGGATCGATGATCATGCCGAATGCACGGGTGCCTTGCAGGTCCGGACCGGTCATGATGACCGTGCCGTCGGGCAACATCGGCTGCTCGACATTGTTGTCATCGACGTACCAGTCGTTGTACACCCAGAGGTTGTACTGCCCCCACACGCCCTTCGCGACTGCGCCGCGCTGAATTTGCGCGCCGACGTTTAGGGCATTGCCGTTCACGCCGAGCGCCGGGTACAGGATTGCGCCCTTCAAGACCGGGTCCAGCTTGAAGCCCTTCCACGCTTTCGGCGTGAAAATGATGTCCGTCGCGACGGCGCCCGAGGACTTCAGGATCTGGGTCTGCCACGCCTCGATGTTGCCGGTCGGATCGGCCGTGCCAGCCGAGATGTTTGCAGCAGTCCACTGCGCGCCGCCGGTGAGGGCGATCGTGAGCGAACCGTCGCGACCGAAGTCGATGACCGTCGTCGGGAAGCCTTCGCCCGACACCGTCAGCGTGCCGGTGACGAGAACTTGCGCGGCCATCCACTCCATGCGACGCGTCAGCATGTCGATCTGGTCCTCGAGTTCGAATGCCAGATTCTGCGCCTCGCGCTCTGCTGCCGTCGTGTCGCCCCCGATGCGCTCGCCGATCATGCGACGAACCGGCTTGCGCAGATCCGGCGCACGCTTGTCCTTGATGTAGGGCGGCTTGAAGGTGTTCGTCTGGTAGCGGCGGCTCTCGACGAGCTTGCCCTCGACCAGCGGCGAGCAGAACGGCGACATGCGGCGCTTGCCAACGTCGACGTCGATCGAGACGAACTCGCTGGTCGCATCGACCATGTTCGTGAAGAACCGATCGAGCAGCCAGCTCTGCGCCATCTTCAGGTTTTGGACGACCTGGATCAGCGTGTTGGTGTCGTAAATCAGGTTTCCGGGCATTGCTCTCTCCGAGTGTGTGGCCCAAATGAAAAAGCCCCGCTCGGTGGCGGGGCCTTCGCATCAGTTCAGTTGAGGTTTAGCTCGGGTCAGCAGCCGAGACCGAGGACTTGAGGTGGATGCCGAGGGGGCGCAGCGTGTCCTGAGCGGCCGTCGCGGTGATACCCGTTCCGAGCGTGACCGCATTCACGTTGAACTCGCCTTCGAGGAACGCGCCGGCGACAACATCGCCGCCGCTGCCGTCAGCGTTATCGGCCAAGATCGCCGTCGGCGTCTGGCTACCATCGGACGCTGCCGACAGTGCGATGGTGAACTTGCCGCTCGCCGTGATCTTGCCGAGCACGGTGCCGCGCACGAACGGCCCGCCGGTGATCGTCACATTCCGGGTGACGAGTTGCTTCGGGCCTGCGATCAGTTGATCGGGAACGAAGGTTTGCGCGGATGCGGACGGGACCTGGGGGTTCTCCCCCACCGTCGTAGGAGTCAATGCCATTTGAATATCTCCGGGTTTGGGGAAGAATTACGATTCGCCGCGGCGACGCTTGCTCGCAGCAACGATGAAGTCGGCCGCAGTCGGTTCGGCCACGGCAGGAGCCGACGCACCAGGATTCGCCGGGCGCGCGTGAGCCATTCGCTCATCGAGCGATTTGCGTTGCGACGCAGCCGGTGCGGCCACTGCTGGAGCAGCCGCCTGCGCACCCGAGCCGAGGATCGTGATCGCGTCCGCCGAGGACAGCTTCGTGTTGAATGCGAACTTCGCCGCTTGCTCGACATTGCCGGTCGCGATGCCGTGCGCCATGATTCGCGCGCAGCGTGCGCGCTCGGTCGCGCGAGCGGCCTTCTTCGAGTCGTCGGTTTCGTCGTCGCCGTCCTCCGCCTCGGTGTCGTCACCGTCGACGTCGTCCGCCTTCGCTTTCTTGGCCTCTTCTTCCTTGCGCTTTTCTTCTTCGGCCTTTTCCTTGTCGTCGAGCTCTTCCATGCGCTTCGCATAGTCCTCATCGGACTCGTCCTCACGCTGCTTGCGCTCGTCGTCGTCTTGTTCGGCGCGCGCGGCGCCGGCACGGCTCAGCAGGTGGGCAAACGGCGCCACGCCCGCAAGGGTCTTTTTCAAACTCATTGCATACCTCGTGAGAGTGTTGTTTAGGCCAGCTCGGCTAGCAAGGCCAGGAGCGCCGCATCTGGCGCCATCACTGCGTCTGCAAGCCCTCGGCTGACGCCGTTTTCGCCCATGAAGCAGGCGGCCTGCATCTCGCGCACAGCATCGGCAGCGAGATTCCGGTTGCGGGCGACCGTGCTGACAAACAGTTCGCCCATGGTGTTGATGTCGACCTGCGCGGCTTCGAAGGCTTCCTTCGAGAGCGGAATCTCTGGATGAAAGTCCGCTTTCCGATCGCCGTACGTGATGAACGTGACCTGGTAGCCAGATGCCGTGAGCGCCTTCGACCAGTCCACGTGCATCGTGATCACGCCGATAGACCCCACGCCGCCCGTGCGCGGGACAATGATCTTGTCGGTCGCGCTCGCGAGCGCGTACGCCGCCGAATACGCCGACTCGGAGAGGATCGACCACATCGGTTTGTCGCCGCGCAGTCCGTACACGGTATCGGCGAGATCGAAACACCCGGCAACTTCTCCACCCGGCGAATCGACGTCGAACACGATCGCGCGCACGCCCGGATCGGCATGAGCGGACAGAATGCTCTGCCGAAGCCCGTCGTATCCGGTCATCCCAGAGTACGGCCGCAGTGACCGGAGCTTTTGGACGAGCGTTCCGCGCACGGTGATCATCGCGATGCCGGTGTCGGCAATCATGTCGTAACCGGGATCGACAACGCGGCCAGCACGGGTGTCGGACTCGTATTCCTCGTCCCACGCGCCGAACGCCATCGGGCTGATGGTCGATCCATCAAGACGCCCGATGTGCGATATGCCGAGCCGGTCGGCAAGAGACGCCATAACGACTTCGGCCTTCTCTCGCTTGATCGCCAGCGGAGTGTTGAACATCCGCTGGCTCAGAAACGCCAATTGGCCGTGCATAGCCTCTCCAATGTCATTGCGCCTTCGGCTCCTGTGTAACCTCGTCCGCCGTCGCGTCTTCTTTCAGCGTCGACGGCAGAGGGATGCCGCGATCCTTGATGTACTGGATCTCGACCGCTCGCTGATCGATGTTGTCGCGCCAATCGTTGCCCGAAAGCTGCGCCGATTCGTCTTCGAGCGTCGACAAACCAGACTCGATGCCGAGCGCGGCACCCTGACGTTCCTTCATCGGATCAACATAGCCGCGGCCCGGACCGATCCACCACGCACGCGTATATGCCGCGCGCGCCATCGCGAACTCGGGCGCTGCCGCCGGAAGCGGAAGCTCGCCGATGTCCATCATTTCCTCGACCATCGCGCACAGAATTGGCTGGCCGAATCCGCGACCGAAGTCGCTGCGGCGGCGATCGAACGTCTTCCACGCCTCCAGCGCCGCAGCGCGGTACGAGGAATAATTGACGTCCGCCCAGTTCTGCGTGATCTGCTGCGCCGACATGCCGGTGCCCGCCGCGACGTTGCGCAGCATGGCGTTCTCGAACTCCGCGAAGTTTCCAGCGGGCCGAGTCGCCGACACAGTGTTGATCGTCTCGCCGGGGAACAGGATCGGCAGCCGCGCGCCGCCGAGGCGAAGATCCGTCTTGTCGTGAAAATCCGCGCGGGCGTCCTGATACCCGTTGTATGCCTCGGCGTCTTCGCCGTCGCCAAGCGCCTCGGTCACGAGCTGCTTGTCGAACGGGCTCGTGACGTAGGCGCCGAAGATCGCATTGATGATCGCCGCGTCGAGTTCGGTGCCGTCATACTTGATCAACATCTTCAGCCGCTGCAGCACAGGCGTCAGGATGCCCGCGCCGCCGCGATGTTGCGACGCCCGGTCGAAGTCATAGTCGTGGACGACGATCGGACGACCCCAATCTGTTTCGGCGGCGATTCGCTCCCACGTCACCTGCTTTCCGCCGCTGAACCAGTCGCCTTGATGCGCCTTGCGGATGTGATACGCCACCGGCGCGCCGTACTCGTCGACCTCAACGCCGCCGCGCATCGTCTGACGGTCGAAATTCTGTTGCGGGTTCGACAGGCGGTCAGGGTCGATCAGTTGAAGCACAGTCGCGTAGCGCGCGCCGCGCGGCAGGCGCTCCGGCATCCACTGGAGGATCGCCAGAGCATCGCCGTCGACGATCTTGTGGCGGAATGCCAAGCGCATCATCTGCGGAATCGTCAGCTTGCGCTGGGCATCGCAGAAGTGCGCCGGATCTTCCGACCACGTGCGCCATCCGGCTTCGAGCGCGCGGCCGAATTCATCCGCCCACATGTGATCGAACTTCTTGTTTCCGGTCATCGCAGCGAGCGCGCGATGGTCTGGCTTCGAGATCGGGCGAAAGTCTGCGCCGATGACGTTGTCGAGCGTGCGCGTGACCGCCGCACTCGCCCAGCCGTCGTTGCGCACCAAGTCGCGCACGCGCGAAACGATGCGGTCTCGATAGGGGTTGAGTTCTCCATCGGGCGACCACAGCACCGGATTCCAGTCCCGCATGTGCTGACTGGACATGTCGGCTGCGTCGAATGCGCTGGTGCTGCCGTACCCGCTGTAGCTGCCGTTTAGCGCGAGCGCACGGCTCTTGCGCTCCGGCAGCGGCTTCCCGTCCGGACCAAGGAGCTGTACGTTCGATTCCATGCGTTATCGCCGTGTGAAGGTGATTCGGTTTGCCCTGCGAGGCGAGTCGACGATGCCGAGTTGCGCCTGCATCAACTGGATCGCCGCGGCCAGTTCCGCAAGATTCGCGCGGGTGTAGGTGACAGATCGAGTGCCATCGCCCTGCGTGTACGAGTAAGACTCGCCCTGAGCGCCGGTCGACAGCTGGATGTAGATCTGCTGGGCCTGCGCGAGCGATTGCCGAAGCGCGGTCTCATCCATGCCGGCGAGCAGGCTGCGGCTCGGGTCGAAGCGTCGCAAAATTCTTCTCCTATGCTTCAGCCGGCGAGCCGGCGAATCCGAGAGCGTTTCTCAGGTTGAGCCTGTTTGATGATCGGGCCGTCTGGACGCACCGGCCGCGCCGCGCTCACGACATCGAGCTCGACCTCCTGCCGCGTCTCCGGAGCAGGCGGCACGAGATCAGTCGGATCCGCCTGCACTGCTTCGACGCGCCGATTCAACTTCAGGCCCATGTGCATGAGGCCGCAAAGCGCCGCGTAGCCGTACACCCGAATATCGAGCGCTTCGTTCGCGCGGCCGGGCGGCAACTCCCACACCCGGAACTTCTGCCCGTTGGCGAACTTCGTCACCGAGCGCTCCGAGATGAGCTGCGCGAAGTAGTTGATGTCCCGGTCCGTCGGGAAGTGCATGTACCCAGCGGGATACGTCAGCACGCCATCGTTGTCTTCCGGATCGCGCCGCAACCGCTCGCGTATCACGTCCTTCGCCGCATTCACGCCGATGATCACCGGTCGGAACGTCGATTTCGTCCGCGACGACGGTCGCTTCGTCGGCCACACAGGTGACCGCGCGCCACCGCGTGCCGACTCGCCCTTGATCGCCCAGATCCGACGGCCGAGCCGCGCCTTCGCGAACTCGTACACCTTCTGGGTGTGATGACCGCCGGAGTCGATACAAGCAGCGGAGACAGCGAAGCCACGACCGTCCGCGCGCCGCCAGACGCGTTTCAGATACTCGTCGACGCGCTTCCACAGTTCCGCGCCCTCGGGGTCGCCCTCGATGACCGCGTGGTCGATCGACCAGCTTTCCTCGTTGTGCCCCCAGCCGATCGTCTCAAGTTCAACGCGATCGTCTTGGACGTCACCGCCGACCGTGATCAGCCCGACGCCATCGGGCACCTCCGCGTCCCAGACTTCCGTGCGCGCCGCCAGCCGCGTCTCGCTCAGCGCGCGATCGCCGCGATCCTCGTACGGCTCGCCGAGCACGAGGTTGATGAACGTCTGCCGCGCGAGCGGATCGTCCTTCACCCGGAGCCATTCAGCAACGAGGTTCGACCAGCACGCGTTCGGGAACAGGCTGTATCCGGCCCAGATATGAAAGCCGGCATGTCCCTTGAATGGCTTCGTCGCACGCCACTCGCCGTTCGTCACCATATCGGCCTTGTCAGCCTCCTGGATGACGCAGCCATTGTGCCGACAGACGTAGTAGACGCTGTCCGGAATTCCGTTGCCGTGCTCGTCCTTGTCCCACTTCATGCCGTGGGGCGTATCAGGACCACCCCATTCGAGCACCTGATGCTCGCCGCAGTGCGGGCAAGCCACGAAAAAGTAGCGCTGATCGCTCTCGCTAAAGCTTTTCTCGATCCGGCTATAGCCCTTCACCGTCGGCGTCGAGCCGAGGACGATCTTGCGATTCCAGAAGGTTTCGGACCGCTTCGTGCCTAGCGCGATCTGATCGCCTTCGTTGCCCGCGCCGTCGACCGGATATGCATCGACCTCGTCGAACATCACGACGCGGGACGTGATCCGCCGGAAACCCGCCGGGCTGTTCGCGCCGACAAGCGTCAGGCTCGAACCGTTGCGAAACGTCTTCGCAAGGATCGTCTGATCGCTGTTCTTCGCCTTCTGATCGCCCGCGATCGCCGCGAGCACCGGCGTGTCGCGCAGCATCGGCGCGATTTCTGTCTTCGAATAGCTCTCCGCATCCTCGACGCGCGGCTGCACGACGAGAATCGGCGAAGGATCCTGGTGGATGAAGAAGCCGACCGCGTGATCCATCAGCTTGGTGTAGCCGACGCGAGCCGACTTCATCACGCTGATCTTCTCGACGCTGGGGTCGGTTACTGCATCCAGCATGCCCCTCTGATAACCGAACGCTCGGAAGCGGCCGGTTTGCGCACTCGTCTCACGCGAAAGCACCGCATAGCACTCGGCCCATTCGCTCAGTGTCAGCTTCGGCGGCGGCGTCAGGTTCTGGCGCAGCGCCGCCACGAGGCCCGCGCGCAACGCCGCATAGCCGCGCGCGTATCGCCGGGTGCTATTTAGGGTTGCCTGCTCCATCGCGAGTGAGTTCTTCGAGTGCTTCTGTGATGACCTCCTGCAACATGTCCTGCAATTCGGCAGGCGTCTTGCACCGATGGAGACGCGGAGCCTGTTCCGCGGGAATCGACAGCAGGCGGCTTCGGACCTTGGCGTATTCGGTGCCGACGGCTTTCGCCACTTCGGCGACGTCGATCACCAGACCGGAATCGCGGTCGTATTCAAGCTGAGCCTTCAGCCCGAGATAGTTCTCTTTGAAACAGCGCGCTTCGTCGAAGTCGAGAAGCTGCACGTTGCCCGACAAGATGCGATCTGCGGCGTCCGCCGCGCTCTCACGCTCGCCGAGCGTTACCTCGCTCGCCGCCTGGGTAACGGTTTTTTGTTTGTTACCCGCTGGCGCTTGGGTAACAGCGGGGGTAACAGCCGGCGTGCCCTCCCGCCGATACTTTTTCAGCAGCGCATTCGACGCGTCGACATCAACCTCATCGCCCGCAAACACAAGCCAGCCGCGCTCCTTCCACTTCGTGACCGTTTTACGGCTGACGTTGTGAAGTGCCGCGAACTCGCTCTGGTTCATATCCCGCTGGTGTTACCCAAATTTAGAAATTTCATGCCTAGAGAAAGATCGCGCGCGCGCAGTGCCCCTGGGCTCAGAAGGGCGGATGGGACCCGCCGTCGCTTATAGCGGGCACGACATCGACAGGCTTCAGTACAAAAGAGAGCCCCGGCACGCCGCGAGGTAAAGAGTTCCCCGCATTCGCGGCACGTCTTGAAGCAGACCGCCGAGTGCGCCGCCTTACGCTTCCTATCGAGCGCGCATCGACCGCATGACATCGGGCGGTCCGCGTGAGCTTGATTAACAGTGCGCGCGACGCTCACGCCACAATGCATGCATGGCGCGACGCGCTGATGCCACGTCGTGTTCAGTACATTGGTGCGCCGATCGACAGCACGCAGGTTGGCACGGCGATTGTCGAGCGCATCACGATTGATGTGATCGGCGTCCCGCGTGTCGCTCGCATCCAAGTCAAGTACGAGACGGTGCATCCTGACCGTGCGGTTCTTGCCGTTCTCGACGACGTTGCGCACGGCGTACACGTGATTGCCTGCACCGTTTGGCTTTGCTTTCCACTTCCATTGCGACAGGAAATCGAACATGTCGTCATCCACGAGGGCGAACTCGTGCCGTCCGACAGCATGTCTGCCAGACAGTTTGATCAATGCCATGGGATTTCCTACCGTTTTGCGGTCGCCAGAGCCTTCGCGAATGCCGCAGTGAATTCACGCCGATACGTGGCCGCAACCACTTCGCGCGCGCGCTTCCCGAAGTCGAGATGCTGCTTTACCGGCTGCGCATCGCCAAAGCGGATCAGCAATCTAAGATGCCCCGACTTGTTCACGCCGCGCATCGCAACGCCGCGCTTGCCTGCCGTCTTGACAGCCTTGACGTCGGTCGGACGCTGCCAGACGCCGCCGATCGACTCGCCGCTCTTGGTCTTAATTGAGCCGACGAAGATGTCCGGCCTACCTTCGAGTCGCTTGAGCGTCGACTTGCTCAAGTTGCCGTACTGATTGAGCAGCGCCCTATCCTTCGGGTTCAGCCACGTCTTACCGGAGCCGATCAGCTTGTGCGTGCCGCCGAACTCATACGGCGCTAGGTACGCGGCGGCGATGTCCTTCACGAAAACCAACGCCTCCTGCGTGTTCTTGCGCGCGGCCTTTACGCCGATCGAATTGACCGTAAAAGGAGTCGGCCGGTCGAACACCTGCGGGAGGGCCGCTTTCTCGGCCGCCTGGACGTTCTTCGCAACCGCCGTCAGCGCCTGCGCAGACGCGAACGGCAGTTGCTTCTTCTCAAGATCGTTGAGAACACGCGTCAGGCTGCGCAGGTCCGCCGAAACGTTGATGCGGACCGGCGAGGACATTATTCCGCGCCACCTTTCACTTGCGGATGATTCTTCAGATCGGCCAGACGCTGAATCAGGCGCTGATACTCGTGCACGGCGCTGTTTCCGATCATGCGAACCAGCGCTTCGATCTCGCCGATGATGGTCAGCGGATGCTCATCCGAGCCAGACCCATTCTGGCCAGCAGAAAGCTCCGACTCCCCCGCTTCAGCACTGCCAGCCTCCGCATCAGCGGCGCCACCAGCGTCCAAAGGGACAGCATTCGACGACACGCCTGCCGGCGCTTGCGCATCGAGGTTTGGCGCGGCCGGCGTCGGGCTGAGGTCAGCCGCACCCGCGCCGCCGGGGTCGGCTTGCGCGTCAGAAATCACCGCCGGAGAGGCGTCGACAGAACTCGCGCCGGAGCCGTTTCCCGCGTCACCGGCGTCCGGAGTCGATGCCGAATCCACAGGCGCGGCAGATGTCGTATCTGAACCAGCGCCTTGTTCGACCGCCGCAGCGTTGGCAGCGGTCTGCTCCGCGTTTCCCTGTTCACCTGCCGTATCCGAGCCGGTCGCAGACACAGCCGGGTCCTGAGCAGCCGGGGCATCGCCAGCCGTCGGCACGGCTGACGAGGTTTGCTCCCCCACGTTCGCGCTCGGGTCAACGCCCGCGCCGTTCGCGATCAGATCAGGGATCTCGTCGCGCGTGATTTCGCGGATCGGTGCGACAGCCGCTTCGTCGTTGTCGAAAACGACGTTGGTGTCCGGATTGAACTTCAGCATAGCAACCTCCGAAAAGGAAACGCCCCGGCATAAGCCGAGGCGTCAAATCAGGGCAGTTGCCCCGCCGAGGAGACACGCATGAACGTGTTCGAGAAAGCAAAAAACCCGCTCAGTGGCGGGCTTTCTCTACCGACAACTTCGCCTCCCAGTCGGGAAGCGAAAGCTCACGCGCGAGGCGGATTCGGTAATCTGGCGCGATTATAGGACGGTTGCTGCTGGTTTACAACCTGTCTTTTGCAAGTTCTTCATGAATGCGCGGGCATGAATCTTCGATATGTGCTGGCGAAGAGATCCCTCTGCTTCAGCAAGCACGATCTCGAACTGCCGACCGCGCAACACGGCCTTGTGTTGCTTGCGCATGCGCGTTTGCACCTGCTCCGGCGACATCCTCCAAACGTAGGTGTACTTCAGCACCCACTTGTGCACGTGGTTCGGCATCGTCGACCAAGCCGCCTCGACGAGCCAGCCGTCCTTCTCGACCGGCGTCACTCCGTGCGGCGCTTCCTTCGCGTCGCGCAATGCGACATAGAGTTGCGCCCACTGCGCGCACACTCCGGACTGGAACTTGGGCATACGCACCGTCATGCCCCAGTTGTCGAACCGCGCCTCGTTCGTCTCGAACTTCATTCAACCTCCGCCTCGTATTTATTGCATCGGCGCATCTCGATCCAGTCGAGTGACGCTTTCTGGTTTCCTCTACTGCACACGTACTTCCGGGTCCCACCCCACCGAGATAGCACGAGTTGGACACAGCCCAAGCACGTGCCCTCCTGCTTTCGCTCGAGGACGATTGCCGGATCGAGATACTCGAACCTCCTCACACCAGCACCTCGTATCCGAACGCCTCTGCAACGCGCAGCCTGCAAATCGCAACCGTCAGCGATTCGTCCACGAAAATCCCGTGAAAGTCCGGATTAAGCTGGGCCTCAGCGAGCCATTCGAGTTCCCCGTTATCGCGGAGACGCGGATAGGTCAAATAACGCTGGCGCAGGGCGATCGGCGCAGAGATGCTCAAGTTTCCAGATGGCTGATACTGGAGCGGCCCGATCCTCTCGACGTTCATCTCGCACCAGTCCGCGCCGCATGCGCGCTTCACTTCGGCCTGCAGGCCTTCGGCACGCGCTGTCCAGTAGTCGAGCCACGCGCCCGATAGTTGATCGACGTTCATGCCCGCTCCTCATGCCACTTGGCCTTGTATTCGGCGATGAAGTCATCCGGAAATCGCGACGTCCATCCGCAATGGCTGCAGCAGAACTGGGATCCGTTCCAACGCGTGCGCGGCATGATCCCGCAGTCCACACTCCCGCAGTAGGGCGTATAGCCCCGCTGCGTCATTAGGTTGTTTCGAACGATGCTCACCGCCGCTCTCCCATCCGAACATGGATCGAAATGAGACCGGCGCACACGAAGGGCCACACCAGGACGAAGACGATTGCTTGTGCGTCGGACGCCATCTCTGCTCCTTACTTGATGGAGATGTCAGGAACGATCACCGAGGGCTTGAAGATGACCTTGTAGTGATACGTGCTGACGTTTGCCCCATCGAGTTGCTCCACAAAGTAGGTCACGTTGTCAGACAGCCCTAGAAAGTGCTTCTTGAAGTTGGCGGGGCCGGTCTTGCAGGTGATCGTGACCTCACGACTCTTGTCCGCGTTGCCGAGCGAGCAAAGCCCCTCGATGCTCAGCATGTATTCGCCCGTGATGCCGTTGTAGAACACGACGCGCCGGTTGATCTCGAAGTTGTCGGCGGCCTTCGACAGATTCCGCGACGCCACATCAGCGTCATTGCAGCCAGCCAAGGCGGAGAAGCATGCGAGTGCCAAAATCAGTTTTTTCAATTCGTCACCTTCGAGGGTTGCGGCAGGGTCCAATTGCGACGGCGGATGCCGAGCGCGGCGAAAAGCGGATCGAAGTCTGCGGGTAGCGTGTTCATGCTGTCTCTCTCACATCCATCTCATTCATGCCGCTCGCGAGGAACGGCCCCAAGGTCTTTCTGTTGTCGTCGACGTATGCCCTGATGCGGTACACGCCGGGCTCTATCCACGCGTCATCGAGAATCGGTATCCCTTCGCGCCGATCCTCGGGAATCCATGCATCAACCCAGACAAACGGCCTGTCTTTGCTCTGCACCTTCGGCAAGGCCAGCCGATACACCATCGTTTCCAGCGACGCCGTCATCTGGAACGGCTCCATGGCATACCGCTTCCCGTTGCGGCCGCGCGGCGTGCGCCAGCCCGTGTGCGTCGGAATTCGAATCAAGCACCGCACCTTCTTCCTCCTTCAAACGCATCTTTCGAGCGCGCACCGGCTCCCAGCGCGCGAGCGCGTCGTCGAATGCCGCGCACTTCTGTTCCCACGGCGCGCCGCTGCGGTCGAGCCATTCGTGACAAGCCGCGCAGCCTGGCACCGTGAACCAGTGCTTCGCCTTCAGCGCGCCGCCCTTGCCGTGCTGTGACTGGTTCGAATGGCAGTCGACGACGGTCGGATCTGCCCAGTCCGTCCACGGACACTTGACGTTCAGGTAGCAGGGCTGACCGCGACACGCCGCCAGATACTTCGAGCCCTCGGCGACGGTCGGTTTCTTCACGCGCGCCTTCATCGCCGAGCGGCGCAGCGACGTCCCGCGGTCCGCCGTCTTGAACGGCGAGCGCTTCATCGGCGTCTTGCGCGCGAGCGGCGTGGAGCGCTTCACGCGGCCTCCGCTTCGTCGAGCATCTCGATAACGGCTTCCTGCGAGATGACCGGCATGTCGCCAGCCAGGCCGAAGATGTGCCGGGCCTGCATCACGCGCAGCCCGAGCCCGCGAGCGATCGTGTGCTCGAGCGTCGCGCCCGGCGACTGTTCCCAGCCCGGCAGCAGCGCGATGCCGTCGCAATCGACGAGAAGCTTGATGTCCGCACGCATGCACGCCAGCCACGCCGGATTCGGTCCGACGTCGACCTCTGCCGGATTGACGATCTCGAAGCCCAGAGCGCGCAGGCGCGCCGCCTCGGCGTGGAATGCCGGAAAGTTCAGTTCGGGATAGCCCGTCATCGGGCCCGCAACGTAGAGCTTCATGCGGCGATCCTCCCGACACGGCACATGGCCTGGATGCCGGCAAGAAGCACGACAACAGCCTCCGACACCGCGCGAGCCTCCTGCTCGGCCTTGCTGAGGATCTCGCTCGACGACGGAAATGACTTGCCCGTCCACCGATACATCGCGGGCACACGGCCACGGCAGACTGCCTCCGACTTTCGGGTCTGTTCGATATACCCTTGCCGAATCAGCGTGACGAACACATGCTTCATCGCGTCCCGCGACTTCTCGAGTTCGTCAGCAACCGCGGCGATCGTCGAATGACGGCGACGGCGCAGCGCCTCAAGCACGATGCGCTGACTCAGCGGCATCACCTTGTGCGTTCTCTTTGTTCGCACGCGCGTGCTCACGTCTTGCCGCGCGTAGTTCTCATTGCCTCGCATCACTTCACCTCCACGATCGTCAGTCCCCGCGCCGCCATCAGATGGCGCTTAATGCGGTATCCCTCAGTTACCCGGCCCTTCACGTCTTCAATCACCTGCTCGCCGGCGCGCTCGTACACGAAGTCGGCCACGTAACGCAGAGCTGGACGCTTCCGGCCTGCGATGACCACCGGCTCCGCCAAGACGAACGGCACCTGCAACTCAAGCTCGCATATCTCGCCGCGCACCTGCATTTGCACCAACTCGTGCCAGCGCTTCATCTCGCGCTTGCTGTCGAACTTGATGCCGCCGCTCTCGCATTTCTCGTTGCGGTACTTCGCAGACTTCTTCTTCGCGACCGGAACCTTCGGAGCGGTTGCGAACGGGTCGTATCCGGAGGCGATGTCGTCGAACTCGCTAGCGGGCTTCTGGCCCATGCGGCGCATTAATTCGCGCTCGGCGAAGCTGCGGCCGACCGTGCGGTCCTCGCGCACGCGCGCGGTGCCGACCGTCGTCGTTCCTTCCGGGTAATGGAGTGCGGCGGCTCGCTTCGTCATGCGGCCTCCGTGTTGCCGTTCTTGTCGCGCGGGACGTCGTTCAGATACGCGTACAGGGCCTCGCCACGCTCTTCGCTCTCACGGCTGACCGCGGCGAGCAGGTATTCCATCCACGGGCCGGGACCGAGCGTTTTGCAGACCTTCGCCTTGAATTGCTCGAAGTACTGGAAGCGAGCCGGGTCGATGTTCAGGCGCTTGCCCTGGTCACGCCAGCCAGCCTCGCCCGTCCACCACCCGTCCGGCGCGCCGCCCGTGACCGCATCACTGGTCGATTCGTCCTTCGCTTCCCAGATGCCCGTCCAGCCGCGCAAAACGGATTCATCGACCGCGATCACGATGTCGCGCCCGAGACCGTGGAGCTTCGCGAGCTTCTTGAGCGTGACCCGGGCGGCCGGGTGAGTCCAAGGAATGTCAGCCTTCTTTTCCTTCGCCTCGCGGTGCTCACACCAGTCGAGCCACGCGTCCAAAGGAAGCCATGCAGGCAGTTCGATCTCTCGAAGTTCAAGATGCAACGAAGTTCGCGGCGCAGTCCGCGCGAATTGGTCGTTGCCTTTCTGTTCCTGTGGTAGTTCCTTGGTAGTTCCGTGTCCCAAATTTGGGACCGTTTCACGGGAAATTTGGGACTGTTTCCCGGAAGATTTGGGACTGTTCGAATCCAAATCTGGAACTGTTCCGTTTTCGGGACTGTTCCGATTTTGGGACCCTTTAACAGTGCCGTTTTTGGAACTGTTCCGGATTTGGGACTGTTTCGTCTCGGGAGGACCGATCTCCACGACCTTCCCTTCGCGATTGGTCATCGTGACCTTGCTCGCGCCGACGGGCCGCGTGATCTGATAGACGATGATCTGTCCCGTGCGTCCGGTGCGCTCGCCGGTGTCTTCCAGATAGCCGAGTTCCTTCAGGCGCTTGATGTTCGCGAGGATCGTCTTGCGATCCTGCTCGATGAACTGCTCGATCGCGTCCATGCTCGCCCAGACGCGGAAGTCTTCGTTGGCGAAGTCAGCGAGGGCAATCAGCACGCACTTCGGCGAGCTTTTGCCGACGCGTTGCGCACGGACCCAGAATGTCGCGGTTACGCTCATGAGGTCCTCAGTGCAGATCCGCGCCGCGCATCTTCTGCGCGATCTCGGTGAGGCCCTTAGCGGTCACGAGAACCTGCGTGGTGACCTTCTCGGAACCGTCATTGCGATGGACGGTCGTGATCTTGTGTTCGAGCACACCGCGCTGGAGCTTGTCCTGATAGGCCGTCCACGTCGCGCCGCCTGGACGGCGATAGATCCAGCCGTTCGACTGCATCCACTCGAACATGCGCTTCGGCTGCTCCTGCAGGTTCTTGGCGGCATCGGTGATGCACATGGCGCCCTGCGCGGCGACCGTCAGACGCTCCAGCGCGGCAACCTTCGGAGCAGCCGCGGCGATCTGCTGCTGAAGCGCGATGCTCTTCTCGACCTCGTCGGCCCATGCCCGCGCGGCGATGGCCGGGTTCGTGAAGTCGGGCAGCCGCGGCTTCGAAACTTGCTCTTCCAGCGCCTGCCAACGATCGACGAGGCGCGCGGTGAATTCCGGCGAGAGCTGCGCGACGATGACATAGCTGTCGCGCTTGCCGATCCGATACTCAGTGCTGTGCTGGCGACGGCCGTCGGCGCCGATGAAAGACGTTTCCTCAATTTGAGGAAGCGTGATGACGCGCTTTTCGGCGAGCGTTTCAATGGTCCGCTTCACGTTGTCGTGGCGCTTCTCGACCAGGTCAGCGATCTCGCGACTCGACATCGTCGGCGCACTCAAGGCGATTGCGTTCATGGATGACCTCACAGGTCGTTGTCGTGACCGCACGGCAGCGAGCCGTCGGCGGCTTGACGCGCGCCGCAGCCGATGCAGATCTTTGTCGGCTGTGCGGAGTCAGAAGGAAGTGTCGACAGCGGGCCGATGAACATGCGCCCGATGCCGAGAAGTTCGAGAGCCGATTTGACGGGCTGCAGATCGCGCGCGCTCACGCCTTCACCTTCTGCGCCTGAGCGCAACCGGACTTGAGCTGACCGAACTCGTGCGTCAGCCGAAGGCGCATATCGGTGAGCTCGCCGTTGTAGCGAAGGCCGCGCGCCGCCACGGCGCAAAGGGCCTCACGGATCTGCTTCTGCTCCGCCGGCGTTAGAGCAACCGGCGGCTCCCCCGGCACTAGGACGGGAATCGAATTGTTTTGCATGGAATCTCCCGCCGGCGTGCCGGTCAGTAGTACTAAATCGGAACAAAAGAAGCCTGGCGTCCAAGCTGCTTGTGTATCGACTCATCCATGCAGGTGTCGGCCTCGTAGCCGACGAACACCGTCAGTTGTCTGACGTTTTATTCCCCGCGGTTCCCAACGTGGGCCACTTCAAACGCGGCTACTTCCGGGTGCATCGGTCCATATGCCGAACGCAGGACGTGATACCCGAGGTATTTCTGAGTTGAAACGCCCAGACTCGCCGCCAAAGCAGCCAACTCCCCAGCTTCAGGAATCGGAAGTTCAACGAGAAAGCTGGTTTTTCCTTCGTTCATGCCGTTACTGCACTCCCAACTTGGGTCGGTGCGACACTGACGCCCAAAAGGTTCGCTGGCAAAGTGCCAATCGTGCCGAACAGAAAAAGCTTGGCAATTCGAGCAAGCGCAGCGGAATCGTGGTCGATCCCATGCAGAGCCTTGTAGGCCTGCAATCCCTCGTAGACGGGGTCTTCGAGGCGGGTCTTTACTTCGTTTCGAAACTCAGCACGACGCGACATTGCTACCTCCCTTAAAAAAACAACAGTGAAATCGAACACCGAAAACAACGAACGCGAGCGAGACCTACTTCGCTATACGCTGACGGCGCCTACTGAGGAAGATGTCGGGAAACTCCAATTTGACGGCAGCGGGGATGCCCCGATCCTTCCAGTTGTGAACCCGCTGCACTCCACCGCGCTGGTCGAAACCCAGTCGACGGGCGAGCTTAGAAGCTCCACCGAGAGACTCGATGAGCTGGCGGTCAGCAGTGATGTCGTTTTTCCGGTCCATGCGTTATTAAACACCACGTTTAATCAAAATGCAAACACTATGTTGAACAACAAAGTGTTTAATTTTGAGAACATCCGGGGTATGCATGAAACCACCGCTCGCCTCTACGAGGCAGCCCGCTTGCTGCGCGGGCTCACCACGCCTACCGAAGTCGCACGCCTTCTAAATGTCGCGCCACAGAACGTAAACAACTGGGAGCGTCGCGGCATGTCGAAGGCGGCGATGCTCGACGCGCAGGACAAACTCGGGTGCAGCGCCGTCTGGCTGATGACTGGCGAAGGCACGATGCTCGGGGCGACACCGGTACCGCCCGCAAATGATTCGTCGAAGAGAGGCCGAACACGCCCTGAGATCGAAAAAACTGATCAGACGGAGTCTGATATTGTTTTTTCTTCAGACGACTTGGCGTCAGCCAGGTCGCCACGTAGACTGAGAGCAGCGCTTTTCGATAAGGGTTTAACTACCGCCGAAATCGCCTCCGTTGCCGGGGTTAGCGAGTCCGTCGCAGCACAGTGGCTTGATGGCGAAGGACCCGAGATCACGCTAGCGCAGGGTGCCGCGCTGCAAACAGCCTACGGCGTGAATGTTGTCTGGCTTACAAAAGGGAAAGGCGAACCGGGCGTCGCTGTTAGATATGTCGACGAATACAAGCCTATTCCTATTACGAACTGGAGAGCTGTCCCCGTGGTAGGACATGCGCAACTTGGGGATAACGGGTATTGGGCCGACTTGGAGTATCCGGTTGGAGCAGGCGACGGTTACGTCGACTTCCCATCCCGCGACGCGAATGCCTACGCACTGAAATGCGTCGGCGATTCGATGCGTCCCCGAATCAAGGACGGCGAATTCGTCGTCATCGAGCCAAATCAGCCGATCGAAGCAGGCGATGAGGTCCTCGTGAGGTCGAAAGCTGGCCAGGTCATGGTCAAGGAATTCTTGTATCGGCGCGCCGGTCGGGTCCATCTGCGATCAGTCAACGACGCACATAAACCCCTCAGCTTCTCGAGCGACGAGATTGAGAAGATGCATTTCGTCCGTGCAATCTGCCGCCCTTCCTCTTGGAGGCCGGATTGAGATCGAGACATCACGCTTTTGCGGCTCTAGCATTCGCACTTTCCTCCAGCGCGGCATTCGCAGTTGGCGCGGCCGTCGCGCACCTGCCTGGCGGAATGACGCTTGAGATAGTTGACCAGGCGGTGAGTTGCAAAGGATCCGCGGTGGCTATCCTCCTCGACAAGCAGGGCCACAAGAAGGATCAGACGTGCGCTGTCGAAATCACGCCTGACGGAGTCCGCACAACCTTCGCCGGTTACGGCAAGCCGGTTATCTGGCACAAATCGCAGTTCACAACTGTCGACGCAGCCGTGCTCGACTGATCGCCCCCTCGTCTCAAACCAAGCCCGCTTCGGCGGGCTTTTTCTTTTCCGCCATCCGGTCACGCTCCGAGGGCGCGCTCTAACCTCATTTATTAAACAAAATGTTTGACACGTGTTTAAACGTGATGTTTAATACGTCCATGCGCTGAACGAACAGCGCTCCGGCGAAAACCGGGAGCCCTGATCTCAGGGCACTGGACTAAACAGTGTCTTGTACTCAGGGCTTCCTGTCCGGCAATTTGGACAGGAGGAAGAGATGTCTCTCGCAAAGCTTGGCTTCAGATTTTTGATCTCTCCCTCCCGCGTCAAAGGCGAATGGCATCACCCGAGCGCAGTCGCGCAGCTGGTCGCAGTCGGATGGATCGATTGCACAGACATGACCGACGCTCAATTTGAAACCTTCATGGGAGTGGCGACGGCATGAACCGCGCAATCAACGATAACGCACTGCTCGACATCGCGCGCCTTCGCGCCGTGGACAGGCTCTACAAGGGGATCGGCGTCGCCGCGCTGTACGGCATGGCGATCGGCTGCGTCTGGTTCCTTTGTGTCGCCGCACCGGCAAAGGCGCTCTGGCAATGACTCTTCTGAAGATTTGGGGCGTGATTCTGATCGTGACCGCAGTCTTCTTGGCGCTCGATTCCGAATCGTCGCTCCGCAAAGCTGAAATGGAACGCTGCGCGCATACGCGCTGCATCTGATAACTGGTCCCGGAGACTCTCACCAATGGCCGAAAGGATTACGCTCGAACGGCTGAAGCAGATTCTGTCGTACGAGCCAGATACCGGGTTGTTCAGATGGAAGGTGTACAGAAATGCCAAGGTTGGAGTTGGCGACATAGCTGGAACGATAAGCGCCAAGGGCTACGCAATGATCGGCACTGGAGGGCGGCTTTATCAAGCTCACAGGCTCGCGTGGTTCTACATGACTGGAGCGTGGCCAGACCATGAGATTGACCACCGAAACCACATCAAGACAGACAACCGGTTCGAGAACCTCAGGCAAGCGACGAAAACCGACAACAACAGGAATCGGCGATTCAAGCGAAATAGAAGTGGCTTCAAAGGTGTCGCGTTCAACCCGCGGCTCAAAAAGTGGAACGCGCAGATCTGGTACGACGGAAAGCAAAAGCATCTAGGTGTTTTCGACAGACCAGAAGACGCGCACGAGGCATACCGAGCAGCCGCAAAAGAAATACACGGCGAGTTCGCAACATTTGAGGAACTTCCATGAATGCATATCAGATAGTAGTCCTTCTGTTTGCCGTGACGATGGTTGCCGCGATCGCACTCGTGCGCGGCGCAGATCTCCGCGCCAAGCGTCGCCACTTCGACGACATCGAACAGCGCAAGAAGCGCATCCGCTGGCCGGCGGCGCATTGAATTCCAACCAACCGCGCGCCGGCGCGTAATCCGGCCATCTGACTTGATGACGTTGCGCCGCCTGGCCGTGATGGGCAACCCGCTAAGGGCGACAGGCTTGCAGCGTCATCAACTCAGATTCGAATGACAAAACGAGGCAACCATGACCACCGAAGCAACCCTAACGCTTTCCGCTGACCAGCAAGAAGTCGCGCAACAGAAGATCCGCAGTATCAACGGCGCGATCGGGACGATCTATTCGATCCTGAAAGAAGGCCGCGCCCTGCCGACTGAGCTTGCGACGAACGCCATCAAGGTCGCGGAATTCGATCTGTCCGATCTGTGCAAGGCGCTCGGCATTGAGACGTTCAGTTCGAAGGAGCGCGAGGAACGCTACGCAAAGCTGCGTGCGGCGAACATGGAGATTTATGAGTTGAAGGCGCAACTCGGCGGCACCGTGACGCCGGAAGCAACGCAGGAATGCCTGAACAACATGGCCGACCGACTCCGGACGTGGTGGAAGCTCGAAGGGTGCGGCCATATCTCCGAGATCGACTTCGGCCAGTACGTGTGCAAGGTGAAGTTCTCGTGCCTGCTGATGAACCACTCGTATTCCTTCTCTGATACGCCCGTTTCGGACAAGGCGAGCCGCAAGACATGGGTCCAAAGCCTTCAGGAGCGAGGCTTCGAGATCGTGCGCGACGATAGCGAGAAGGAAGTTCTCGACAGCGAGAAAAGCCGTCAGGCCATCATCGACCTGTTCGCGCAACGCCTTCCGTCCGCCGACGTCGTCAAGTTCGAAAACTTCTGCCGGCGCGATAAGAGTGGCTTCGTCCTTCGCGGCGTCGAGATCTACATCCGCAAGATCGGCGACATCCTCGCGCTTCCCGTCCCGAGCAAGGAGGAAGCGTGAACTGCACCTGCATGAAGGACTTGGAAAAGAAGCTCGCCGAGAAGTACACCGCGGATCTCGGCAAGCCTGCAGAGGCGAAGTGCGAAGGCGTTGCCATCGTATTCGGCAAGCAAGTGACCGCCGAGCACAAGACGCCGTTTCGCATCAAGGCCGACGTGCCTGGCTATCGCAAGGGCAAGGAGGTTTCGTTCTTCGCCAGTTTCTGCCCGTTCTGTGGGAAGCCGGCGCACGCCGCCGAAGCGGTCGACGACACCCCGCCCGACTTTCACCCGGTTTAAGGAGCACGACATGCCCTACGTGAATGTGGATGTCGACGTCCAGTTGGACGACTTTGGTACCGATGATCTGATCAAGGAACTGACGATGCGCGGCAAGCCGGTCGCACATCTGGAAAACGGCGACGACGCAGACGAGTCCCTCGACAAGATCTTCTACGCCTTCTATTTCGGCAAGGAAAGCCAGGCCGTCGAATTGATGCGCAAGTACGTGCAGGACGTCACCGGGAGGACGCTGCCATGAGAACGAAACACACGCCTGGAACATGGGTCCTCGACAGCGACCCCGGCGGGCGACTGTACGTCGCTCAGGAGTATCAAGGCAAGCCGGGCGGCCGCATCTGCGAGGTGTTCCAGAACTGCCTTGTCGACCCGAACACGAAGCGCGCCAACGGCAACATCCTCGCCGCCGCGCCCGAACTGCTCGAGCAACTGCGCAACACGGCAGACATGCTCCGCTCGGCATGCATCGTCATCACGGACGCAGAAGCGCGCCAGATGGCACTCGAAACCGTGGCAGAAGCGCGCGCCGCGATCGCCAAGGCAACCGGAGAGAAAGCGTGAGCGAGAACAGCAAAATCGAGTGGACGGACCACACGTTCAATCCGTGGGAAGGCTGCCAGAAGGTCGGCCCGGGCTGCGATCACTGCTACGCCGAGACGCGCAACGCACGCTTCGCGGGCGGTAACGCGATCAACTGGGGACCGGGCGCGCCTCGGCGGCTCACGGCGGCGGCGAACTGGCACAAGCCCGTCCATTGGGACAAGGCGCATTCAGAGTTCTTCGCGAAGCACGGCCGTCGCCAGAGGGTGTTCTGTGCGTCCCTCGCCGACGTGTTCGACAACGCCGTACCCGAAGGATGGCGCGCGGCGCTGTTCGATCTGATTGCGATCACACCGAATCTCGACTGGCTGCTTTTGACAAAGCGCATCGGCAATGCCGAGAAAATGATCACCCGCGCTTTAGAGATTGGCGGCTACGGCACCGATGCGCGATGGCCGTGGGCCAACGTCTGGCTCGGCGCGACGATCGTCAATCAGGAAGAGGCAGACCGCGACATTCCGAAGCTGCTCATGACGCCCGCGCGCCGCCGCTTCCTGTCGATGGAGCCGTTGCTCGGCCCGGTTGACTTGCTGCCTTTCTTCGATCCGACTGGCAATTGCTGTATGCAAGAAATGCAGTCGTGCGAGAACTGCCCCGCTGATGCGCCGTGGATCCACGGACCCACAACCGAATATGCAGAAGACGGCAGCGGCTATAGCTCGCCGACCATCGACTGGGTGATCGTCGGCGGCGAAAGCGGCAACAACGCGCGACCGATGCATCCTGATTGGGCGCGAGAGATTCGCGGCCAGTGCGAAGACTACGGCGTGCCGTTTCTCTTCAAGCAATGGGGCGAGTGGGCGCCGGGCGAGAACTGCGGCGGACCGATGACGCGCACCGAGCGCACCGCCGACTGGTTCGGCGACGAGTGGTCGTTCGGCACTCTGACGCCCCGCGGCGCCGAGGGAATGCATTGCGACGACGAGCCGCTTTTGTATCGGTGCGGCAAGAAGAAGGCCGGTCGCCATCTCGACGGCGTGACGCACGACGGCTTTCCCTCGTGACGCGCCTCCTCCCCACCTTCCGCGCCCTGCTCGAAGCACTCGACGCGAGTTACCAAAATGAAAATACTTGACCTATTTTGCTGCGCCGGCGGAGCTGCGATGGGGTATCACATTGCGGGCTTCGATGTGGTCGGCGTGGACATCGCCCCACAGCCCAACTACCCGTTCTCGTTCGTTCAGTCCGACGTGCTCAGCCTGCCCGCGGGGTTCCTGAAGACATTCGACGCAATCCATGCGTCACCGCCCTGCCAAGGCTACTCGGCAATGCGGCACGCCCATAACGCAAAGCACAACCCGCGACTCATCGATGACGTTCGCAAGATGCTCGAAGCGACGGGCCTGCCGTATGTCATCGAGAACGTCGAAGCTGCGAAGCCATTCATGCGCGATCCGTTCATGCTTTGCGGAACGATGTTCGGCCTCGGACTCGAAGATCACGAGCTGCGCCGCCATCGCCTCTTCGAGACTAACTGGCCGATCACCGATGCGCCGCAGTGTCGGCACACGGACGGTCCTGTTATCGGCGTCTATGGCGGTCACGCACGTCGGCGATCGGCGAAGCACGGAGGACGCGGAACGAAAGACGTCTGGCCGAACGGTCACAAGGCCGCCATGGCCGAAGCGATGCAAATCACCTGGGCTAACACGGCGGAAATGTCCGAGGCGATCCCGCCTGCATACACCGAGTGGATCGGGCGACGGCTATATCAGGTCGTCTGCGATCGACGAGAAGCTGCCGCGGCCGCTCAGTGCGAGCCGGCCTGACCCTTGGACAGACTGTTATTGCGAGAGAACATGAACATCAACGATTGCGGTCCACGCAAGCACGACTACGAATTCAAGGGTAACAAGACATTCAAGAGCATGACGATGAGCGCACGCGGGACCACCGTGCGGTTCTCGCAGAACGCCGTCTACAAGTGCAAGACGTGCGGCAAGCTGCGTCGCGGTCCGGCGAAGGTAGGCGATCCAAACCACAGCCTGTGACCGCCCCGCCTAGCCACCCCTTCATTTTTGAGGACAGCATGACCAAAGACCAGATCCGCGCCATCTTTCTTGGCGCAGGCTTCACCATCAAGCAAGGGCAAGATGACCTGCGTCCCTACGTGTATGACGCTGCGTACTGCCTTCTCTCCGCGAGCATCGCCGACACAGCGGGTGCGAAGCCGATCTATCAGGTGCGCCCACGAAACGGCGAAGAGTGGACCGATGTGAGCGAAAACGAATATCACATCAGCGGGGGCGCGGGTTATTTGCAGCGCATCGTCTACGCCGCGCCTTCGGTAGCCGATGCGCAAGTGGACGACTTGCGGATGCTCGTGCAGCGCCTAGTCCACGCGCTCAACAAAGCCTCGCCGAGCAATGATCTAGGCAGCAAAGCACTGGACTATCTGCAACGCAATGGTCTCGGACCTTCACCCTTGCGTGAGAGTTCGGTAGCCGATGCGGCGGGGGCGAGTGAGCGAATCAACGCGCTGTTCATGGAGAAGCCGCCCGACGAACTAGGCCCGAGTGACGAGCCGGAATCTCAGTATCGACTCGGATACAACACGGCGCTTGAGGATGCGATCGACGCCATCGCAAAGGAGTCCGGCAATGACTGACGCGCCGTTTAGCAACTGCCAGTTCCGCGAATGCGATCTGCCCGGCCAGTGCCGCAGCGAAGGTAAGTGCCACCATCCGCGCGCAGCGGGCGCGAGTGAGCCGATAGCGTGGAAGACGACACACAAGGCCGTATGCGTGCCGATCACCGAGGACCAGCCAGTCGCAGAACAGTGGCGCGAGAACGGGTACGAGGTGATTCCGCTCGCGAGAGCCGCAGCGGGCGCGAGTGAGGGGCAGGCGCATCCGATACCTGTTCCGATTGTCATCGACCGCAGCCACGCGAATCAGGCATATGTGACGTATGGATTTCGCGACGAGGCCATGTGCACCGAGTTCATCAACGCCACGAACAGCCATCGCAAGCCGCTGTACACCCGCCCCTCCCCCGAGATCGCCGCGCAGGCGGACGAGTACAAGCGCATGTTCGAAGATGCAGTGCGCTCGCTGGCGGCGATCGACGAAGCGCTCGGCATTGATCCCGACGACGCTGGCGGTTCTGCGCCGATTCTTGATGCGATCGCCGCGCTGCGCGAGCGGATCGCGGGGATGGAGAAGGATGCGGAGCGGCTCGACTGGCTGCGCGAAGAGTCGTGCGATTTGCGCTGCATCGACATCCCGACCGGCGGCGGTGACTCTGACGTGCGCTGGATTGTCGTTCAGCACCACATGAGCGCGCCGCATGAACGCGAGATCACCCGATCGACCACAGACGAGCCGCGTGATGCGATCGACGCTGCACGAAGCATCAACAGCGTCAGTGCTCCAACGTGAGATCAGCGCACCTTGGAACCGAAAGTGACAAGCAGGAATCCGCCGAAGCCGCCGAGTGTCCCGAGCGCGACCTTCGCATTCTCGCCGGTAGCCATGATTGCGATCGCCGTGAAGCAAATGAGCCAAACGCATATTACAGCGGCCGGCCCGGACGCTTGGAGGCTGAGCTTGACGTTTTTAAGGAAGTCCATGAGTTGTCTTTGTCAGGAATGCGCGAGTGCCATCAGGTCGGGCAGCTTCCAATTCGGCGCCTTTTCAGCCAGCTTGTGAACGAACGCACGCCAGTACACGTCGCCGTGCTCTTTGCTGTCGTCATCGTAGTGGCCGAATTGATTAACAACGTCTGCCGTCGCAACAGCGTCGGCGGACTCGAGAAGGGTTTGAGCTTGGATTTTGTTCATGCCCGCGTTATCGGCAGCAACCGAAAGAACTTTAGGCAGTGAAATGCAGCAGCAAATCGAAGAATTCATGCGCGTGACGCGCGCGTATCTGGAGAGCCAGCATGGCGATCGTGACGAATGACCAGCTCGTCGAACTGACGGGCGGCCTGCGCCAAGGCGCGGCACAGAAGCGTTGGATCAAGAAGGCGCTCGGCATCGACGCCCCGCGCAAAGCGGACGGACACCCGATGCTGACGTGGGAGCAGGTGAACCGCGGTCCCGGCGAGCAGATGCGCCGCTCCGCACCTAAATGGAAGAACGCAGCATGAGAAAGCCGGTGCGCGATGGCCTCCTTCCCCGCATGGAGGCGCGGCCCACGAAGAAGGGGTTCACGTACAGGTACCACCCGGTCGGCGCAAAGCCCATCAACCTCGGTGCCGACCGGATCGAAGCGATTCGGAAAGTGCTGGAGATCACCGGCGGTGGCGATGACATCGGAACGATTTCACGCCTCTGGGACCAGTTTCAAGAGACGCCGGGCTGGAAACGCTACTCGCAGTACACGCGCACCGACTACGAGCAGTGCGCCACGAAGCTGCTGGAGATCTTCGGCGACGTGCGCGCGTCCGACATCGACGCGACCGACGTCGCGAAGTATCTGAGGAAGGAGCGCGCCGACGCGCCCGTGCGCGCGAATCGAGAGATGGCGCTCCTTTCCAACCTGATCGGGCTCGCGATCGAGCGCGGCGAGGCGAAGCACAACCCCTGCCGCGAGGTGAAGCGCAACGAAGAGCAACCGCGCACCGAAGCGCCGGAACCGGAAGAGTTTGCCGCGTTCGCCACCTGGCTCTCAGAACAAGGCGGCCAGCGCGCCCTCGTCGGGATGGCCGCGGAATACGCCGCCGGCGCGGGCAATCGGAAGGTCGAGTTTCTCGACCTGTCGTGGCCGCAGGTCGACGAAGCCGCCGGGCATATTCGGATTAAGCGCGCTAAGCAGCGCGGCAAGAAGCGCGGCGAAGTGATCGAGCAAATCGAAATCACCCCGCATATATCCGAGTTAATCGCCCGATTGAAAGTCGTGCGCGCTCGTCAAAAGAATCCGGATTGCCTTTATGTATTTCCGAATCGCTTCGGGACGTCATATACGCAGGAGGGATTTAAGGCGACGTGGGGAAAGTTGATGGTCGAGGCGATTAAAAAGAAAGTGATTCAGCACAGGTTCACTTTTCACGATCTCCGCGCCTATTACGTGACCCAGCATAAAGCAGAACGCGGCGCCCTTCCCGACCTCCACGCGAACCCGGCAACGACCGCGCGAGTGTATGACCGCAGTAAGGTTGTGAAGCGAAAAGCGCTCTAAACGGTGGGAACGAAGTCCGAAAAAGCCAATAGAATCAACGGCCCGTTTACGACTTGCGTTCCCATTCGTCGCCCCGAGATCCTTGTCCAGTATGGTTAGATGATTAGGATTGTGATTCCTGTCGTCGTGGGTTCGAGTCCCATCAGCCACCCCAAAACTCCTCCTGCACCATCCCCCTCGCTATCCCTCCTATTCCGAGATAGTGATTTTCAGCCTGAAAATCACCATGTTGGAATGCCGATTCTTTCATCATATTCCTGTCTATATCTCAAAACGCTCGCGTCCTGAAGACGAAAATCGCGCGGGTGCTCGCGGATGGGACCGCAGTCAATTCTGCTCTGTGAATCTGGCACATCCTTCGATGGCGTGTGCGATAAGCCGGCCTGAATCTCATGTAAAATCGTGCATCTGCATTTCGTAGCCTCGATGCGCCGCACATGAAAGACGATACCAAAAATGCTGAAATTGAAGGGCTGCGGGGCATTGCGGCGCTCTTCGTCTTATACAATCACATCCCGTTCGCAGCGGTGGCCTTGAATTCGAAATACCCCGCACTTTTTGGCTTCGTCGCGGGCAGCCAGCGCTTTTATATCCCTGGGCATTTCGGGTCGCTCGGCGTGCAACTGTTTTTCTGTATTACAGGTTATCTGTTCTGGAAGAGAGTCGTAGTTTCTGGAAAATCGACTGATTGGGCACAGTTCTATCGGAATCGATTCCTGCGACTCGCTCCTGCCTACATTCTCTTTGCAACGTTGATGATGTTCACATTGAGCGTGATCGATGGTTTCGAGAAACGCGTATCGACGCTCGAACTTGCACACGATATATTTGCACAGCTGGCTTTAGGCATCGTGCAGCAGCGTCGCTTCAATGGAATCGATACGACGATGTTCAACACCGTTACCTGGACGCTCGCATACGAATGGGGATTCTATGTGCTTTTACCCCTGCTCGCCGGCTTGAGAGCCAGACGATGGACAACCGCGGTGGCGCTCGCAGTTCTCGTAATGACGATATTCATTTACGACGCGCGATTGTACTTGTTACTCTTTTTTCTGTCAGGAGCCATCGCTGCGGAACTTCGCCTCAATGTCCGATCCCGGCCCCTGCTGGGTTCGTTGGCATTCTGCGCCCTTGCACTGGCGGACGTCGTATTTCCCAAAGAAGTGATTGCAACCAAAATTTCCGCGGTTGCAGGAATTAGTCCGTTTGCAGACGTGACCGTTATTTTGGTTCAATGGGTAATCGTGAGCGCGGCGTTTTTTGTCGCTATCAAAACCAAACCCTATGTACTGCGCCTCCGACCATTAATGATGCTCGGAACGATCAGCTACAGTTTGTACCTGCTTCATCTAACGGTGCTGCAGATCTCTATTCGAATAGCGGATAAGTTTGAACCGATCTCGCAATGGAGCATCGCGCATTTCTGGCACTGGGCCATCACTGCGACAATCTGTTCGATCGGCGCCGCAGCTATTTCCTACGTGTTCGTTGAGCGCCCCTTCCTGCATCGAAGGCGGAACGAACGACGTTCCGCGTTGGCAAGTCAGGGACTGTGAGCTTTGATGCTCTTCATGTTCCATCATTGATCCCGCAGAGAATTCATGCGAAAGCCCAGTCATCCGACTGGGCTTTTTGCTTTCCCGGACCCGCCTCGGGCACGCGTCATGCACATCGAAGGTCTCCCCTTCGCGAAAGACCGATCATGACCCGACCTCCCCTCGCGATAGCCGTCCTCCTTCTCGTCGCGTCTTTCGCAACTCAAGCCCAGACCGCGCGCCCCGACGACAACGCATCGATGGTCAAGCCGCCGGGCGCACCCGGCGCGCCGTCGGCGAGCGCCACGCGTCCCGACAACCCCGACAACATGCCCGTGAAGCGTCCCAACCCGCCGCCGAACAGCGATCGCATGCTGCATCACAGCCCCGCGAGCGACGCAATCGCAAAATAGTCCGCAATCGCCCGGAACCGGCTTGGAAGCGCGCGCGACGCCACTATAATGGCGCTCTTCACGATAATCGGAGAGAACCGCGCCTCAAGGCTCCAGGCGGTCTAGCCAATGCAAAAAGTCATTCTGCCGTTCGTTTCCGGTTTTCTTGCCGCGCTCTTCTTTCGCGAATCCACTCTCGCGCTGCTGCACGCTGCGGGTCTTGTCGATCCGGCCGGCTATTCCACCGCGCCGTTCCTGCCGCTCGGCATTCCCGAATTCATCGCCAATGCGCTATGGAGTTCGATCTTCGGCGTGCTGATGGCGTGGCTGCTGCGCGTCGCCCCCGATCGCAGCGCGCCGTGGATCGGCGCACTCGTGTTCGGCGGCATCGTGCTGACGGCCGTGGGCGTGTTCGTGATCGACCCGGCGCGCGGCATATGGCCGAGCGGCAACATGCTGCCGCGCCTCGCGCCGAACTTCATCGCCAACGCGATCTGGGGCTGGGGTGCGCTCGTTTTCATGCGCGCGTTCATGGCGGGCAGCGAAACGCGCTGAGCCGGCGCACAAATGAAAAGCGGCCCGCGCGGGCCGCTTCTCTCACAGCTTCAGTCCTTCAACAGCCGTAGCGGATGCGACGCGGGCGTCCACGCGCTCTCGAACATGCGATCCACATCGGCAGCGTTCACGTCTTCGACGCGCGCGATCTTCCATTGCGGCTCGTTGTCCTTGTCGACGATGCGCGCGCGGATGCCTTCCAGCACGTCGCCGCGCGCGAACATCGTGCGCGTGAGGTCGAGATCGCGGCGCAGCGTCTCGGCCATCGTCGAGAACTTCGCGCGATCGACCTGCTGCAGCGCCACATCGACGGAAAGCGGCGAGCGTTCACGCAGTTCGGCGGCCGTGCGCTTCGCCCAATCGTTGCCGATGTCCGCCTCGCGCTCCAGCGATGCCAGAATCGACGCGCCGTTGCCCGCCGCGAAGTGCTTGTCGATCATCGTGCGCGCATCGGCGAGTTCGCTCCTCTCGGGAATCGGCGCGACCTTGTACTTCGTGGTTTCGTTCTGCACGAAACGGATGATTTCCACGCCATCCAGAAAGCGCTGGTGCCTCAGCGACTCGACAAGCCCCGGCAGCGCGCCATCGTCGAGATAGGCGTCGGCCATGCGCGCATAGAGCGCGTCGGCGGCGGCGAGACTCGCGCCGGTCGCCGCCAGATAGCGGCCGATCGCGCCCGGCGTGCGCGCAAGAAACCAGCTCACGCCGACATCGGGAAATAGTCCGATGCGCGTCTCGGGCATCGCCATCCTGGTCGTCTGCGTGACGATGCGCAGCCCGCCCGTATGATGCGCACCCTGCGAAATGCCCATGCCGCCGCCCATCACGACGCCGTTCACGACCGCGACGTAGGGCTTCGGGAACGTGAAGATCGCGTGGTTGAGCTTGTATTCATCGGTGAAAAACGCGTCGATTGACTCGCGTTCGCCAGCTTTCGCGGACTCGTACAGGAAGCGGATGTCCCCGCCCGCGCAGAACGCCCGCACGTGCGGGCTATAGACGACGACCGCGCGGATCGCCTGATCGTGGCGCCACGCGCGCAATGCCTCGCTGATCGCGCGCAGCATCGGCGCGGTCAACGCGTTGAGTGCCTTCGGACGATCGAGCGCAATGAAGCCGATGCCGTTGGCGGTGTCGATACGGATGTCTTCGGTGGTCATCGTGTTGAAGTGTCGGGTCGATTCGCACAAGTGAATCGGGATTCGGTTCCGTTGACCGGCGCAAACCACGCATCGAGCGACAACTCGACGAGCGTCGCGACCGGCGTCTCGGGCAAGGACGCGCCGTTCAGTTTCAGCGCGACGATGCCATGCAGATTTGCCCACAGCCCTTCCGCACACGCGAGCGGCGCGGCGCGAGGCGGCAGCCGGTCGGCCGCGCGCAACTCGACGTACGCATCCGCGATCAGCGAAAGCGCCGCCGCACCGGACTCCGCCGCCTGGCCGCTCGCCGTGGCATCGGTGCCTGCGTCGGCGAAACCTGCGGGCTCCATGAACATCATGAACATCAGCCGATACGTCTCGGGCTCGGCCAGCCCGAATTCGACATACGCGCGCGCCATTGCGTTCAGTCGCGCGGCCGGGTCGACGATAGTCGTGTGCGCGAGGAACGCTTCGCGCAAACGCGCGTGCCCTTCCGTGCGCAACGCCCGGGCGATCTCGCCACGGCTCCTGAAATGAAGATAGAGCGCGGCGGGAGAATAGTCGATCGCCTCGGCGAGCTTTCTCATCGAGAGCGATGCGAACCCTTCGCGCTTCACGATTTCACGCGATACCTCGAGTATGCGCTCGCGCAGCGCCTGACGCTGCTCGCGTCTTTGCTCGGTGCGCCGCGCTTGCGGCCCCGTCCGAGGCATTGTCGGCACCGCCTCTTTCGAAGTCAATTCGCGGCGCGGGCGCGCCCGCTCAGACGATCATCTTGCCGTCGTCGTCCCGACGCGATGCCGCGCGATACAGCGGCTCGTCCGAGTCTCGCAGCACGACCGAAGCGAACACGATGCACAACGCAAGAATCAGCACACCAACGGCTGCCCAGATGAGCCATAGCGCATTGGACTCGACAAGTGAGTGAAGAAAGGAATGAAGCATGACGACCCCGCGCGATTTTTATATTTGGTTGCTCAGCCAGCGCAAGCCGTTGAGCAAGTAGTGTGCCGAGCGAATCGCATCGCGTGCGGCATAAAGCGATGGTACTCCGTTGCAGGGTCACGCGGAAGGAGGCGCAACGCATCTCGCGCCGATAAAAGCGATGGCGCGATGCAGGTCTTACATCGCGCCGTGTAAGAGCGAAGGCTGTGTCAGGCGGTGACGCGCCCCGGCGGAAAGTGTCCGCTTTTCAGAAGCACCGGCATGCCGTTGGTCACGCGCAGATGCTCGCGCGCGACTTCCTCGATGCGCGGGCGGCCCGCATCGAACGCGCCGATCCAGCCGGCGCTGTCATAGCTTTGCGCGCCGAAGTGATCTTCCAGCGCTTCGACCGATATGGCGCACGGTACGCGCCGGCCATCGACGATCGCGGCAAACTCGACGGTCAGGTTGGCATCGCGGTAATCGGGCGCGTCCGGGAGGAATCGAATATTCATGATTGTCTCGTTGCTGGGGCGTGGCGGCCGATGTACGAAGCATCCAGCCGGGACCGACGCGAAGACGTTCAAGCGCTCCATCGCTCCATTCGATGCGAGCCGCTTGCTGCCATGCAAACGATCGCACGAATCGATTCGGCGATTATGGTACTCGCGCTCGCGCCGCGTGGTCCAGCGCCGCGTTCAGGCGGCGAGCACGGTTTGATCGACATCCACGACGAGCAGCGAACTCGCCCGCGGATCGGCGTAGTTGAAGTCGAGCAGCCGGCTCATCTCGCGCACGCGTTCGCATACGCGCTGGCGAGCTTGCTCGGACAGATGCGGATAATCGCGCAGCACCAGCGCGTCGAAGCGATAGTGCACACCCCACGCGATGTTGCCGGGATGATTCGCCACGCCGCCCGTGCGCCAGCTGACGAACAGCGCAGGTGACGCCTCCAGACCGATTTCCGCGACATCCGCGCCGCTCGGAAAAAGGTCGATCAGGCAATTCGCGACGTCGTACAGCACGGTGTGCCGAAGATGGACGGGACGCATTACGTCGAGTGCAGCAAGCGGTCGATATACTCGCGCGCGGCTTGCTCCACATGCGCGAGCGCTTCGCCTTCGGTCACAAAGCGGCGCTCGGGTCCGAGATCGACGAGCGCCTCGAAGCGATGCACGTCGTCCGGGCCGCCGCGCGCGAGACTCACCGAGCCGACGTAGATCGGCGCGTTGTCATCGGTCTCGCCGTGCGTCTGCACCAGCCGTGCCGACGCGCTGATGTAATACCCTCGATATGGCCCCGTGACTCTTTCCGCCATGTCATTTCCTCCCTTTTTGTTCGTGCTGCATGCCGTCCCGCTTCGATGCTCACAACAGGCAATTCCAACCGACATTCCGAATGGGTAAGGCGCGCGAGCCGGAAAATAGTTCATCGAACGCGGACGGCGCTGCCCGCTGTTTTTTTCGTTCGCAAGCATCGCGCCCGCGCGCACGTCGCCGTGTCAGGCCGCTAACAACCGCTTACGTGTCGCGTAAGCCGCGTATGGGACAATGCACATCTCAAAAAAACGCCCTGGTCCGATAAACGCGCCCTCGCCTTTGCGCGTGGGCCGAGGGGCGCGAATCGCAATTCACTCACACGAGGTAAAGATGAAGGAACCCGGTCGGCGCTTGCGCCGTATTTCCGCACGCGCCGCGCATGACGGCGCCGTTTCGCGCTTTTCATGGCTGCGCGCGGCCACGCTCGGCGCGGCAACCGTCGCACTCGCGAGCCTCGGCGCTTGCGCATCGTCGAATGAAGCGTCGCTCATCAACCTGCCCGACGGACAGACCGGCTACGCCGTCAATTGCAGCGGCGCGGATGCCGGATCGAGCTGGGCGAGTTGCTACGTGCTCGCCGGCCAGAAATGCGGCGCGACGGGTTACGACATCGTTTCGAAGGACAACGAGGAAGGCGGACCGACCGGCGGCGGCATCAGCAATGTGGTTTCGGCGAACGTCAAGAACCGCTCGATGATCGTGCGCTGCAAATAAGCTGACCGCGCGTGCGTCAGTGCGCGCTCATCTTCGAGAACGCATTGAGCACCACGACGCCCGCGACGATGAGGCCCATCCCGAACATGGCGGGCAAATCGGGCGTCTGCTTGAAGAGCAGCGCGGCGACCAGCGTGATGAGCACGATGCCCGCGCCCGACCACACCGCATACACGATACCGACGGGCAAGGTGCGCAGCGTCAGCGACAGCAGATAGAACGACAGCCCGTATCCGACCACGACGATGGCCGCGGGCAGCGCGCGCGTGAAGCCATCGGAGGCGCGCAGGGCGGAGGTCGCGATGACTTCCGCGACGATCGCGACGGCGAGCAGCACGTAAGCGGTTGAGCGCATCGCGTCAGTCGCGTCCGAGCGAAAATTTGCCGAAGTCCTGGCCGAGCACGGCGCATAGCGCTTCGACGACCATCTGATGATCGTCGCGTTGCGGAAGCCCCGACACCGCGACCGAGCCGATCACGCCTGCGCCCGACACACGCAAGGGAAACGCGCCACCGTGCGTGGCGAACTCGGCGAGATTCAGACCGTACTTCTCGGCGAGCGTCGTGCCCGCCTGCTGCAGCGAGAGGCCGAGCGCGTACGAGCTGCGATGGAAATGCTCGACAGTGCGCGACTTGCGCTCGACCCAGCGCGCGTTGTCGGGCGTGGTGCCTTCGAGCGCGGCGTAGAAGAGCTTGCGTCCGAAGGTGCGTACATCGATGACGACGGCCGCATCGCGCGCGAGCGCCATCTCGCGCAACTGCGTGCCGATCTGCCACGCGTGTTCGGTATGAAACTGCGGGAACACGAGGGTGTGTTCCTGATGCGCGATGGCCTGGAGAACGTGTGGAATGTCCATGAGCGAGCGACTCCTGTGTGGCGTGTGCGGACTTGCGATTTTGACATGCGCCTGCGATGCTGCGATGTACGAGTCGGTCATGAACCGGTGTAAATGCGACTTCGGCGACTTCGTGAGACGGTGCATCGAAGCTATCGACGATGCGTGCGCGGAAATGCAAAAAGCCCGGCTTGACCGGGCTTTTGTGCGTGATTCTGGACGGGTTGGTTGCGGGGGTAGGATTTGAACCTACGACCTTCGGGTTATGAGCCCGACGAGCTGCCAGACTGCTCCACCCCGCGTCCGTCGAAGAAAAGATTATATGTCATCGCTTACTTTGGCGCAATGCCTTGTGTGCTTCAATCGATGAAACGAGATGAATCGAACAAGGCACGCTGCGTCGAAGCGCCTCGTCCGCATGCGCAGAGCATGGAAACACACATGGCATAATCGTCTGCTCATCATCGTATTCATATCGACAACGTATCGGATCGAGCGCGGCATGCATGACTTGCGTCGGAGCATCATCGGGAAGATCGGCGGCTTCGCGGCGATATGCGCGATCCTGCTGCTCTCGCTCGCGCCCGTCGCATCGCAAACGCTCGAACATGCGCGCATCGAGTCGCTGCTCGCTGCCGTCTGCGCATCCGATGGCCAGGGTCCGCAGAACGCGCATCACGCGCAGCACGGCATCGCCGATCATCTGCAGGCGTGTGCTTATTGCGATCTCATCGCGCACGCGCCCACGCCGCCGACATCGCTTCATCGAGACTCCTTCGCGCTTCCGCCGCGCGACGTGTTTGCCGCAGCGCCGCCCATCGATGCGCCTCGCCGCGCCCCGCCCGGCGCCGCACAGCCGCGCGCCCCGCCCGCCTTCGCCTGAATCGCGTTCTTACGCACAGGTCTTCACATCGCTATTGCATCTATTGCCCGACCAGCATCCGCTGTGGGCACGCAAGGACATATCATGCTTTCATCTTCGCTCATGCGCGGCGTGCTCGCGCTCGCATTCATCGGCTCCGCGCAACTCGCATTCGCGCACGCTTTGCCGAAACTGCAACAACCCGGCCCCGGCGCGACCGTCAGCGCGCCGCATGAAGTCGCGATCGACTTCGGTGAAGCGCTGGAGCCCACCTTCAGCAAGCTCATCGTCACCGATGCCAAGGGCACGCAGGTCAACACCGCGAAGTCCGCCGTCGACGCCAACGACAAGAAGCACATGAGCGTCGCGCTTCCCGATCTCGCGCCGGGCGTCTACAAGGTGCAGTGGACCGCGGTCGCGGCGGACGGGCATCGCACGCAAGGCCATTACAACTTCACCGTCAAGTGAGAACACAATGAAAAAGATCGCTGTACTCGTGGGCGCGCTCGCCTGCGCTTCCATCGCCCAGGCCGCCACGCTCGAAGCGCGCGATTGCTGGGTCCGCGCGATGCCGCCGAACCTGCCTTCGTCGGGCTACTTCACCGTCGCGAACAACGGCGACAAGCCCGCAACGATCACAGCCGCCGACATGCCCGCGTTCGGCATGGCGATGATGCACAAGTCGGAAAGCAAGAACGGCACAGCGACGATGTCGCATGTGGAGTCCGTCGATGTCCCCGCGCACGGCACCTTGAGCTTCGCGCCGAAGGGCTATCACCTGATGCTCGAACAGCCGGCCAAGCCGCTCAAGATCGGCTCGACGATTCCCCTCACCCTTTCGTTCGCCGACAAGTCCACGCTCAACGTGAACTGCGAAGTGAAATCGGCGGCGACGGTCGGGCACTGATCACGCTGTCCGCAAAAACAAAGCGCGCCGGGTTTCGAGTCCGGCGCGCTTTTTTATCGACCACACAGGATTACATCAGGGCCTGCTGAACATGTCCATGATCTGCTTGCGTTCGTCGGTCGTGACCGGCGGCGCCGGCGGCGCCTGCATGCCAGCCGGACCGACACCGCCCATCGTGGTGGCGTCGCCCGCCATCGGATTGGTGTTGTCCAGCCCGATGCTGGCGACGAAGCCCGCGCCCGGCGTGCGGTCCGCATAGAACAATTCGCCATCGACCGTGGTGATGCCGTCCGGCTTCGCCATCTGCTCCTGCGGAATGCCACGCAGCGCGCGTCCCATGTACTCGATCCAGATCGGCAACGCGAGCTGCGCGCCGAACTCGCGGCTGCCGAGCGTCTTCGGCTGGTCATAGCCCATCCACGCGACCGCGACCAGTTGCTTCTGATAGCCCGCGAACCAGCCGTCCTTGGCATCGTTGGTCGTGCCGGTCTTCCCTTGCAGGTCGCTGCGCTTCAGCACGTTGGTGCCCGAACCCGTGCCCTGCGTCGCGACCGTGTGCAGCAGGCTGTTCATGATGTACGCGTTGCGCGGTTCGAGCGTCTGCGGCGCGTTGCTGCCGGCCGTAAGCGGATTGGCGCGCGAGATCACGGTGCCGCGCGCATCGGCGACATCGGCGATCAGATACGGATTGATGCGATAGCCGCCGTTCGCGAACACGGAATACGCGCCGCTCAACTGCAACGGCGTGACGAGCCCCGCGCCGAGCGCGAGCGGCAGATAAGGCGGCGTCTTGTCCTTGTCGAAGCCGAACTTTTGCGTGACGAAGTCCTGCGCGTAGCCCGTGCCGATATACGACAGAATGCGGATCGACACGAGGTTCTTCGACTTCTGCAGGCCGGTGCGCATCGACATCGGGCCGTCGGGCTGGTCGTCGTCCTTCGGCTCCCAGGCGTCGCCGCCGCCCGCCGCCGGGAAATACAGCGGCGCATCGTTGATGATGGTCGCCGGTCCGAGCCCCTTGTCGAGCGCCGCCGAATAAATGAACGGCTTGAAGCTCGATCCCGGCTGACGCCATGCCTGCGTGACGTGATTGAACTTGTTCTTGTTGAAGTCGAAACCGCCGACGAGCGCGCGGATCGAGCCGTCCTGCGGCGTCATCGAGACGAGCGCGCCTTCGACCTGCGGCAACTGCGTGATCTGCCAGTTGCCCTTGTCGTCCTTCGTCAGGCGCACGATCGCGCCCGGCTTGACGGCGAGCGCCTTGGTCGCGTTGCTGCGCAGACCGGCTGCCGCGAAGCGCAGACCATCGCCCGCGATCGTCGCGGTATCGCCGCCGACGAACTGCGCCGTCACCTGCTTCGGGCTCGCCGCCGTCACGACCGCCGCAACGAGCTCGCCGTTGTCCGGATGATCGACGAGCGCGTCTTCGATCGCCTCGGCGCGATCATCCGCGTTCGACGGCAGATTGATGTTGCCCTCCGGCCCGCGATAACCGTGGCGGCGCTCGTAGTCCATCACGCCCTTGCGCACGGCCTTGTACGCGGCGTCCTGATCGGCGGAATCGATCGTCGTCGTGACCGTGAGGCCGCGCGTGTAGGTCTCTTCCTTGTACTGCGCATACATCATCTGCCGCACCATTTCCGCGACGTACTCGGCATGCACGCCGTACTCCGTGCCGGCGGATTTCGTGTGGATTTCCTCGGCCGCGGCCTGGTCGTACTGTTGGCGCGTGATGAAGTTCAGGTCCAGCATGCGCTTCAGGATGTACTGCTGACGCACCTTCGCGCGCTTCGGATTGACGACCGGGTTATACGCGGACGGCGCCTTCGGCAGGCCCGCGAGCATCGCCGCTTCGGCAAGCGAGATGTCCTTCAGATCCTTGCCGAAATACACGCGCGCCGCGGCGGAAAAACCGTACGCGCGCTCGCCGAGATAGATCTGGTTCATGTACAGCTCGAGAATCTGGTCCTTCGTCAGCGCGCGCTCGATCTTGTACGCGAGCAGCATCTCGTAGATCTTGCGCGTGTAGGTCTTCTCGCTCGACAGGAAGAAGTTGCGCGCGACCTGCATCGTGATCGTGCTCGCGCCCTGCGACGCGCCGCCATGCATCAGGTCGGTGACACCCGCGCGCAGGATGCCGAGGAAGTCGACGCCGCCGTGATCGTAGAAGCGGTAGTC
Organism: Caballeronia sp. NK8; assembly: GCF_018408855.1. Taxonomy (GTDB): domain Bacteria; phylum Pseudomonadota; class Gammaproteobacteria; order Burkholderiales; family Burkholderiaceae; genus Caballeronia. The sequence goes on along the minus strand of NZ_AP024322.1, from coordinate 1,301,293 downwards.
CTCGATCGCGAGAACGGCCTTCTTCATCTGATCGGGGATGTCCTGGAAGCGCACGAGGCTGCGGCGTTCCTCGCCGAATTCGCCGATCAGCACGTGGTCGGCCGTATAGACCCGCAGCGGCACCTTCGGCCGGTAATCGATCAGCGCATTGAGCGATGGCAGATTCGGCCCCATGACGACGAGCGCATAACCGACGATCAGCGCGCCCACCACCACGCCGATGGCCGCGAGTCCCGCGAACCAGAGGGCGATGCGCGCGAAAGGAGAACGGCCTGAGCCGCCGCGTTCATTGCGATCGTTGCGGCCATCGCGGCCGTTGCGCCCGCCGCCGCCGTCGCGTCCACCGCCGTCGCGGCCGCCCGAATCCTTGCGTGAGTCGTTCCAGCGGGGTTCGCGATCGTATCGCGAGGCATTCGATGAGTCGGGTCGTTTGATGATAGGCATGACTGGGTTCGTTCGGCGCGCCGTGAAGCGCGCGCGCTGCTGCGCTGCGATGCGCCGGCATCGGCGCTACTGCAAAGGCGAGAGGCGAATATGCGGGCCCGGCGTCGACCGAGGGTAACAGCGCATTTTAAAGAATTCGCGCGCGCCCCCACAAAACAAGCGGGATTTTTTTGTAAGTAAATGCCGCCCACCGGGTGAATGAGCGCCAAAAGTGGGGTTACCCACAGAAAGTGTTGAGAGCCTTGTGGACAACCGTATGAGAAAATAGCCAAGTCGTTGATCGCGCGCCTGTTTTGCGCAATGCTCATCACGTGCGATGCGGGGTGAGCCACACGCACGGCCGCGCGCAAACCGATATGATGGATAAACGCATGGCAGGTTCCCCGGACATGGCGCGGGCACCTTCCATCGCGCTGTCGTGCCGTTTGATGAACCGAAGTTGCGATCGTCACGTTACGATCGCCTTACTGTTTGCGAGCCGCTCATGACGACCAAACCCAGCGAACGCATCGTTGTTTTCGTGACTCCCGCGCAGAAGCTGGCCATCAGCAAGACAGCGGACACGCTCGGCATCAGCGTCAGCGAGCTCATGCGGCGCGCGGTGCTGAACTTCAACGCGACGAGCGAGCAGATCAAGGTCGCGGGCATCGTCGACCGCTTGCGCGCGCCCAAGGCGCCCGATGCGCTCAACGCCGCGCTGAAAAGCGTCGCCGCGAAAGCAGCGGCGAGAGAGGCCCGCGAGGCGGCGGCAAGCGCGACCAAACGCGCCGCGCAGGCGCGCAGCGTGCCGCACACGCACGCCGCGCCCGCCGAACCCGAAGACGAAATCGAGCACGACACGGATCAGGGCGACGACGCCTCGCTCACGGACGACACGCGTTCCGAACGCTGACGATTCCGGCGCGCCCTGCTTCGCTTCTCCGGCCGCGCGCGTCGTTACACTCCTTAACGTTCCGTTAAGTCCCGATTAAGTCACGGCATGATCTAATGAACGGGTAAACCCGGCGTGGATGCAAGGCTCATTGCGCTTGCAATCCCGTGCATTGCGCCTCACATTCGAGCCGCGTGGCCAGCAGGTGAGCGCACACGCCGCCGTCTTCATCCAGGAGAAATACATGTCGCTTTTCGATTCCATCACGCGCACGGTCAGAGGCCTCTTGAACGACGCCGCCGACACCATGCAAGACCCTTCGCGCGACGCGCGCCAGATCGTGCGCGAGCTCGACGACAGCATCGCGAAGGCGGAGAACTCGCTCATCGAGATCGAAGCGCAGGTCGCCACGCAGCAAAGCAAGCGCGACGCCGCCGCCGACAAGGCGAAGAAATACGAAGACGGCGCGAAGCGCGCGCTGACGGCCGGCGATGAATCGCTCGCGCGCGAGGCGCTCGCGGCGCAGGCGAACGCCGAAACCGAACGCGACGCGCTCGCGGCGGAACTCCAGACGCTGGAGCCTTCGGTCGAGCATCTGAAGAAGCAGATCGCCGACATGCGCCAGCGCCGCAACGATCTCAACGCGCGCTCGAACATCCTGCAGGCGAAGCAGCAGATCGCGCAGGCGAAGGACACCGCGGCGACGGCGCTCGGCGGTATCGGCGGAAAGAATCTGTCGGAAGACTTTCAAAAGCTCGAAGACAAGGTTCAGCTCGCCAACGCCCGCTCCGACGCGCGTCTGAATTCGGCGGACCAGAAGTCCGGCAAGGCGCTCGACGACAAACTCGCCGATCTCAATCGCGGACCGTCGGTCGAGGATCGGCTCGCCGCGCTGAAGAAGCAGTTGAATACGCCGGCGCAGTAAGGATCGGCATCTGAAATACGTGCGCGCGCGGCGAACTCTCGGGCGCGCGGCGCGTCGCACGAATATGCGTTACCTTGAGCATCACCTTTGCACGACCCGATTGCAGCTTCGACAGGAGACGGACGTTCATCGCGTCCGGCCCGCATCATGAAAAAGTTTTTGACGGCTGTGGCGTTGTCGCTGTCGCTCGCTTCCCCGCTCGCGTTCGCCGTGCCTACCGCGCAGCAGGTCGAGCAGTCGATGACGCAGGGCAACTGGAAACAGGCCGACTCGCAGTTGAGCGAAGTGCTCGACGCGCATCCGAAAAACGCGCACGCGCATTATCTCTACGCGCAGGTGCTCGACCGCGAGGGCCGCTACAGCGACGCCCTTTCGCATCTGCAGCAGGCGAAATCGCTCGATCCTTCGCTGAGCTTCACTGACCCTTCCCGCTTCGCGGCCACGCAAGCGCGCATTCAGGGCGATGCAACTCGCGCGAACCTCGCGCCGCGCTCGAACAACGGCGCGAACACATCGAGTGCGCAGAATCCCTTCAATCAGGAGCAGGCCGCCGCCGCGCCGCAGAGCCACGGGCTCGGTGCGGGCGCGTGGATCGGCTTCGCGGTGCTGATCGCGGCAATCGCGCTCGTGCTGCGCTGGGGTTTGCGCCGCGCCCGCGCACGCGATGACGGCCAGGCCGATACCGACCGCCGCTCGCAGCTCAAGCGCGCGACCGAGCTGCTCAACGACGTACGCACGCTCAAGCTCGACGTGCGCCTGTCCACCGCGCCGGGCCACGAGGCGCTGCTGAAAGACGTGGAAGGCGCGGAAACGCAGTTGCGCGAAATGGTCGAATCGCTGTCGAATTCGAAGAATCCGGTGCCGCCGTATGCGATCGAGGATCTGGAGAATCAGGTCGCGAGCCTGAAAGCGCGCGCCGAAGGCCGCCCCGATCCGAACGCGGCCAGCAACGCTCAAGCGGGTGCGCCGAACGCCTCGCCGTATGCGCAGGAAGCCGAGCGTTTCGGGCGTGGCCCGCAGCAGTATCCGCAGCAAGGGCCTTATCCGCCGCAACAGGGCCAGCAACCGCCCGTCATCATCCAGCAAGGCGGCGGCGGATTCGGTGGCGGCATGGGCGGGCTGCTGACCGGCGTGCTGCTCGGTCAGGCGCTGTCACATGGACGCGATCGCGTGATCGAGCGCGATGTGCCCGTCGACCGCCCGGCGCAGAACGACAATGGCGGTCTCGACTTCGGCAACAATGGCGGCGGACTGGATCTCGGCAATGGCTCGAACGACTGGAACGATGGCGGCGGAGGTGGCGGCGGCCTCGACCTCGGCAGCAACGACGATGGCTGGCGCGATTCCTGATCTCGCCGCGCACGCACGATCGAAAGCCCCGCTGACGCGGGGCTTTTTCGTATCGGCGTGAGAAATCAGCGCTTCAGCCTCCGCCGAGAAAGCGCAGCAGGCCCCACAGAAACTTGAAGAAGCCGACGACGAATTCCCAGATGCGTTCGAGCTGATCCCAGCTCGCGACGTGCAGGACGGCATGCAGGATCATGCCGTCGGGGCGGCGCGGCCCTCGACAGGCGCGCGTTCATGCGTGAGTGAAACAGCCATCATCGAAAAAAAGAAGGCGGCTCGCGCCGCCTCCTGTCGCTATCGCAAAAGTCGCATGATACCCGGTCGTGCGAAGCGGCCCGTCAACGCGAAAATCATCCCTGCGCTTTCTTCTCTTCGCTTTCGGGCGGCACTTCGTCCGTGAGCGCCTCTTCCAGCCGCTTGAAAATACGCTTCGTCGCGCCGCGCGGCTGCAACGCGAACAGCAGCAGCGAGCGGCCCGTGACCTGATACACATCGTCGGAGCCGAACTCGGGCAACTCCTCGCGAATCGGCGCATTCGTGTCGATCAGGCAGATCCATTCGTCCGGACCCGGAATGTCGGGCAGCGTGAAATCCACCACGTCGTGATAGGCGTTCACGATCAGTAACAGCGTCGCGTCCGAGGCGGGCTTGCGGATGCCCGTCGCTTGCGCGCGGCCATCGAAGACGAGGCCGAAGCAGCGCATGTTCGGATCGTCCCATTGCTCCTGCGTGAGTTCGTCGCCGGTCGTGCCGAGCCATCGGACATCGGCGACCTGCAGGTCCTCGTTGTACTCGCCCGTGAGGAAGCGCTGGCGCCGCAGCACCGGCAGCGTGTGCCGCAGCGTCGTCAGCTTGCGCACGAACTCGGTGAGCGCGCGGCCATCGTCGTCGATGTCCCAGTTGACCCAGCTGATGTCGTCGTCCTGGCAGTAGGCGTTGTTGTTGCCCTTCTGCGTGCGGCCGAACTCGTCGCCCGCGAGCAGCATCGGCGTGCCTTGCGAGAACAGCAGCGTGGCGAGCAGGTTGCGCTTCTGGCGCTCGCGCAGCGCGCGGATCTCGGGGTCGTCGGTCGGGCCTTCGGCGCCGCAGTTCCACGACTTGTTGTCCGAGTGACCGTCGTTGTTGTCCTCGCCGTTCGCCTCGTTGTGCTTTTCGTTGTACGAGACGAGATCGTTGAGCGTGAAGCCGTCGTGCGCGGTGATGAAGTTCACGCTCGCCCACGGTCTGCGTCCGCGCTTGTTGAATTTGTCGCCCGATGCGGTGATGCGCGTGCCGAGTTCCGGCGCGACGCCTTCGTCGCCCTTCCAGAACTCCCGCACGGTATCGCGATAGCGATCGTTCCATTCCGCCCAGCCCGGCGGAAATCCGCCGACCTGATAGCCGCCCGGCCCGCAATCCCACGGCTCGGCGATGAGCTTCACGCTCGAGAGAATCGGGTCCTGCCGGCAACTGTCGAGAAAACCGCCGCCTTCGTCGAAGCCGTAAGGCTCGCGGCCGAGAATCGTCGCGAGATCGAAGCGGAAGCCGTCGACGTTCATCTCCGTCACCCAGTAGCGCAGGCTGTCGGTGACCATCTGCAGCACGCGCGGATGCGAGAGATTGAGCGTATTACCGGTGCCGGTATCGTTGATGTAATAGCGCGATTCTTCCGGCATCAGCCGATAGTACGACGCGTTGTCGATGCCGCGAAACGACAGCGTCGGCCCGCGCTCGTTGCCTTCGGCGGTGTGGTTGTAGACGACGTCGAGAATCACTTCGAGGCCGGCCTCGTGCAGCCGGTCGACCATCTCCTTGAATTCGGCGATGGCGCCCGCCCCGCGCGCGAAGTAGCGCGGATCGGCGGCGAAAAAGCCGATCGTGTTGTAGCCCCAGTAGTTCGTGAGCCCCTTGTCGAGCAGATAGCTGTCGTTGACGAAGGTGTGGATCGGCAGCAGTTCGACCGACGTCACGCCGAGGCTCTTGATGTACTCGACGACTTCCTTCTGCCCGAGCCCTTCGAACGTGCCGCGCATGTGCTCGGGGATCGCCGGATGCAGCTTCGTATAGCCGCGCACGTGCGTTTCGTAGAAGATCGTGTGCTCCCATGGCACGCGCACGCGCGTCGCGTGGGTCCAGCTGAAAGTCTGATCGACGACCTGGCACTTCTGCATGAAGGGCGCGCTGTCGCGTTCGTCGAAGGTGAGATCTTCGCCCTCGGCGTCGAGCGTGTAGCCGAACAAGGCCGGGTCCCAGTTCGGCGTGCCGACGTGCGCCTTCGCATACGGGTCGAGCAGCAGCTTGTTCGGATTGAAGCGATGTCCGGCTTCGGGCTCGTAAGGACCGTGCACGCGATAGCCGTAGACCGTGCCGGGTGCGAGCCCGTGCACGTAGACGTGCCAGACTTCATCGGTGAATTCGGGCAGCTCGATGCGCTGCGTTTCCTTTTCGCCTTTCTCGTCGAACAGACACAACTCGACTTTGGTGGCGTTCGCGGAAAAGAGCGCGAAATTGACGCCGTTTCCGTCCCAGGTCGCGCCGAGCGGAAACGGTGAGCCTTCAGCAATGCGGAGTTCGTTCGCCATGAGATGATGTATTCGAATGGTTGACGCGCGCGGCGTCGGGATCGTGCGGTGGCATTGCGGGGCTTCAGGCGGATCGTAAGAAGCATTTCGTGTGCCCGTTTGCCGTATCGGCGCGCGGCCTGTCTTCGGGCCGTCCGACGCGCGGTCGCTTCTCGCCGCCGCGTGCTGCGTGTAAAACGTTCCTGTCGGGTGCGTCAAATGCTTGGCGAGCGACCGACGCCCCATCGCCGAAGGAGAGCACGCCTTGTCCACCCGCCCCGATTCCGCCTCGACGAATACACAGATCAACGGCACGGCCGAAGAGAGCCGCGCCGCTGGCCGCGCGCTGCGCGACGCCGTTCCGTTCGACGCACACGGCGCGTGGGCGCCCGCGCCCGATCGCCCCGATCCCGTCGAACGCGTGCTCGCCGGCAACGCGGGCCGGCAGGAGCGGCTGATCCCGTTGCGCATGCAGCGCATGGCCGAGTCGCCGTTCGCGTTCCTGCGCGGCTCCGCGACCGTGATGGCGTGGGATCTGGCGAAGTCGCCGTCGATGGGGCACAACGTGATCATCGACGGCGACGCGCACATCAATAACTTTGGCCTGTTTCGCACGCCGCGCCAGGACGTCGTGTTCGACCTGAACGATTTCGACGAAACGCTGGTCGGCCCGTGGGAATGGGACCTCAAGCGCCTGACCGCGAGCATCAACGTCGCGGCGCGCGAAAACGGCGTCGACTCGGCCGGGCGCGAGCGCGCGGTGCGCTCGGCGTGCGCCGCGTATCGCACGACGATGGCCAGGCTGTGGCAAGTGAGCCCCTACGATCTGTGGCAGATGCGCTCCTACGCGAGCGCGCTGCACATGGACGCGCCGACCCCGCTCGACGCCGACGAAAAAGCGACCATCGAGAAAACGGTCGAGCGTGCGATGAAACGTTCGCACGCGACCATGCTCGCGAAAGTCGCGGAGCCGGCGGGCAAGAGCTATCGCTTCAAGGTCGATCCGCCGATTCTCACGAAGCTCGACGGCGCCGAGAAAAATCATGTGATCGATGGACTGAAGGCGTATCTGCAGACCATCGCGGGCGAGTGGCGCATGATGCTCGAGCGGTACGACGTCGTGGATGTCGCGCATCGCGTGGTCGGCGTGGGGAGCGTCGGCACGCGCGCGTATCTCGTGCTGATGCTCGGCCGCGCGCTCGGCGACCCGCTTTTCATGCAGGTGAAGGAAGGCATCGTGCCTGCCGCCGCGCCCTTCGTGCCGGCGCTGCCGGAGCCGTATCGGCATCAGGGACGGCGCGTCGTGCATGGGCAACGGCTGATGCAGAATTCATCGGACGCGCTGCTCGGCTGGACGACCATCTCCGGACGCGATTTCTACGTACGCCAGATGAAACAGATTCGCGGCTCGATTCCCGTCGACTGGCTGCATGGCGCCACCTTCGATTTCTACGCGTGGTGCCTCGGCCTGCTGCTCGCCCGCGCCCACGCGCGCACCGGCGACGCCGCGCTCATCGCGGGCTACTGCGGCAATTCGGACCGGCTCGACGCGGCCTTCGCGATGTGGGCCGAGCGCTACGGCGCGCAGACGGTCGCGGACCACGCCGCCTTCTGTGCCGCGATCACCGTGGGACGCGTGCCCGCCGCGTGATGCCGTTTTTTCGGCGCGCGGGCGTCACGCGGTCGAATTGACTATCATTATCGTGGCGCCCGCCGATGAAACGCGCCTTGCTGCACGTTTCGCGGGCGCTTCAATGGCATATCCCTTGCTGCCGCTTTAGCCCGCACAACCGTCTAACTCAAACTGGAGGAAGCCGCGCATGAGCATGATTGAGGAATTCAAGAACTTCGCCCTCAAGGGCAACGTCATGGACCTCGCGGTCGGTGTCATCATCGGCGGCGCCTTTTCGACGATCGTGAACTCCATCGTCAAGGATTTGATCATGCCGGTGGTCGGGCTCGCGACGGGCGGTCTCGATTTTTCGAATCTGTTCGTAAAACTCGGGCAGATACCGCCAACCTTCAAAGGCAATCCCGATTCCTACAAGGATTTGCAGACCGCGGGCGTGGCGGTGTTCGGCTACGGCTCGTTCATCACCGTGCTGATCAACTTCATCATCCTTGCGTTCATCATCTTTCTGATGGTCAAGTTCATCAACAATCTGCGCAAGCCGGCCGAAGCCGCACCCCCCGCGACCCCGGAAGACGTGCTGCTGCTGCGCGAGATTCGCGACGAACTCAAGAAGTCCCCGCGCGTCTAGCCGGGCAAACCCCCGCGCGGGCCGTGGAACCCGCGCGGCGTTGGGTAGGTCTGCCCTGTTGCACCCCACACCGTTGGTGCCCCCACCCGCATTTTTCTTTACGAAAGCTGCTCGCGCGGGGAAGAGCAGGACTATTATTGAGACAGATGCTCTGAGAGATGCCAAGCGGGCCGCCAAACGGTCATCGGCATGAATCGTGCGCCATGGATGTGCGCTGGCACCTTTGCCGGTCAATCATCGAATCGTCCGATTCACCGTGACCTAATCACATCGATGCGCTATAAAAGATCGACGTGCGGCGCGCAAGACGGGAGTGGCCGCATGAGGACGCTGCGTTTCTTGCAATTCTTTTTCAGGCGAGTTTTTATGTCCTTCCCGAAAAAGCGTAAACGCGTGAAGGCCGATGGCGACGAGTCTTTTCTCGCCGTGCTGCGGCATTTCAAGCCATTCGGTCAATTAGACACGAAGATTGCCCGTGCTCGCGCTCAGGATGAGCCGGTTCTGTACGCGCACGTTCTGCCGGGGCTCGATGTCCTGCTGTGCAGCGTGCGCGGCGCACAGCCGCCGTATCCGGCCATCGACGAGCTGCACAGGCGCTGTGTCGAATCGATCACCAATGCGCTCGAGCAGCCGCTCGATGGTCTGGAGAACGGCGGTTACTGGTACGAGGCGAACGGTTTCGGTTTCCTCGTATTCGCGAGCCGCGCCCGCGCGCAGATTCTGAGCGAATTCGGCGCGACGGTTTCCGCGCGCAGACGTCGCGGCACGCGCCGCCAGGACGCGGGCGACGCCGCCTCGCGGCCGCTGCGCTGATCTTTTCCTGATCCTCCCCGTTCTGCACCGATGTGTGCGGGCCTCATCCACGAGGCCCGCGCATTGTCGCGCGCGCTGGCGCGCTTCGCGCAAACCCCCACTACTCGTGCGCGCTTTCCTGTCCTTTAATGGAAGCCACGCGCGAAAGCGTGGCGCGTGCGTTGCTGCACCGGTACTGCGAGCTTCTCGCGACACAACGGGTCACTACAAGGAGAACACCATGTCGGAACACGTCTACAAGCAGATCGAACTCACCGGCTCCTCGCCGAAGTCGAGCGACGATGCCGTGCACGTCGCGCTCGAGAAGGCATCGAAGACGCTGCGCAATATGCACTGGTTCGAAGTGGTGGAGACGCGCGGACACATCGAGGATGGCAAGATCCTGCACTGGCAGGTGACGATCAAGGTGGGACTGCGTATCGATTGATGCGTGGCTGCGTCGCATGAAAAAACCGCGCTTCGTTTCGCAACGAAGCGCGGTTTGTCTTTGCGCGGACCGAACGCGCGCGCTTACTTCGGCAACGACCCGTCGACGCCTTCGACATACCAGTTGATCCGCTGCAATTCCGGATCCGTGAGCGTCTTGCCCGCCGGCACCTTCTCGGCGCCAGACTGATCCTTGATCGGACCACTGAACACATCCCACTTGCCAGTGTGCAGTTCGTCGCGCTTCGCAGCGACCGCCTGCAGCGCCTTCGCGGGAATCACGCCGTTGTTCAGGTCTTCGAGATCCACGGCTTTTTGCGGAATGCCGAGCCATACCGGATCGTTCTTCCACGTGCCGTCGAGGACCTTGGGAATGACCTCGTTGTAGTACACGCCCCAGTGCGCGACCACCGAGCCCAGATGCGCGCTCGGACCGAACTTCTTCATGTTCGAGTCCCAGCCGAAGGCATAAACCTTCTTCTCGGCGGCGGTGTTGAGCGTCGCGTTGGAATCGGTGTTCTGCAGGAGCACGTCCGCGCCCTGGCCAATCAGCGTTTCGGCCGCCTGCTTTTCCTTGCCCGGATCGAACCAGCTATTGATCCAGATGACCTTCGTATGGACCTTCGGATTCACCGAGCGCGCGCCCATCGTGTACGCGTTGATGTTGCGCACGACTTCCGGAATCGGCACCGACGCCACGAAGCCGAGCGTGTTCGTCTTCGTCACATAGCCCGCGGCGACGCCGGCCAGATACGCGCCCTGATACATGCGTACGTCATAGGTGCCGAAGTTCTTGGCTTTCTTGAAGCCGGTCGCCGTCAGGAAGATGGTGTCGGGAAAATCCTTCGCGACCTTCAACGCGAAATCCTGATAGCCGAAGCTCGTCGCGAAGATGACCTTGTTGCCCTTGTTCGCGAGATCGCGGAACACGCGTTCCGAGTCCGCGGACTCCGGCACGTTCTCCACGCGCGTGATCTTGATCTTGCTGCCGAACTTCGCTTCGGCTTCCTTGCTGCCGGCGTCGTGCGCGAAGGTCCAGCCCGCATCGCCCGGATTGCCGAGATAGACGAACGCGACGCCCGGCGCGTCCGCCGCGCGCGCGCTCAGCGCGGCGACGGTGGCGGACAGTGCGACCGTCGCGGTGATCGCCTTCAGCCATGGTTTATTCATTGTGATTCTCCTGGTCGATGTTGTGTGTGAAACGGCATTGCAGGCCCGCATCAGTTTGGTCGGTCAAAAATGAGAGCGAAACCACGACGCTGCGCGAGAACAACAGCATCAACTCGCCGCGAAGAACGGCTTGCCGAGCGATGCGGGCGCGTTGAGCTTGATCGTGTTCGCGTTACGCGAAATGAGCACCAGCACGACGATGGTCGCGATATACGGCAACATCGCGAGGAACTGCGTCGGCACGGGCACGCCGATCGCCTGCGCGTAGAACTGCAGCGCCATCACCGCGCCGAACAGCAACGCGCCGATCAGGAGGCGCCCCGGCCGCCACGTCGCGAACACGACGAGCGCGAGCGCGATCCAGCCGCGCCCCGACGTCAGTTGTTCCTGCCAGACGTGCAGATAGACGATCGAGTAATAGCCGCCCGCGATGCCCGCCATCGCGCCGCCGAAGAGCGTCGCGCCATAACGCACGCCGACGACCGGAAAACCCACCGAATGCGCCACCGACGGCGATTCGCCCACCGAGCGCAGCACGAGCCCCGCGCGCGTCTTGTAGAGGAACCAGCCGATCACCGCGAACATGATGAACGCGAGATAGCCGAGCGGCGTGAGCGAGAAGATCGCGGGGCCGAGCACGGGAATGTTCGCGAGGCCGGGAATCGGCATGACGTCGATGCTCGCACGCACCGCCGCCGACGTGTACGGCTTGCCGATATACGCCGAAAAGCCGATGCCGAAGATCGTCAGCGAGAGGCCGGTGGCAACCTGATTGGCGAGCATCGTGATGGTGAGAAAGCCAAACAGAAGCGCCATCGCGAGCCCGGCGAACACGGACGCGACGATGCCCAGCCACGGATTGCCCGTGATCGCGGTGACGGCGTAGCCCGCGACCGCGCCCATCAGCATCATCCCTTCGACGCCGAGATTCAGTACGCCCGATTTTTCGGCGACGAGTTCGCCCGCGCCAGCGTACATCAGCGGGATCGCGGCGATCACGGCGCTCGAAGCGAGGTTGCCGGCTTGATTGATATCCATGTTGTCGTGCCTCTTATGCGGCGTGATGCGCGGGCGTCCTGCGCTTGATGCGGTAATTCACGAAGAGATCGCAGCCGAGCAGGCAGAAGAGCAGCAAGCCCTGAAACACGCCCGCGAGCGCCTGCGGCAGTTGCAGCGAGGTCTGCACCGCTTCGCCGCCGAGATACAGCAGCGCCATCAGCAGACTGGCGAGCACGATGCCCACCGGATGCAGCCGCCCCACGAACACGACGATGATCGCGGTGAAGCCGTAGCCCGGCGACCAGCCCGCCTGCAACTGTCCAATGGGACCGGCCACTTCGCCCATGCCGGCCAGCCCCGCGAGGCCGCCGGAGAGCAGCAGCGAGGTCCAGATCGTCTTCTTGTCGGAGAAGCCGGCGTAGCGCGCGGCGAGCGGCGCGAGACCGCCGACGTTCATCCGGAAGCCCGCGAAGCTCTTGCGCATGAAGAGCCACACGCAGGGAATCGCGATCGCCGTCAGAAACACCGACGCGTTGATGCGCGTGCCCTTGAGCCAGCTCCAGTGCCAGTCGCCGTAGAGGCGCGGGAACAGCGCGTCGTCGCCGAACATCGCCGAGATCGGGAAGTTCATGCCTTCGGGGTCGCGCCACGGGCCGCTCACGAGGTAGATGAGCAACTGCGTCGCGACGTAGGTGAGCATCAGGCTCGTCAGGATTTCGTTGGTGTTGAAGCGGCTCTTGAGCAGCGCGGGAATCGCCGCCCACAGCATGCCGCCGACGATGCCGCCGAGCATCATCAACGGCAGCGTCCACCAGCCGGACGCATCGCCGGCATGAATCGCGATGCCGCCCGCGACGATGCCGCCGAGCAGCATCTGCCCTTCCGCGCCGATGTTCCACACGTTCGCGCGATAGCCGACCGCGAGCCCGAGCCCGATCAGGCACAGCGGCGACGCTTTCAGCACGAGTTCTGACCAGCCGTTGACGCTCGCAAGCGGATCGATGAAGAACGCGTGCATCGCGCGCAGCGGGTCCTGCCCGACGAGGCTGAAAATCAGAAAGCCGATGATGAGCGTCGCGACGGCGGCGACCACCGGCACCGCGAGCTGCATGACGCGCGAGGGCGTCGGGCGCGCTTCGAGTCGATAGGGAAAGATCATCGTGCTTAGTGCTTCAAGAGAGAGTCGGGTTCGGCAGCGGTCGCAGGCTTGCCTTCGAAAAGGCCGGCCATGAAGAGGCCGACTTCCTCCGCGTTGGTTTCACTCGTCTTGCGCACCGGCGAGAGCTTGCCGCGCGCGATCACGGCGAGCCGGTCGCAGATATCGAACAGTTCTTCCAGCTCTTCGGAAATCACGAGGATCGCGACGCCGCGCGCCGACAGATCGAGCAGTTGCTGGCGGATGAAGCCCGCCGCGCCGACATCGACGCCCCAGGTCGGCTGAGCGACCACGAGCACCTTCGGCTCCTGAAGAATCTCGCGCCCGACGATGAACTTCTGCAAATTGCCTCCCGAGAGGCTTTGCGCGAGCGCGTCGCTGCCGCCGCAGCGCACGTCGAACGATTCGATGCAGCGTTGGGCGAACGCCTTCACCGTGGCCGCCCTGATCCAGCCGCCGCGCACCATGTTCTCGCGATGCGCGGTGAGCAGGCCGTTGTCGGCGAGCGACATCGCGGGAACCGCGCCGCGCCCGAGGCGTTCTTCAGGCACGAACGCGAAACCGAGCCTGCGCCGTCCGCCCGCCGTCAGTCGCGCGGCGGGCTTGCCGCAGATCGATACGGCATCCGTCGCGACGTGCCGGTCGCGAATCTCGCCCGACAGCGCCGCGAGCAGTTCGGCCTGCCCGTTCCCCGAAACGCCCGCGATGCCGAAGATCTCGCCCGCGTGCACCGCGAATGACACGTTCTCCAGCGACGTGCCGAACGGATCCGGACTCGCCACGGACAGATTCTTCACCGCGAGCCGCACGTCGCCCGGATTGTGCTCGCGCCGCGTGTAATCGGGCAGCGAATGGCCAACCATCAGTTGCGCGAGCGACGCCTGCGTTTCCTTGCGCGGATCGACGTTGCCGGTCACGCGGCCGCCGCGCATCACGGTGGCGTTTTCGCAGAGCGACTGGATTTCGTCGAGCTTGTGGCTGATGTAGAGAATGCTGCAGCCTTCGGACGCGAGCCGGCGCAACACCTTGAAGAGTTTCTGGACCGCTTGCGGCGTGAGCACCGAAGTCGGTTCGTCCATGATGAGCAGACGCGGATTCTGCAGCAGACAGCGCACGATTTCCACGCGCTGCCGCTCGCCCACGGTCAGACTGTGCACATGACGCTGCGGATCGACATCGAGGCCATAGTCCTTCGACACTTCGCGGATGCGCTTGCCCAAGGCTTTCATGTCGAACTTCTCGTCGAGCGCGAGCGCGATGTTCTCGGCGACCGTCAGCGTCTCGAAGAGGGAAAAGTGCTGGAACACCATGCCGATGCCGAGCTTGCGCGCGGCGGCCGGGCTGCCGATCTCCACCGCCTCGCCCTGCCAGCGGATCTCGCCTTCATCCGGGCGCACCGCGCCGTAGATGATCTTCATCAGCGTGGACTTGCCCGCCCCGTTCTCGCCGAGCACGGCGTGGATTTCGCCCGGCATGACGACGAGATTCACGCCGTCATTGGCCTTGACGGACGGATATTGTTTGCTGATACCCGACAACGCCAGGCGCGGTGGCGTGGTCGACTTGGAAATGGCGTCGCCCATGAAGATCCAGAAATGCGCCCGGCCACCGAGCAGGCCGGGCTGGAAAAGTTACCGCTCACGAGCGTGAGACAAACCCTCATGTCGCACGAACTCATATCGCGGGCAGAATTTACAGAATTCGGAACACTAAGTCGATAACTCAAAATTAGGTGTTGCGCCCCACCAAAGCCAATGTTTGCGGGTAAGCCACACCTTGACGAAATTTTCACGACATATTAAAAATGATATGTGGCACCCCCGCATCGATCAGCCAGAACATATAGTGGAGATAACATGAGTCAGCAACGCGAGGCGATCGATACGTATTTATTGCGCGTCTTGCATACCCTCCTGATGGAACGCAGCGTGACCCGCGCGGCCGTCAAACTCAATCAGTCCCAACCCGCCATCAGCGCAGCGTTACGCCGGCTGCGCGACATCACCGGCGACCCGCTCCTCGTGCGCGGCAAGTCCGGCATGGTGCCGACCGAATACGGACTGCGCCTGCTCGAGCCCACGCAGAACGCGCTGCGCGAGATCGAACGCATCAAGGTCCAGCAGCACAACTTCGATCCTTCGACTTCCGTGCGGTGCTATCGCATCGGCTGTCCCGACTATCTGAACGTGCTGTTCGTGCCGACCGTCGTCGAACGCTTTCGTCTGGCCGCGCCGAATGCGACGCTCGAGTTTCATTCGCTTGGGCCTGCGTTCGACTACGAACTCGCGCTCGAGGATGGCAAGCTCGATATCGTCGTCGGCAACTGGCCGGAGCCGCCCGAGCAGTTGCACCTCTCGAACCTGTTCGTCGACAAGATCGTGTGTCTCGTCAGCAATCAGCATCCGTTCGCCAAGCGCGGCGGGCTCACGCTCGATCAGTACCTGAACGCGCCGCATCTCGCGCCGACGCCCTATTCCGTCGGCCAGCGCGGCGCGATCGACGTGCATCTGGCGCGCGAGCGTCTGAAGCGTCATGTCGTCGTCACGCTGCCGTACTTCAATCTCGCGCCTTACGTGCTGATCAAGTCGGATCTGGTCTTCACGACGACGCGGCTCTTCGCCGATCACTACGCGCGGTTTCTGCCGCTCGCGGTCGTGCCCGCGCCGCTCGATTTCCCGCCGATGCAGTATTACCAGCTCTGGCACGAGCGCTGTCATTACTCCGATGAAGTCCGCTGGCTGCGCGGGCTCGTCGGCGAAGCGACGCGGTCGCTGATCGATCAGCCGTGATGCTTCGGACGGGGCGCCTTCGGGCGCCCCGCTTCATTTACGCCCGGTTCGCCAGTTCACCCGCCAGCCGGTTGTGCCGTTCCACCACGGCCCCCAGATCCAGCGTCGTCAGGCGCCCTTCCTTCACGACGACCTTGCCGTCGATCACACTCGTCGATACCTGTGACGGCGCGCAGAACACCAGCGCCGCCACCGGATCGTGCAGCGCGCCCGCGAACGCCGTCTGCGACAGGTCGAACGACACGAAGTCCGCCGCCATGCCGGGCGCAAGCGCGCCGATATCATCGCGATTGAGCACCTTCGCTCCGCCGAGCGTTGCAATCTCGAGCGCTTCCCGCGCGGTCATCGCGTCCGGGCCGAAGCCGACGCGCTGCAACAGCAACGCCTGACGCACCTCCGCTACCATCTGCGCACCGTCGTTCGATGCCGACCCGTCCACGCCGATGCCCACCGGCACGCCCGCGTCGCGCATCGCGCGGATCGGCGCGATGCCGGACGCGAGCCGCATGTTCGAGCACGGACAATGCGCGACGCCCGTGCCCGTGCGCGCGAACAGTTCGATGCCCGGTTTGTCGAGCTGCACGCAGTGTGCATGCCACACGTCGTGGCCCACCCAGCCGAGATCCTCGGCATATTCGGCGGGCGTCATGCCGAATTTCTCGCGGCTGTACGCGACATCGTTGACGTTTTCGGCCAGATGCGTGTGCAGTGACACGCCGTATTCGCGCGCGAGCAGCGCTGCATCGCGCATCAATTCGCGGCTCACCGAAAACGGCGAGCACGGCGCGACGACCACGCGCAGCATCGCGTAACGGCCTTCGTCGTGATACGTCTCGATGAGCCGCTGCGAGTCCTTCAGGATCGCGTCTTCCTTCTCGACGACCGAATCCGGCGGCAGCCCGCCATCGCGCTGCCCGACGCTCATGCTGCCGCGCGCCGCGTGAAAACGCATGCCGATCTCGCGCGCCGCCGCGATGCTGTCATCCAGCCGGCTGCCGTTCGGGTAGATATACAAATGGTCGCTCGACGTCGTGCAGCCGGACAGCAGCAATTCGGCCATCGCCGTCTTGGTCGACACGTTGATCATCTCGGGCGTCAGATGCGCCCAGATCTTGTAGAGGTTCGTGAGCCAGCCGAACAGTTCGGCGTTCTGCGCGGCGGGAATCGCGCGCGTCAGGCTCTGATACATGTGATGGTGTGTGTTGACGAGGCCCGGAACGACGAGATGGCCGCGCATGTCGAGCACGTCGTCGGCGGTGGGCGGGAGTTCGCTCGTCGGTCCGACCTGGACGATGCGGTTGTCTTCGATATACAGGCCGCCGTCGGCAATTTCACGGCGCGCTTCGTCCATCGTGACGAGCATGTGAGCATTCTTGACCAATAGACTGCGTGGCATCGGCTTTTTCTCCAGAGACGTTCAGGGGAACCAGTAAAGCCCCGGTTACCCAGCGTCTGCCGCCGTCTTCGGGACGCGGCAAGTATCCATAGACTTTGCGCGCATCGCCACTGTCCGTAGCCAAAAAATCGGACGCAATCAGACTGCCGTCATAGTCGTCCTCAGGCAGGCAATATATTCGTGAATTTTGGCGCGGGTAGCATCGGCGGAAGAGCCGTCCGGAAGCCCCCGGAAACGTCCGCGAACCCGTTGCTGCAAGGCTTACGCGCCGCTGTCATGCGTTGGGCATTATCTTTCCTATCGCGGGCGCACAGCGCGTCTCAAATTCCTACAATGCTGTACACGGCGCGCATCTGAAACGCCGACGGGTATGTAGCCACTGACGTGGAGCCTCGATCCGCCGCAGAAGCACCTCAACGCCGGGGTGCCGAATTTCGGATCGATGCGCAAAGCCGGATCTCGCATAACTCAAGGAAACTGCGAAATGGGCAAGCTCACTACCCACGTCCTCGACACCGCGCACGGCCGCCCGGGCGCCAGCATCAAGGTCGAACTGTTCGCGCTCGACGGCGACAGCCGCCGCGCGATCAAGACCATCCACACCAACGACGACGGCCGCGCCGATGCGCCGCTGCTCGAAGGCGCCGATCTCGTACCCGGCGAATACGAACTGGTGTTCCATGCCGGCGATTATTTCGCCGCGTTCGGCGTGAAGGTGCCCGAGCCGCGCTTCGTCGATCGTGTCGTACTGCGCTTCGGCATCGCGGATTCCGGCGCGCACTATCACGTGCCGCTGCTCGTTTCGCCATGGGCCTACAGCACGTATCGCGGAAGCTGAGCGGCAGCTAAAACATACCTATATCGCGCCGTCCCCGCGCATAACGAATCGGTAGTGGAGGAGTACATGGAAGGCTTTGTCACCGACTGGCTCAATCTCGTATTGCGCTGTCTGCACGTCATCGTCGCGATCGCCTGGATCGGCGAATCGTTCTATTTCGTCGCGCTGGACAACAGTTTGAAACCGCCCACCGACCCGAACGCGCGCCGTCGCGGCGTGTTCGGCGATTTCTGGCACGTTCACGGCGGCGGTTTCTATCACATGCAGAAATACTCCGTCGCGCCGCAGGACATGCCGGAGAGCCTGCACTGGTCGTTCTGGCCGTCGTACACCACGTGGATGTCGGGCTTCGGCCTCTTCTTCGTGCTGTATCTGATGGCGCCGAGCACCTATCTCATCGACAAGAGCGTGCTCGACATGGGCCCGGTCGTCGCTGTGTCGGCCGCGCTCGGCTTCCTGATGGCCGGCTGGATCGTGTACGACACGCTGTGCCGCGTGCTCGGCACCAACGACAAGCTGCTCGGCATCTGCGTCGGCATCTACGTGCTGGTCGCGGCGTTCATCGCGTGCCACGTGTTCGCGGGCCGCGCCGCGTATCTGATCACCGGTGCGATGATCGCGACGATCATGTCGGCCAACGTGTTCTTCGTCATCATTCCGGGCCAGCGCAAGATGGTCGCCGCGATGCTCAAGGGCGAGACGCCGAACGCGATCTACGGCAAGCGCGGCAAGCAGCGCTCCGTGCACAACACGTACTTCACGCTGCCGGTCGTGTTCGCGATGCTGTCGAACCACTACGCGATGACCTACACGCACAAGTACAACTGGCTGATTCTCGTGCTGATCATGCTGGCGGGCGCGCTGATTCGCCAGTTCTTCGTGATGCGCCATCGCGGCCAGGTGCTGTGGTACATGCCGGTCGCGGGCCTCGCGCTGGTGCTCGGCGCATTCGCGTGGACCATGCCTGCGCCGTCGGTGCCGGTCGCGCAAGCCGCGGGTGCCCCGACCATCAAGGTCTCCGACATCCAGCCGATCATCCAGCAGCGCTGCGCGACGTGCCACTCCGCGCATCCGACGATGATGGGCAGCGCGCCCGCCGGCGTCTTGCTCGATACGCCTGCCGAGATCAAGCAGAACGCGCAGCGCGTGCATCAGCAGGCGGTGACGTTGAAGGCGATGCCGCTCGGCAACGTGACGCAGATGACCGACGCCGAGCGTCAGAAAGTGGCGGCCTGGTTTGCAGGCGGCGCAGTGGACTAAGCTTGCCGTTCCGAGTCGAGAAATGCCCCGCTTGCATTCAGAGCGGGGCATTTTTCATTCAACGCGCGAAATAGTCTTTGACCGCGTGAATGACCGTGTCGATATCCGCGCGCGACACATCGCGATGCGTGACGAATCGCGATGCATAGAGCATCTGCATCAGAATGCCGCGCTCCTTCAGGAACGCTTCGAGCGGCGCGCAATGCGCCTCGGGAATCTGCGCGAAGACCATGTTGGTTGCGTGCGACAACACGGTGATTGCGTCGATCTGGCCCAGACCGGCGGCGAGACGCGCGGCGTTGTCGTGATCCTGCGCCAGGTCATCGACGTGATGCTCCAGCGCGTAGAGACACGCGGCGGCGAGCAAGCCCGACTGACGCATGCCGCCGCCCAGCACCTTGCGCCAGCGGCTTGCGACCTCGATCAATGCTTTCGAGCCGACCAGCACCGAGCCAACCGGCGCGCCCAATCCCTTTGAAAAACAGACCGACACGGAGTCGAACGGCGCACACAGATCGCTGACCGGCTTGTCCGATGCCACCGCCGCGTTGAACACGCGCGCGCCGTCGAGATGCGTCGACAGCCCGCGATCGCGCGCGAGCTTCGTCGCCTGCGCGACGTAACCGGCCGGCAGCACCTTGCCGCCGATCGTGTTTTCGAGCGCGAGCAGCCGCGTGCGCGCGAAGTGATTGTCGATCGGCTTGATCGCCGCTGCGATCTTCTCGAGCGGCAAGGAGCCGTCGGGCGCGTTTTCGATCGGCTGCGGCTGAATGCTGCCGAGTACGGCCGCGCCGCCGCCTTCGTACTTGTACGTGTGCGCGACCTGCCCGACGATGTACTCGTCGCCGCGCGCGCAATGCGCCATCAAGGCCGCGAGGTTGCTCTGCGTGCCGCTCGGGAAGAACAGGCCCGCTTCCTTGCCGGTGCGTTCGGCGAGCGCGGCCTGAAGCTCGATGACGGTGGGATCGTCGCCCCAGACGTCGTCGCCGACTGCGGCTGCAGACATCGCGGCGAGCATCGGCTTGCTGGGACGGGTGACGGTATCGCTGCGTAGATCGATCATGCGTTGTGCCCTTGTGCGTGCGCTTCGAGAAGCGCTATGGTACATCCCGCCGATCGATCCGGCCGCCCCGCGCCCGAACCGTCACGGCTCCACGACGTTGAACTCGCCGTCGAAGGTGTCGAGCGTGCCGAGCAAGGCCTTGAACACGCCGCCGTCGCCTTCGAGCAGAATGTTTCCGTCGCGCAATGCCTCGGCGAAACCGGTCTCGCCGCACAGGATGCGGTTCAGCGAGTCGCGCGTCATCGCGACCACCACATGCGATGGCTGCGATGACAACATCGACGACCACGTCAGCGTGCCGTGCTGCAGATTCAGCCTGAAGCGCCTGGCCGTATCGGTGAACTGCCAGTCGATGCGCGCGTGCAGGTGCTGCGCCCGCAAGCCATCGACGCGAACCGCGAGATAGTCGAAGAACATTTCCTCGGTGATCGCGCAGACCATGTCGCGGCTGCGTCCGGCGAACCCGGTCACCGAGCGGCGTCCTTCGCGCAGCTCGCGCGCGCCGAGCATGAACGCGTTGCGCCACGTCGCCGATTCCGCCTGATAACCCATTTGTTCGAGCGCCGCCCCGCCCAGTTCGCGCGCTTCGCGCAATTGCGGCTGAGCGAACACGAGATGATTCATCACTTGCGCGACCCAGCGGTATTCGCCTTTTTCGTAGTCCCGGCGCGCACGATCGAGCATTTCATCCGCGCCCCCCATGTATTCGACGTAGCGCGTCGCCGCCATCTCGGGCGGCAAGGCATGCAGATTCGCAGGATTGCCGTCGTACCAGCTCAGGTACTGTTGGTAGATCGCCTTCACATTGTGCGAGACCGTGCCGTAATAACCGCGCGTATGCCACAGCGCGCGCAGCGAATCCGGCAGATGCATGACTTCCGCGATCTCGGCGGCATTCATGCCACGGTTCATCATCCGCACGGTCTGATCGTGCAGGAACTTGTAGAGATCACGTTGCGCTTCGAGATAGCTGACGATGCGCTCGCTACCCCAGGTCGGCCAGTTGTGTTGCGCGAAGACTACGTCGGCGTCGCGCCCGAAGCGCTCCAGCGATTCTCCGAGATAACGCGCCCAGCGCTGCGCATTGCGCACGTTCGCGCCTCGCAACGGACAGAGATTGTGCAGCGAGCGCGTGCCGTTCTCGGCGAGATTGAGCGCGCGTTCCTGCGGGAAATAGAAATGCATTTCCGCAGGCGCTTCGCTTTCGGGCGTCAGCTGAAACACAATCTCGACGCCATCGATGATGTGCGTCTCCAGCGTTTCGCTGATGAGTTGCGTCGGCGGAATCAGCGTGATCGTGCCGCGCGGGATGGTCTTGCCCATGCCGGCGTCGATCTGGCAGCACGCGTTGCGCGCGAGCGTATGACCGAACTGGAACTGCGCGCGGCGCGCCATCGCCGGGCCTGCCATGACATTCTCCGACACCGCCTCTTCCATGAAGCCGGCGGGCGCGATGATCTTCGTGCGCCCTGCGTGCACGTCGGCATCGCAGGTGACGCCGCGCACGCCGCCGAAGTGATCCGCATGGCTGTGGCTGTAGATAACAGCGACCACCGGCCGCTTCGGACGATGCGTGAAGTAGAGTTCCAGCGCGGCCGCCGCCGTTTCCTTGCAGGTCAGCGGATCGATGACGATGAGCCCGCGCTTGCCCTCGATGAAGGTCACATTCGAGACATCGAAGCCGCGGACCTGAAAGATGCGCTCGGTCACCCGGAACAGGCCGTGCAGCGTATTGATGCGCGCATGCCGCCACAGCGCCGGATGCGCGGACGCGGGCGCGCGCGTGTCGTCGAGGAATCCGTAATCGGCGAGACTCCAGATCACCTGATCGTAGGCGCCGCGCACTTCCGCATCGGGAATCGTGCCGATGAAGCCGCGCCGCGCGTCGGCCTCTTCGTCGGGATCATCCGGCGGAAGGTCGTGCAAGGCGCGTTGCTGCGCCGCCATCGTTGCCTGAGTCGGCGGCAGCGATGAAAATGGCTGTGCGTGTTCGATGTGTTCCTGATTCGGCATTTCGGTGTCCTTTACGCGCGTCGCGTCCTCTCACTTGTTCGATGCATCGAGCGAATAGCGCGCTTCGTCGTCCAGCGCATGGCCTTCGATGTGACGTCCGCGAATGAGGTCCGCGGCCTTTTCGCCGATCATGATCGTGGGCGCGTTCGTGTTGCCGCCGATGAGCGTCGGCATGATCGAGGCATCGGCGACGCGCAGGCCTTCGACGCCTCGCACGCGCAAGGTCGGATCGACGACGGCCTTGTCATCCACGCCCATCTTGCAGGTGCCGACCGGATGAAACAGCGTGTCGGCATGCTCACGGATATATTCGCGCAGCATGCGTTCGTCGCCCTCGCCCGGCCCGAAGCGCTCGGTGTTGAGTTCGCGCCCGCCTGCTTCGGCGAGCGCCGGTTGCGCGAATATCTTGCGGATGATGCGCAGGCCGGCGACGAGCGTGTCCATGTCCGACTCGACGCTCAGGTAGCGCGGATCGATGATCGGGGCCTCGCGCACGTCGGCGGACCCGAGCCGCACGACGCCACGGCTCGCGGGGCGCAGATTGGTGGCGTGACAGCTATATCCCGGTGGCCCCTTCTTGCCGATGTGCTCGCCGCGCGCGGTCAGCAGCGCGACGATGAAGGCGAATTGAATATCCGGTTTGTCGAGCCCCGGCCGGCTGCGCGTGAAACCGCCCGCTTCGGCGATGTTCGAGGAGAACATGCCGGTGCGCTCGCGCCGGTAGCGCAAGAGCTCGGGAATCATGTGCAGGATGTTGCGCCAGGTATAGCCGAATAGCTCGGTCGTCGGCACTTCCTTCTTGATCGTCACGTCGATGTGATCCTGAAGGTTCTCGCCGACGCCCGACAGGTCGCATACGACCGGCACGCCCGCTGCCTGCAGATGCGCGCCCGGCCCGATGCCCGACGCCATCAGCAATTGCGGCGAATTGAACGCGCCCGCGCTCAGAATCACTTCGCGCCGCGCCCGCAGCGTGCTCTCGACGCCATCGCGCACGACACGCACACCGGCCGCCCGCCGTCCTTCGAACACGATGCGCAGCGCGAGCGTGCCGGTCATCACGAACAGGTTGCCGCGCCCGTTGTTGAGCGAAACATCGGCTGCGTTGCCGCGATGCAGATAGGCGCGCGCGGTGTTCCAGCGCTCGCCGTTGTGCTGCGTGACCTGATACAGGCCGACGCCGTCCTGCTCGTGGCCGTTGAAATCGTCGTTGAGCGGAATGCCCGCCTGCACGGCGGCTTCGATGAAACGCCGGCTGAACGGATTGGGTGTGCGCAGGTCGCTCACATGCAGCGGACCTTTCGCGCCGTGCCAGGCATCGTCGCGGCCGTCCGGGAGCCGGACGTTCGCTTCGGCACGCCGAAAGTACGGCAGGAGATCTTCGCTGCTCCATCCGCGGCAGCCGAGTTGCGCCCAGCGGTCATAGTCGCTGCGATGCCCGCGGATATAGACCATGCCGTTGATCGAGGAACTGCCGCCCAGCCCACGCCCGCGTGGCTGAAATGATTTGCGATGGTTCAGCGCCGCCTGCGGCGTCGTCATGTAGCCGTAGTTGCGCGGTCCGGGCCTGACGGCGAGCTTGCCCACGCCGATCGGCGTCCAGACCGTGAAGTGATGATCGTCCGGTCCCGGTTCGAGCAGCGCGACCGTGACGCCGCGCTCCTCCGCGAGCCGGCCCGCCACCGCACATCCTGCTGAACCTGCTCCGATCACGATGAAGTCGTATTCCTCGCCCGCATTGCTTCCGATCTCATGATTCGCCGTCATGCCGATGTCGTCTCCCTTGTTTCGCCTGCTCTGGCCCGGAGCGAATCGTCGGTGACGAGACGCCATTGCGAGCGGTCCGTCGAGGGTAAGGCGAGGCAAAGGAAGGCTCAACGCACGATTCGGGTGGGACGCGGGGAATATCGGGGGGGGAGATGCGGGAACGAATCGGACGCGCAAAAACAAAGAGGACCGGAATGACTTCCGGTCCCCGATCAAACCTGGAGCTGGCGCAGCCCGACTCAGCGCAAGGCTTCGTCAGTCAGCCACAACGATTCCTTCAGATCCTGCTCGTTCAGATTGTGCCCTTCACCGCCGCCCCGATCGACGACGATGAAATCGGTCACCTTGCCCAGCGCGAGCAGCGGATGATGCCACACGCCTTTCGCATAGTTGACGCCCTGCCAGCCGCTCGTGACGAACGCGCGAATCTTCGACTCGTCGAGATCGCCCGCGGGCGCGACGACCACGAGATACGGACGGTCGTCGAGCGGAATGAACGCCTGGCTGCCGAGCGGATGACGCTCCATCATCTTGCATTCGAACGGCAGCGTGCGCGGCTGTCCGCGAAAGAGATTGACGATCGCGTGACCGCCCTGCTCTTCAACATCGACGTTGCACAGATCGTGAAAGCGGATCGTGGTGCCGAGGTTGATCGGGATCTGCTTCGCGCCATCGAGTTCGATGACATCGCCATAAGACTTGAACGCAGCGCGCGTCAACGGTTCGATAGCGAGCTTTTTCATTATGCGAGGGTTCCGAAGAGACGAAGGCGCGACACGCCGCCGTCAGGATAGATGTTGAAGCGCACGTGCGTCACGGGACCGAGCGCGGCCAGTTCCGATTCGAAGAAATGCTGCTTGTCCATCTGCAGCTTCTGTTCGCCGAGCAGCACGGGCCAGAACATCGCCTGCGTGACGAGCGAGCTGTCGGTGCCGCCCTTCACGTACGCCGCCTGCAGCGAGCAGCGGTCCGGATAGTTGCCCTTGAAGTGCGCGGTATCCACTTCGACCTTCTTGATGATGCCCGGCTGCGCCAGCGCGACGATACACCAGTCGTTGCCCGGCTCGCGACGGCGGCGCGTTTCCCAGCCATCGCCCATGTTCACGCCGCGGCCCGGCATCAGCAGCGTCGAGGCGAGCCCGAAGTGCTGGTTGTTCGTGCCGACCAGATACGCGCCGTTTTCCATCGCGCCGAGATCGACGAGCTGGTTGCGGTCCGCGTTGGTCCAGTCGAGCTGCGGCTGGCCATACACACGCAGACGCGCGATGCCGCCATCCGGATAGACATTCACGCGCAGGTGCGTGAACGGCTGCGCGACGCCGACTTCGAGATAGCGGTGGCTGTTGCCTTGAAGCGTCGTCGACGGGACGATTTCCGTCCACTGCGTCGACTGGTTCGGCGCGCCATCGACGACATGCGCGCCTTCGATCGACGCCGCCGGCGGGAAGTTGCCGGTGAAATGGCTCGTGTCGACATCGATGCCCTTGATCACGCCCGGACGCGCCAGCTTGACGACGCACCAGTCATAGCCCGTCGTGCGCTTGCGGCGGGTTTCCCAGCCGTCCATCCACTTGCCGTGATCGTCGAACTTGCCGGGGATGAACACGGCCGGCTCGGGGTTCAGCATGCGTTCCTTCGGCGCGAAGAAATCGTCGCTCGCCTCGAGTGCCTGCGCGCCCAGACGCGGGTCCGCGAGGTTCACATAGCGGCGCGTGAATTCAGGCGCGTTGGGATCGAGTGTCGGAATTGCCATTGTCTTCGTCCTTGGGGTTTCGGTTGCGGTGAAAGCGGATCAGGCCTGGATCAGGTCGTTCAACCTGAAGCGCGCGATCCGGTAAATCTGATCGAGACTCGTGCGAAGCTCCTCGGCGCGGTCGTGATTCACGCGCTTTTCGAAGTTCGCGATGATGCCGTGCCGGTCATAGCCACGCACGGCGAGAATGAAGGGAAAGCCGAATTTGTCGCGATATTGCTGGTTGAGCGATTGCAGCCTGTCGAACTCTTCCTGCGTGCACAGATCGAGGCCCGCGCCGCTCTGCTCGCGCGTCGATTCGGCCGTCAGTTCGCCGCGCACCGCCGCCTTGCCCGCGAGTTCCGGGTGGGCGTTGATGAGCGCGAGCTGTCTGTCATCGCCGGCGGTTTCGACGATATGCGACATCGACGCATGCAGCGCGTCGATGTCCTTGAAGGGGCGCTGTTGCGCCGCGGCTTCCGGCACCCACGGCGAGTGCTCGAAAATGCCCGCGAGCACCGTCACGAACGTGTCGGCGGGCATGGTGTTGAGTTGGTCGAGTGTGTATTGCATCGCCTTCATGCCGCCGTCCCGTTGTTAGCTTTTTCGAAAGGATGTTGCTCGCGCCAGTGACGCGCGATGTCCACACGCCGCGTGACCCACACGCGATCGTGCTTCTCGATGTGATCGAGGAATTTCTGCAGGCCGCGGAAACGCCCGGGACGTCCGAGCAGGCGGCAGTGCATGCCGATGGACAGCATCTTGGGCGCTTCGTCGCCCTCTTCGTAGAGCACGTCGAACGCGTCCTTCAGATACGTGAAGAAGTGCTCGCCGGTGTTGAACCCCTGCGGCGTCGCGAAGCGCATGTCGTTGGTGTCGAGCGTGTACGGCACGATCAGGTGCGGCTTCTTTTCGCCGCCCGTCACTTCGACTTCGGTCCAGAACGGCAGGTCGTCGCCATAGTTGTCCGAGTCGTAGAGAAACCCGCCGTGCTCCGCGACCAGTCGATGCGTATTCGGACTGTCGCGCCCGGTGTACCAGCCGAGCGGGCGCACGCCCGTCACGCGCTCGATCGCTTCCATGCCGAGGCGCATGTGCTCCGCCTCGCGCTCCGGCGACATGTCCTGATAGTGAATCCAGCGATAGCCGTGACACGCGATCTCATGCCCCAGCTCGACGAACGCCTTCGCCAGTTCCGGATGCCGCTCGATCGCCATGCCGACGCCGAAGATCGTGAGCGGCATGCCGCGCTTCTCGAACTCGCGCAGAATGCGCCACACGCCCGCGCGCGAACCGTATTCGTAGATCGATTCCATGCTCATGTGACGCGACGGATACGCCGCCGCGCCCACGATTTCCGACAGGAACTGCTCCGAGCCCGGATCGCCGTGCAGCACGCAGTTCTCGCCGCCTTCTTCGTAATTGAGCACGAATTGCACGGCGACGCGGGCGCGTCCCGGCCAGTTCGCCTGCACCGGATGGCGGCCGTAGCCGATCAGGTCGCGTGGATAGTTCGGATCGAGTGACATGGCTGGCGTTGAGCTCAAGCGTTGAAAAAACGGGATTGTTGACGATTCAGTGTAGCTAAAAGACCCGCACGCGCCCATACATCAGGGCAGATAATCCGGGTCACGTCATCTGTATGTGACCCGGCTTTTCCGCCATCAGCGCGGGCTGAAATCCGACAGCACGCCGTCGTACCGTTTCGCCAGCGGCCGCGCATAGTCGCCACGTTTCGCCGTGTGAAGCTTCAGCGCGACGAGCGCCTCCGTCCATTTCACCGCCGCCGTCACGCCCTCCACCACCGGCGCGCCGATCGCGTCCTCCACCTCGCGGCAAAACTCCGCCATGCCCGCGCAGCCGAGCACGATGGCGTCCGAGCCG
The DNA here is from genome assembly GCF_018408855.1 of Caballeronia sp. NK8. Classification (GTDB taxonomy): domain Bacteria; phylum Pseudomonadota; class Gammaproteobacteria; order Burkholderiales; family Burkholderiaceae; genus Caballeronia. The sequence continues at coordinate 1,273,599 of NZ_AP024322.1, read as the reverse complement.
TCCTCATCGAGCGCGCGCCGGCATTCGTCGATGATCGTCTGACGCGCGGGCGAGCCCGGCACGTCGAGCTCCAGCACGGGAACGTCGGTCGCACGGACGTTCTTGCAGAAACGCGTCATGCCGTAGCGCTCTGCCAGATGCCAGGCCATGCCGACCGTGCGCTGCAGCGTGGTCACGACCGAAAATCCCGGCGCGATGACACTCGCCGCATGCATCGCCGCCTCCGCGATGCCGATCACCGGGCCGCGCGCCAGCTCGCGCGCCGCGTAAAGGGCCGGATCACCGAAGCAGGCGATCACGTAACCGTCGAAACCCTGCTTTTCGCCGGCTTCGATTTCGGCCAGCAGCCCGAGCGACGCGATCGCTTCGTCGTAATAGCCTTCAATGGACGCCGGGCCCATCGTCGGGCTCACGGCGACGATCTCCGTGCCGGGCGCGGCGACCTCGCGGGCGCAGCGGCCCATCGAATCGGTCATGCGCTGCGTCGTGTTCGGGTTGATCAGTTTGATACGCATTGCTTTCTCCAGACTGCGTTCGATTGTTCTCTCAGGTTCTATCGTTTGTTATAGGCGGTGATTCAGACTTCGCGATTGCGCGCGGCGAGGAAGTAATAGAACACCGCGCCCAGGCCCGCACCGATGAACCACGAGAAGTTCGCGGCGCCTTCCAGCGACGGCACCACCACGCAGAGCGTCGCGATCACGGCGGCCGGCAGGAGCGCCATCACCGCGCGGCGGTTCACGCCCTTCGTGTACCAGTACTTGCCTTCCTCGGACACCGTGTAGAGATCGTCGACCACCAGCTTGCCGCGCTTCACGAGATAGAAGTCGAGGATCAGCACGCCATACAACGGTCCGATGAAGCTGCCGAGAATATCGAGCGTGTAGTGGATCACGGCCGGGTTGTTGAACAGGTTCCACGGCGTGATGAAGATCGACGCGACCGCCGCCATCATGCCGCCCATGCGCCAGCTGATGAGCTTCGGCGCGACGTTCGAGAAGTCGAAGGCCGGCGACACGAAGTTCGCCACGATGTTGATGCCGATGGTCGCGATCGTGAAGGTCAGCGCGCCGAGAATCACGGCGGACGGATGATCGATGCGGCCCACGGTTTCGACCGGATCGGTGATCAGCTGACCGAACACCGGCAGCGTCGCGGCGGTCGTGATGACGGTCACCAGCGAGAAGGCCAGGAAGTTGACCGGCAGGCCCCAGAAGTTGCCGCGCTTCACGCTGCGAAAGCTCTTGCCATAGCGGGAGAAGTCGCCGAAGTTCAGCATCGGGCCGGAGAAGTACGACACGACGAGCGAGATCGCGGTGATCATCACGGGAATCACTTCCATGCCGTGATACTTCACGCCGCCCAGATTCAGGCCGATGTTGCCGATGCCCGCGCGCCACACCATATAGCCGGCGAGAATGAACATCACGACATACACGGCGGGACCGGCGAAGTCGATGAACTTCTTGATCATTTCCATACCGCGCCAGAACACGACGGCCTGCAACACCCAGAGCAGCATGAAGCCCGCCCAGCCGAGCGCCGAGAGGCCGACGAAGCCGTACTTGTGCACGTCGGCATACGGCATCAGCGACGGCACGAACTTCAGCACGACGATGACGAGCGCGCTCGACGCCAGATACGTCTGAATGCCGTACCACGCAACCGCGATGAGCCCGCGAATCACGGCGGGAATGTTCGCGCCGAGCACGCCGAAGGTGGCGCGGCACGCGACGGGATACGGCACGCCCGCGACCTGGCTCGGCTTCGCGATCATGTTGCACAGCACGTTCACCAGACCGATGCCGATCAACAACGACACCAGCACTTGCCAACTCGTCAGACCGAGTGCAAACAGGCTGCCCGCGAACACGTATCCGCCGACGCTGTGCACGTCCGACATCCAGAAGGCGAAGATGTTGTACGCGCCCCAGGTCTGGTTCTTGAGGGGGGCGAGATCCTCGTTGTAAAGGCGGTCGCTGTAACCGGCGGGCAGATTCGGATCGTGGTCCGCTGTCTGCTCTTCGTATTGCGGCAAGGCTGAATTGCCGGATGCACTGAACTGGGCCATGACGTCTCCTTCATTGGCTGCTTGCGTAATGAAAAAAAGCAAATGCTCGAGTGACAAGCTTCGATCAGATGCCTTCGCCGAGGTCTCGCATCGGCGCGGCATTCTTCGGATTTGCGTTATCGCTTCCGGGCCTGAAACCAAGAGCGCGCGAGGCACCTGCCCCACACGCCCGCCCGGCGGCGGCTTTCATTTCACGCTCACGTGAGAGTGAGCGTCCTGTCCGATGCATCGCACGTTGCGGATTCTTGCGCGTGCGACTGTCCGCGCGCCCGGCGCGGATGCGCGGGGCACGGTCTCCAATTATTTAGTCCTGCTTCATTCAGCCGATGGCAGATGCTCCGATCTGCCGTGTTCCGCTGCTACGTGTCGAGCGTCCGTTCGCGCTCGGAGGGTCTTGCGAATACTTCCTTCAGATCGACCGCGCCACGCGCGGGCCGCTCCAGCATCTTCAGTTCGACATCGCGCAGATGCTGCGCCATCAGACCGGCGGCTTTCGTTGCGTCGCCGGTGTCGAGCGCGGCGAGAATCTCTTCGTGATCCTCGAACGAGCATGAACTCTTGCCGAGCGATTCATACAGCGCCGAAATCAGCGTCGAACGCGCGACGAGTCCCGACAGGCATTCGCACAGCACCGTGTTGCCGGTGAGCGCCGCGAGCTCGGTGTGAAACTCGCCGGAGAGCCGGATCCACGAAGAAAAATCGTGGCTTTCGAACGCGCGGCGCTCCTTGCCGATGGTCGCGCTGATCGACTTCAGCCGGCGCGTGCCGTGCCCCTGTGCGATCCGCTCCACCACCGCCAGTTCGATGATGCGGCGCATCTCGAACACCTCGTGCACTTCCTGCAGCGACGGACTCGCGACAAACGCGCCGCGATTCGGCTCCAGATCGACGAGCCGTTCGTTCGACAGTTGCGCGAGCGCCTGACGGACGGTGCCGCGCTTGACGGCGAACACCTCGCATAACTGCGCTTCGGTCAGCTTTGCGCCCGGTGCGAGCCGATGCTCGAGGATCGCGGCGCGGATGTTTTCGGCGATCGACTCGGCATTCGCTCCGTTCGGAGCGGCAACTGCGGCATTCGGGGCAGCACTACGCGTGGTGTCGGACATGATGTGCTCGCTTGCATGTTAAGCATCTTAGAATCGACATAAAGATTGTCAACAATTCATTTGAGAAATCGGTGACTTTCGGCCGTATTTCGTTGGCTCGGCTAGCCTTCATCTCAATACGGACGGGCCTCTCGGCCAATTTATCAAGTTTTTGTCAGCATTGCCGCCACTTTTTTGTCGACAATCTAAAGGTGAGCATGGTGCGCGGTTGAAGTCCGGATGGTGCAAATTAAGACCGTTAGTTGCGAGCTAAGTCAAAAAACGAGGCGCTCAATAAGCGCCTCCTGATCGTCGAATCAAGCCAGATGCGGGTAGTCGGAGAGTTTCAGCGTAAAACCCCGCTCCGTCGCGACGAGATGCGCCGTTGCACCGAAAGGCAGCGTCAGAAGATTTTCGATGTGCCCGAACTGCAACCCGGTCACCACCGGAATGCCGGTCACGGCTCTGACCTGCTCGATCATCGCGTCGAGCGAGTAGCCGTTGTCGTACTCAGAGAGCCTGCCGCCGGAAAACTCGCCCATCACGATCGCCTGCTGACGGCCGAGCATGCCGGACTGATGCAACTGATAGATCATCCGCTCGATGCGAAACGGATGCTCGTTCACATCTTCGAGGTAGAGAATTCCGCCTTCGACCGGGGGCAGATACGGCGTGCCGACGAGCGACGCCAGAATCGCGAGGTTGCCGCCCCACAGCATGCCGGTCGCGTTCACGGTCTGGCGCTGCGGCGTGTTGCTCGTCACCGTGAAGCTCGAATGGGAGATCGCGTTCCAGAAATGCTGCATCGTGAACGCGCTCACCTGTTCCGCGCCGAAATCACCCGCGAACATCGGTCCGCCGAAGCTTTTCACGCCGGCATGCGCGAACAGCGCGCACTGGATCGCCGTGAAATCGCTGTGCCCGACGATCGCCACCGGCTGATCGGAAAGCCTGCGCAAACCGACATAATCGAGCCCGTGCAGAATGCGCGACGCGCCGTAACCGCCGCGCACCGCCAGTACGATGTCAGGCAACCGGCGCGACGGATCGGCGAGGCGATTGAGATCGGCTGCGCGCTCGGCATCGGTGCCGCCGAAGCGCTGAAAGCGCCGGCGCGTCGCTTCGACGTTTTCGAGCCGATGCCCTTCCCTGCGCAATCGCCCGACGCCGCGTTCCACTGCCGCCGGATCGTGCGGATAGCCCGAAGGCGCGACGAGATCAATGGTGCGTGATTTCACGATGTTGTTCGTTGGATTCGTTATCGGGCTTCTCGCGCGCGGCGCGCATCGCGTTCTTCGCGCGCCAGGCGGCGGCGTTCCGCGAAGAAATTCTTGAGCGCGTGTCCGCATTCGTCGGCGAGCACGCCGCCTGTCACAGTGGTGTGATGATTGAGCTGCGTATTCGCGAACATGTCGACGACACTGCCGCACGCGCCCGTCTTCGGGTCCGTCGCGCCGTAGACGACGCGCGAGATGCGCGCGTGCATGATCGCGCCTGCGCACATCAGGCACGGCTCCAGCGTGACATAGAGTTCGCAGCCCGGCAGTCGATAGTTTTCCAGCTTCTGGGCGGCGGCGCGCAGCGCGGCCATTTCGGCATGCGCGGACGGATCGTGTCCGCGAATCGGATGATTGAAACCGGTGGCGATGACATCATTGCCGAGCACGATCACCGCGCCCACGGGCACTTCGCCCGCGCGACGAGCTTCGTCGGCGGCGCGTTGCGCGAGCGCCATGAAGCGGCGATCGCGTTCGTTCGAATGATCGTCGATGGAGGCGATGGGCGCGGGATCGGGCGCGTCCGGCATCCCGGTCACTTGGCTTCAGCTTCCAGCGCCACGCGCGACTGCGCGCGCTCGGAGAGCCGTTCGGCGATGCGCCGGCGATACTCATGCGGCACGCAGCCGCCGCCACGCAGCGATTCGAGCGCCATGTCGAGCGCGAGCATCCGCGCTTGCAACTGGCAACGGGCAGCGGGGTCCGTCACCTTGTCGAACTCTTCCTGAAGCCCGCGCAGCGCGCGAAGCTGTTCGACGGCAGGCGGGATGAAGCCCGCGTTCTTGAGGATTCGATTGGCGACACGCACTTCCTCGGGCACGAGGACGTCGTCGTCGAAGTTGAGCGGAGCGCCCGCGCCCGGCAGGTTGTTGAACTCGCCACGCGTAGCGGCTTCGTTGATCCGCTGTTCGACCAAAGCATCTAGCAATTTCATCGGGGATTACGACCGGCTTTCACCCGCGAACGGGCACGGTCTGTCACGATTTCCGTTGGTTAGCTCGAAGTCGGAAGGCAACCGGAAGACCACGCTTGCGCGTTGTTCGGCACGTCTCGACAATCCAGTGTCTATTCTATCAGCGGCTGCCTAGAGGTTTTCGTCGGGGGCGCGCGTGTTCACGGCGTGAGGCCGTATACCGGGCTTATTGCTGTTCTTATGCGTCGTTTGCGCAACATTCGTTGACGGCGTCGCAGCAACTGTGCTTGTACGATGTCTAACCGCCCGGCATGCGCTCCAACGCCCCGCCGCCGCGCGTATAGCCTTCGGTCGCAAGCAGAAGCCGCCGCGTGTACTCATGGGAAACGTCGCGCGAGCGCACCGCGTCCACACCCAGTTCCTCGACGATCTCGCCATTGCGCATCACCGCGACGCGCTGACACAAAAAGCCGATCACCGCGAGGTTATGACTTACGAGGATCATCGTCAGCTTGCGCTCGCGATGCAAACGGCGCAGCAGATTCAGAATCTCGGCCTGCACCGAGACATCGAGCGCGGAAGTCGGCTCATCGAGCAGCAGCACGCGCGGCCCGACGATCAGCGCCCGCGCGATCGACACGCGCTGCCGCTGCCCGCCCGACAACTGATGCGGATAGCGAAAGCGGAACGCCGGCCCGAGCCCGACTTCGGCGAGCGCATCGAGGATGCGCGCGTCTTCGTCGCCGATGCCGTTGATCGCGAGCGGTTCGCGCAAGGTCTTGTCGACGGTAAAGCGCGGATGCAGCGCGCCATACGGGTCCTGAAACACCATCTGCACGTCGCGCCTCGCGGGTTGAGAACCGATGCGTATGCTGCCGCCCGCAAGCGGCGTCAGCCCGGCGAGCGCGCGCAGAAGCGTCGACTTGCCGCTGCCCGATTCGCCGACGAGCCCGAACACCTCGCCCTCCTCCACGCGCAGGGAAACGTCGCGCACGGCGTCGACGTGGCCGGTCTTCGTCTTGAAGCGAATCAGCGCGCGCTCGATGTCGATCATCGCGTGGTCCTTTCATCGAGCCATGCCGGATCGCGGCGCAGCGTCGGCAATTCGTCGGGCGGATTGTCGAGCGGCGGATTCGCTTCGAGCAGGCCGCGCGTGTAGGGATGCGTCGCGTGAACGAGATCGCGCGCGGCGCACGTCTCCACGACGCGCCCGCCGTACATCACCGCGACGCGGTCGCAGAACGACATCACGAGCGGCAGATCGTGGCTGATGAAGACGAGCCCGGTGTCGTGGCGCTCGATCATCTCGTCGAGCACGGCGAGCACCTGCATCGACACGAGGACGTCGAGCGCGCTCGTGGGTTCGTCGGCGATCAGGAGGCGCGGGCCAGCGGAGACCATCATCGCGATCATCACGCGCTGGCCCATGCCACCGGACAGCTCGTGCGGATACGCATCCGCGACGCGCTGCGGATCGCGGATATGCACCGCTTCCAGCGCCGCGACGATGCGCTCGCGCAGCGCCCGCCTGCTCTCTTTCACGCCCTGCCGCACGAAGGTTTCGCGCATCTGCTGTGCGACCGTCATCACCGGGTTGAGCGAGAATTTCGGGTCCTGCAGGATCATGCTCATGCGCGTGCCGCACAGGCGCCGGCGCTCCTTCGGGCGCATCGCGAGCAGGTCCTGTCCTTCGAAGCGCAACGCCTGCGCCGACCAGTTCGCCTCGGGCGGCAGCAGTCCGAGCAGCGCGCGCCCCGTGAGCGATTTGCCCGATCCCGATTCGCCGACGATGCCGAGCCGTTCGCCGCGCCGCACCGTCAGCGACACGCCGCGCACTGCCGGCATGAGCGTGCCGTCGTGGCCGGCGAACGATACTTCCAGACCTTCGATCTGCGCGAGCGGCGTCGACATGTCAGCCTCCATGACGCGGATCGAAGACGTCGCGCAGACCGTCGCCGAGCAGGTTGAACGCGAGGCTCACCGCGAGGATCGCGAGGCCGGGGATCGTCGCGACCCACCAGGCATCGAGCAGCACGTTGCGGCCCGCCGCGACCATGTAGCCCCATTCCGGGCTCGGCGGCTGCGCGCCCAGCCCGAGAAAACCGAGACCGGCGACGGCGAGAATGATGCCCGCCATGTCGAGCGTCGCGCGCACGATCACCGACGACGAGCACAGCGGCACGATATAGCGCAGCAGAATGCGCGGATGCGACGCGCCTTGCAGACGCGCCGCGTGAATGTAGTCCGACTGCGCGAGCCGCAGCGATTCCGCGCGCGCGAGACGGGCATACGGCGGCCACGCGGTGATCGACAGCGCGATCACCGCATTGAGCACGCCCGGCCCGAGCGCGGCGGCGAATGCGAGCGCGAGCACGATCTTCGGGAACGCCAGCGCGACATCGGTGAGCCGCATTAGCACCGTATCGACGATGCCGCCGCAATAGCCCGCCACCGTGCCGATCAGAAGCCCGACCGGCACGACGAGCACGACGACGAGCATCGCGATCGCCAGCGTGAGGCGCGAGCCGTGCACGAGCCGCGAAAGGATGTCGCGGCCGAGTTGATCGGTGCCGAACCAGTGCGCCGCGCCGGGCGGCGTGAGACGTTCGGCGAGCACTTGCTGCAATGGATCCTGCGTGACGAGCAGCGGCCCGACGGCCGCGACCACGATGAGCAGCAGCAGGATCGCGAGCCCGACCATGCTCAGCGGATTCGACGAGAACCGCCGCCAGCGCCGATACGCGCGGCCGAGCGCGGCCTGACGCGGCGACGCGGGCGTCTCGGTGAGAAGCCACGTGCGCAAGCCCGTTCGCACCGGTTTCATCTGCGCAAAGTCCTCCATGTCAGCGCGAGCGGGGATCGAACACGCGATAAAGCGCATCGGTCAGCAGATTGAGCGCGATGAACGTCGCGCCGATCACGAGTGTGCTGCCGAGCACGGCGTTCATGTCGGCGTTGAGCAGCGCGCCCGTCAGATACGAGCCGATGCCCGGCCACGCGAACACGATCTCGGTGAGCACCGAGCCTTCGAGCAGATAGCTGTAGGCGAGCGCGATCACCGTCAGGAGCGGCACCGCGATGTTTCCGAACGCGTGCCGCCAGATCACGCGGCGCTCGGGCAGGCCTTTCGCGCGCGCGGTCGTCACGTATTCCTGGCTCAGTTGTTCGAGCATGAACGAGCGCGTCATGCGCGACAGATACGCGATCGAATAGAACGCGAGCACGCCCGCCGGCAGCGCGATATGCGAGAACGCGTTTTTGAACACATCCCATTCGCCGGCCATGATCGAATCGATGAGCAGGCTGCCCGTGTGTGTATCGACCATGCCGTCGTAGACCGGATCGATGCGTCCCGGTCCCGACACCCAGTGCAGCCGCGCATAGAAGAGCAAGAGGCCCATGAGCGCGAGCCAGAACACCGGCACCGAACTGCCCGCGAGTCCGATCACGCGCGCCACGTGATCGACGATGCGGTTGTGCTTCACCGCCGCGGCCACGCCGAGCGGCACGCCGATCGCGACGCCGATGAAGGTCGACAGCGTCGCGAGTTCGAGCGTCGCGGGAAAGACGCGTTTGATGTCGTCGATGACCGGGTTGGCCGTCAGCAGCGAGATGCCGAGGTTGCCGTGCAACACGTCGCGCGCGTAGATCAGGAATTGATCGATGAGCGGCTTGTCGAGCCCGAGCCGCAGGCGTGCGGCCGCATACGCGCTCGCGGATGCGCGGTCGCCGAGAATCGCGAGCACGGGATCGATCGGTATCTTGCGGCCGATGAAGAACGTGATCGCGAGCAGGCCCGTGAACGTGATGGCGAGCATCGCGATCCAGCGCGCCAGCGCGAGCGCGATGCGTACGCCGCCGCGCCGCGAACTCGCGGCGCGCATGCGCTCGATCAGCGTGACCGTGCTCACTGCTTCTTGATATTGCGGTACGACACGAGATCGTTGATCGGCCCGACTTCCAGACCGGTCACGCCGGGACGCGCCGCCACCTGCGACACCTTCTGGAACATGATCACGAATGGCGACTTCGCGAGCACTTCGCGCTGCATCTTCTCGTAGAGCTGCGCGCGCTTCTTCGTGTCGCTTTCGGCAAGCGCGGCATCGGTTTCCCTGGTCAGTTGCGGAATGTCCCAGTCGTTGCGCCACGCGAGCATCTTGTAGCTCGACGCATCCGAGTTGTCCGGGTTCCATACGAAGCCCTGCGCGTTGCTGTGCGGATCGATGTAATCCGCCGACCATTCGCCGATATAGATGTCATGCGCCCGCGCGCGATAGCGTCCGAGCGTCTGCTTGTTGTCGCTCGGCATGAGCTGCACCTTGATGTTCGCGAGCGCGAGATTCGCCTGCACCGCCTGCGCGATCTCGCTGTACGGATAGTCGTTGCGCACGTCCATCTTCACCGTGAATCCGTTGGCGAGCCCGGCCTTCGCAAGCAGCGCCTTCGCCTTCGCGACATCCTGGTGATACAGGTTTTCGTTCAGCGCGCCGAGAAAGCCTTCGGGCAGAAACGTTTCGTGGACCTTGTAGGTCGTGCGGATCACGTTCTTCTGGATGCCCTGATAGTCGATCAGCCACTTCATCGCTTCCCAGACTTCCGGCTTCGCGAAATTCGGGTTCTTGTTGTTGAGGCCGAGATACATCAACGTGGCTTGCGGGACGGCGCTCGCCTTGATGACGCCGTTCTTCGAAAGCGTGTCGAGATCGTCCGGGCTCAGATCGCGCGCGACGTCGATATCGCCGTTCTGGATCATCAGGCGCTGGCTCGCCGCCTCGGTCACGTGACGCAGCACGATTCGCTTCATCGCGAGCGGGATGCGGTAGCCCTCGAAGCGCTGCAGCACGATGCTGTCGTTGGCGGTCCACTTCACGAGCTTGTACGCGCCCGAACCGGCCTCGTTGGTCTTGAGCCACTCGTTGCCATAGTCGTTGCCCTTCGCGTGCGATTCGGCGAGCTTGCGATCCACCACCGACGCCGGCCACGAACCGAGCACATTCAGCACGAAGGTCGGCGCGTAACGTCGATCGGTGGTGATCGCGACGGTCGTGTCGTCGATCTTCTTCACGTTCTGCAACGCGTTCGCCTTCGTGAGGCCGATGCCCGCGAGCACCGCCGCCGCGCCCTTGTCGAGCAATGCGGTCCGTTGAATGGACCACGCGACGTCGTCGGCCGTGAGCGGATTGCCCGAATGGAACTTCAGGCCCGGGCGGATCTTGAACGTGAAGGTGAGACCGTCCTGACTGACGCTCCAGGATTCGGCGACATCGCCATTGAATTTCGACGGGTCTTTCAGATCGACGCGCACCAGGCGGTCATACGTATTCGCGACATATTCCTCCGGCACGAGCTCGTAGATTTCGCCGGGGTCGAGCGAGGTGAACTCGTCGAGCAGCGTCGCCATGACGAACATGTCCTTCGGCGTGGCGGCCTGTGCGCTCTGAAAGCCCGTGAAAGCCGTCAGCGCCGATGCGAGCATGACCGCTGCCAATGCCTTTTTCATGGGTGGTCGTCCTGTTGTCGTCGGGTTCACATCAGCCGCAACGGGCCGCTTTCTTCGTTGTCGATCAGAGCAAGTTCGCGCGAGCCTGGCAATTCGTAATGCCACCACTCGCTTTTGATGTGCGTGAAGCCGGCGCCGTGCATCACGCCGAGCAACAGCGTGCGGTTGCGCTGCACATGCTCCGGCAGGCCGAAGTGGAAATGCTCGGATTCGACGACCATCGCGTCGAAGCCGGTGCCCATGTCGAGTTCGTTGCCGTCGCGATCGACGAGCGTGAGATCGACCGCCGTGCCACGGCTGTGGTTCGAACCGCGGCCGAGTTCGGCGATGAAGGTCGGGTCAGGCAGGAAGTCCCACAGCACCTTTTGCGCTTGCGGCGGGCGATAGGCGTCGAAGATCCTCAGCGTCGTGCCGATGCTGCGCGCGATATCGACGGCTTTTCGTAATGCCGCTTCGGCGGGTTCCAGCAAGAGACAGTGCTGGGCTTTGTAGATCGGTTTGCCGGTGAAGTTGCGATCGGTCGCGTAGACGAGGTCGATCTGGACATCGTGGGTTTCTGGCGTGATGTGCAGCAGGCGGGATCGCGTCATGGGTTGCATGCGGCTTCGATTTCGATAGACGAACCTTAACGCGTTAGAAAATTTCGCGAAACCCTTTGTCGGATCGTTTCGGCAATCAAAGCCCGAGGGGCCAGCGCGCGAGGACGTCGTAATGCGATTTGCCTAGCACGCTGCGCACGAGCGCAAACTCGCGCGCGGTCCAGGTGATGGGTGTGACGGGTTCGCGCGCGATGCGCTGCTCGTCGTAGAGCAAGGTCACGTGGGGCGTGAAGCGCGGATGGCGTTGTGCGGCGCCGAGGGCTTGCTGGAGTGCGGCGAGTGGCCCGGTGACATCGCCCGAGAGAACCAGCGGACGCTTTGAGCGACGGCCGGAGAAGCTTTCGATCCGGTCGAGCGTCACTTCGACGGGTGACAGCGCGATTTGGGAGGCGGCGGCACGCGCTTGCGTGAGCACATCGGCGGGGAGGCCCGCGAAAGCGCCGAGGTAATGGAGGGTGACGTGAAGGCGGTCGGTGGGAATCGGCTTCGCCTTCAGCTTATGCTCGATGCGCAGCCGCGCGGCCAGTTCGGCGATGCGCGCGGCGGCGGGTTCGTCGGGATAGAGCGCGAAGAAGAGCGAGTCGGTGATGCGTGAGGAGAAATCGACACTCATGCTCCACAATCCTCCGAGTCCGCACACGCTCAAAAATGGCTACTGTGTCTGCGAGCCGCTACGTCCTTCATAAGCTGTCAAGATCAGCGGCTTTGTCTGCTCGAACTCGTCGAAACTGCCGATCGACAACTCCAGATCGCCCGTTCCCCAGTGACCAAATTTTCGCGCGTCGCGGACATTGCCCGGCAATGGATCGATCTTGTCGGGATCAAGATGAAGAAACAGCAAAAACCTGGCCTTCTGCGGGACGATGGAAGCGAAGTTCTTTAGCCTTTTGAACGCGACGTAGAGTTTTAGTTCTTTGCGCTGAACGTCGTCCCCCAGGGAGCCGATGAAATCTTCCATCGATGTCAACAGTTCCAGCATTTGAGATGGGTACTGTTCGACCCATTCAGCGTAACTCTTGTCGCCACCAGGACTGAGCGACTTCGACGGCACTGGGGCTACCGTCGGCGCCACCTGCTCCGCCGGTGCCGCAGAAACAGGCGGGAACACCGGCTTCGTAGGAAGCACCTTCGGGGCCGCCGCCTTTGGTTTGGCGGCGCTCGTTGCGTTGACCAACTCGAACAACAAAAGGTCCGCCCCGAACCGGCGGTATCGAATCAACTCGACGTTACGATTGATCTGCTGTACTGCGTGAACGTCGTATCGGGTGAAATCGGCCGCAATACAAAGAAGTCGAGGCACACTCCAATCGATCAGAGCCGCCGCCTCATGACCCAACTTGTCCATCGCGAGCAACTTGAATTCGGCCTGATGATCCATCAGCCAATCAAGATAGAACAGGCCCTGATTGATTACGTTCTCGCCCACGGAGCGCTTGTATTCAAGGATCACCGGACTGTTATTCTCGTCCAGGCCCAATGAGTCGATCCTTCCCGAATGAGTCTTGCCCGTCGCGTATTCCGTCGCCAGAAAGCGAATCCCCAGAAGCGCTTGCAAGTTCTGTTCGATCAGGGACTGCAACGGCTTTTCAAGATCGGGAGCGTGGCCGTCCAACTCCACGGCGACGCCATCGACTAGCTTAAAGAGCTTGATGTCACTCATTATTTTCTTAATAGTATCGTGAGTTAGAAATCGTCTGGCGCAGTAGAGACCGCCATTTTTACTGTCTCGCAATCGTGGCGAGTGCAGCTTCAACCCAGTGGAAGCCAATACGCTCTTGCTCCAGGCGCAGCTTTTTTCGAAGCCGGTTATCCCGCAGATCGTTGAATAGCGCTTGCTCCGCATCGTTGAGCCGCGGCATGTCGCGCAGCACCTGGTCATGCTCCTCACCCCATTGAGCTTCGTGGGCCATCAGAGTCGCCCGGTCCATCAGGAATGACTCGACGTGGTCGAAGCGGCTGCGCAACTGGTCGAGGATTGCGAAGCCATGCGTATCGATATCGCCCCAATAGTGGATGCTGCAGCGGGAAAGCCATGCTGCTTTCGACAGCGCGTCCCATCCATAGCCTGCACCAAAGATGACGATCGTATCGGCCAGAGGCGGGAAAGCGAGGAAGTTTGTCTCATTCTCAGTGATGAAGACCTGGCGGATCGGCACGGCTAGCGCGGCAAAACTGACTGCATCGACTGCAATATCGGGGAGCGCAGGGCCAGGAAGCATTGGCAAGCGCGCGTCGAGCACGCGAAACCGGATACGGACAGGCTTGTCGAGGAAGCCGTAACGGGCGGCGAATTGCGCTCCCCCGCTTTTCTCCGTCGCAACGGCCTCTGGCAGAAGAACAAGATCGAGCCATTCTGTCAGCACGCCGCGCCAATTTTCGATGAACTTGCTGTGCACACCGGCAATGTCTACTTGTCTCAGGTAAATGCCGGGACGCGGATGCCGTACGATCCAGCCGACCACCGACAGCAGACGCTCACATTCGACGTTCAACTCCAGTGCCTGCAGCGGACGCCGGCGAAACCACGCCAGTAGCGCCGGCTGCCGCGAATCCACGAGCGTCAACAACCGGCCGAAACGCGCCGCGTCGCCACGCTTGCCGATCATTTCGAGCGCACTGTCGAGATCGTCGATCCAGACCGCCTGCGGAACGCGCTGAACACCGAGGACTCGATGATTGAACTCGCGCCATTCAAGCCGGATCTGCGCCACAGCGGCGAGCTCAGCAATCCATTCACGTACAGCCTGGAAACGTTCGGTGAGCTCGGCCGAAGCCGGCCCCCTCAGGACGAGTCGCAGCGGAAAGGTACATCCGGAGCGCAGCCCAACCTTTGTCTCGTCGCGACCGACAGCCACGGCGCTCGGCGCCGCACTGGCGTCGTCGGCAATCATGCTGCGCAACAGATCGCCCCGCTCCCACAAGCGGCGCACCTGAGCTTTCAGGTCGCTGGCGGTCGTCCAGCTCACAGCGAGCCCTCCGCCTTGCGCGCAAGATGCTCCTCGATCGACAGATTGCGCAGCTTCGAGGCCCGCCCTTCGTCGTTATGCACGAAGCCGACGCTGGACACGAACGGCTCGATGATATGGATTTTCTGCAGCGGCGTAACGATCAGCAGTTGCAGATTGAGCTGCCTGAACAACTTGAGCCCGTATTGCGCGGACTCGTCCGAGCCGCGTCCGAACGCCTCGTCGATGACCACGAACCGGAACGAGCGTGACCGTACCGCGCCCCATTCCAGACCGAACTGATACGCGAGGCTGGCCGCGAGAATCGTGTAGGCCAGCTTTTCCTTCTGCCCACCCGACTTACCGCCCGAATCCGAATAGTGCTCGTACTCCGTGTCATCTTCGCGCCAGCGTTCGCTTGCGGCAAACAGAAACCAGTTGCGCACGTCGGTGACCTTCGTCGTCCACCGGCGATCGTGATCCGATAAGCCTTCGCGCCCGCGAAACCGGTCGATGATCGCCTTGACCTGCAGAAACTTGGCTTCCGAATACTGTGCATCGTCCGAACCGGTCAGCGTACCTTCCGTGCAGGCGCGCAGCTCAGCCTGAAAGTCGCGGATGTCGGCATCGGGGCTCGCCTGGCATTCAAGCACGATATAACGACCAGGATCGTAGTCGATCTGTGCCAGTGATTCATTGATGCGGGCGATGCGCTCCTTGATCGTTTCGCGTTCCCGGGCGAGCTGCCCGTTGAAGTTGGCAATCTCGTTGATCGTGTTGATGTTCAACAGCTCCTTGAAGCGAGCCTCGAAGCGCGGAAGGTCATCGCTATTCAGACGAGCCAGCAGTTCGCGATACTCGAAGGCGGCTTCGAGGCTCGCGTCGAAGTCAGCCGTGTCGAGCTTGTAGGCGTCCTTGAACGTCGACATGTTCTTGATGATGCGCTCGGTGAGGCGGTCCAGGCGCTTGGCCTCGGCGTCCATCTGTGCCTGCAACGCGTCGCGCAGTTCGCGTTCACGGTTCTCGCATGACTCGACCGAAAGCTGATGCTCGCCCAGGATCTGTGCGCGCAGCACGTCCAGCCGCTCGCGGGTATCGTCGGCAATGTCTGCCAGCGATGCGGCGGTTTGCTCCCGTAGTGCGTCGGCCGCTTGGCGTTTGGCGTCGATGCCGCCCAAGTCCCGGTCGACGTCCGACAATGCCTTCTCGCTGTCCTTCAGCGCCGCCCGCATCGACTCGAGTTGCGCGGCCAGTTCCAGCAACGCATTGCTCGCGGCCTCCAGACGTGTTTTTTCATCCTGCAGCCGGGCGATCGTGGCCGAGCAGCTCTGCCAATCCAGCTCACGAAACTCGTTGAACTCGTTGAGCGCCGCCAATACCTCCAATTGCCGCCGCAGCGTCGTCTGTTCGCCCTGCGCCCTGGCGATCTGACTACCGATGCCGGCGATGCGCATCTCGAGCGCACGCAGTTGCCCTTCGAGCGCGGCGATCTTGGCGGCGTTACTCCAGCCGAGGACGTAGCGGCTGCGGTCGTCGAGACGATGGCGGTCGTCTTTCTCGTGGCGCTCGCCGGGCGCCTTGATCTGCCCTGCGCGAGTCAACGCACGGGACTCGCGACGAAACTGCTCCGGCGTCGCGCAGCACGCGTAATCGAAGCGCTGCGCCAGTGCCCGCTCCAGCCAACTGTAGAACGGCGAGTCTGGTTTAATCGCCACGTTACGCACCAGCGAATCACGATGCAACTCGGCGATGTCCTGGTCACGCGCAGGTCGCACGCGGAAATAGACGAGCCGTCCTGCGAGGTGCGTGCGATCCACCCATGCGGCGACATCGGCATAGTGTGCGTCGGGCACGAGCAACGAGAGGCCGAAGTTATGCAGCACCCGCTCGATCGCGCCTTCCCATTCTCGCGCCTCTTCACGCACCTGCATCAGCTCACCGGCGAACGGCATGCTGTCTTCGTCGAGGCCAAGTGCAGCGCACAATGCCGAACGCATGGCGACCCGTTCCATTGGAATATTGCTGCGTCGCGCCTTCAGGCTCGCGACTTCCTCGCCCAGCACGTCGTGTTCGCGCTTGCCCTCGCGCAGCGACACGCCCCACTCGGTGATCTGGTTCTGCAGATCGGCTTCTCGCTGACTCACGCCCTCGCGCAGATCGGCCACCTGCTGCCGCTGCGCGATGAAAGCGTGCTCATCGGAAGTAGGGGTTTCGCCAATCGCGGCTAGCAATTGCGCATGACGTTCGGCGCGCTGCTGGCGTCGATTGCGCTCGCGTTCCTCGTCGCGGATATGGGCAGCAAGCTGCTCCAGCCGGTCGCCGCCTTGCTCGCCCATGGCACGCTTGAGGCGGTCGACTTCCGTTCGTTCTCGATCGCACTGCTCGATGCGCCGTTCCTTCTGCGCGACGGCGCGCGCATGATCGTCGGCGAGCAGCTTCAATCGCCGATCCAGCAGACCGAGCTTCAGTTCAGCGAAGTATGGCTTGAGCGCATCGCGGCAAACGCGCGAAGCCTCCTGTTCCGCCGTCAGCGCGCCGTGCTGGTCGCAATCCACCACCAGGGGCCTCAGCAGTTCCACCTGACGCTTGGCCTTGAGGACCGCCTCATGCGCGCGATTCAGATCGTCGAAGTGCGCGATCAGCGCGGCAATACGAGGCGCGACGTCGAACGGTTCGAGCATGTGGCTGCGCACGAAGTCGGTCAGGTTACCGACCGACTTCATCGACACCGTCTGATGAAACAGCTCGAGCGCCTGTTCATTTTCGATGCCAAAGCGCCGGCGAAACCATGCGCCGTATTTCGGAAAGCTGTCCTCGATTTCCGCACCCAGGCCACGCAGTTTTTTCCGCAGTTGCGCGATATCGGAGCCGAAGTGGACGAAATCCGTCGCTATCGACATGTTCCGCTCTGCGCCCACGTAAAAACGCATGGGCTGGCTCTGCGCCTCTTTCATCCAGAAGACTTGCGCGAGCGTGATCGTCTGGTCATACCCGGCGTTGTGGAACACGCCGAGGATCACAGAGTAGCTGTTGCGGTCCCGCAGGGAAACGGGCCGGGCTGTGCCGGTCACCTCGTTGCGCTCGGACTTGTAATGCCCGAGCACATACGAGCGCAGCGTCCGCTCCTTGCTGTCCGCTCCCGCCGCCTTGTTGTAGGCGATACGCTGCGAGGGCACCAGCAAGGTTGTAACGGCGTCGACGAGCGTCGACTTGCCCGAGCCGATGTCGCCGGTAAGCAGTCCGTTCTTGCCATCCAGCTGAAGCGTCCATACGCGCCCGTCGAATGTGCCCCAGTTGAAAACTTCCAGCCGGGTCAGTCGAAAACCGGAGAGCGTGTCGTCGGCGAGAAAATCCAGCTCCAGCAGTTGTGGAATCGCCTCGTTCGGCTCATTCATCGGCATCGACTCCCGGCGCGGCCATCGTGTCCGCCAGTTGCGCCTGGTACGCGGCAAGGCGAGTGTCAAAGTCGGACAGCCATTGCGCGTCGACAAACGCCTTCAATATGCGCCGCACCTCGAAACCGGACGGGCCACCGCTCGCGACTTTCAACCGGCGCAGAAATCCCAGCTCGACGATCTTGTTGATATGCGTCTCAATGTGATCGATCAGCCTCGCTTCATTGCTGCTATCCGGAAGAAAGACCCTGATGAGCTCGACGATGTCGTCTCGCGACAAAACCAGCCGCGTATCGCCGCCGCCGGCATCGAATTCGGCGAGCTTCTTGCGCAGCAGGGCCAGCAGCAAGCTGACCGGAAAAGAGATCGGCCGTCGCGCGATCAAACGCGGCGGCCTGAACGCTGCGTCGTCTTCAGCCTGCTCCGGACGGCTGCGCAGGAATGCGTAGCCTTCGGCCTCGTCCAGCACCAGCTCCAGTCCCAGTACCGACACATAGTCCCGCACGCGCGCCTGCAGATCGAGCAACGCGCCCCACCGACGTTCATCGTCCTCGCGATAGATCACGCCCTTGAGCAGCGTGATCGCCAGCGTCGACAGATCGGCGTTCGTTGCCTCTTGCCGCGCATCCTCCATCTTCACCTCACAAAAATCACGCGCGGCAGCCGGGCGCGCCGTGTCCTTGGTGTTTCGTCGCGACGGTTTGTTGTATGCCACGCAATGACTTCGTGCGCATCTTCGTCGACGACCGTCTTGAAAGCGTCGCTGCCCAGTTGCAGGTACGCGACCAGTTCCGCGAGCCCTTGTTGCAGCGGGTGCAATTCAATCAGCTCGCGCAGCGTCACTTGCGACCGATCCTGCAACGCCTGGCGGATATGACCCGCGAGTTGCGCGCGATCCACCACCACTTGCGAATACAGCGCGGTGGCGTCCAGATCGTCATCGCCCGCTTCCAGCATGACATCCTCAATGACCGGCTTTTGCACGGGCGTATGCAGCGGACGTTCCATGGGAAGCTCGACGTCGGATGACGAACCGGCGAGATCCATTATCCCACCCACCGGCGGCGTGTCGCGTACGGCCAGCGCCCTGGCTTCGATGCCGTGCAGGATATCCATGATGCGGCGGTTTTCCAGCCATGCCTGGTCGTCGAGGAACCGGCGCAGCTGCTGCGACAGTTGTGCGACCGTGCGCTGCGTGTGTTCGCCCGCTTCCAACCAGTCGTAGTGCACACGACCGGTACGAGCGTCAGGCTCCATTCTGGCCACCGCCGGTAATGCGAGCACGCGCGTGAGCCGTTCGGTGAGCTCCTCCTGGCGAGTGCTGGACATCAGGAAGTCCCAGAATGCCCGGAAGCTTTTGCCCTGGTCCGAGTCACCGATCGCATCGCGCTCACCCATGATCTCTTCGAGTAGCGCGCCCTTTGAACCCTCCCATAGCGCGATGCGCTCGCGCACGCGACGGTCGAGCATGCGGAAGTTCTGCTCTACCTCGCGAAAGTCGGTGAGCAGGTCGCGCGCCAGTTGCACGAATTGCTGAAAGCGATCCTTGAGGGCCGTGTCGTCCAGCAGCGGGAGGTCTCCGGATATGACCCGCGCGATTTCGGCATCGATCTCGTCACGACGCTTGCGCAATTCGGCAACGCGCTTTTCCGGATCGGCTTCGCTGCCTTCGCTCATTTGCCGCAGCAACTCAAACAACGTCAGCAGCCGTGATTCGGTGCCGACGAAGCTGCGTTCCGTCAACGCGTCCAGCCAGACAATCGCTTTTTCCGTCGCTGGCGTAAGGTCGAAGTGAGGTTCGTCCGAGCCCTGTCGGTAGAACTTGCGCAGCCAGCCTTTGTCCGGATCAGCCCAGTCGTTGAGGTAGTCGAGCGCGCGTTTTGGATAGGCGTCCGCGCCCAGGCGATCGCGCAGCGCATACAGTTCGTCTTCCAGCGCTTCGGACAAGTCAGCGGCGGACATCGCGCGCACGTTCGGCGCTACAAAGACGCGATGCAGGAAGCTCGCCACCAGCGGGGCGTGGTCGGAACGCAAGAGCCGCCATGCAGGATGGTGCGTGCGAAGGGCGTCGACAGTTGAATAGTCGAGGGGCATGGTTTGGGTCTCGGGCCGGATCCCATCAATGAGTACGAGCCGGTCGCGAGTTCAGATTAACGCGAAAATTGTAGCGGTACGCCGTTTGCGTGCCCAATGTCAGCTGCAACGGGAAACCTGTCGTCCCGGAGCCAATTGTTGGTTGCATCGTCGGGACAGGCGCAAAAGTTATCGCCGGGTCGTGTCCCGCGGCTGCCACACGATAACTGAATTTCGACTCCAGACTGAATCCTCGTTAGCCCCCGATCACTCCCATTCGATCATCAATAGGCCGCCCAAACCCTCGTGGTTAAGGGGATTCGTCGTGCTCAACATCGAACCTTACCGACAATCCTAGCCAGCGTCTCTTCCAACAGATCCCGGTCCGCTGCGCGCTTGGCATCGGTGCGCTGCGCCAGGTTGTGAAGCTTGCGCCGCACGGCCGGCAAATCGGCTGCTTGCGGAAGCTCTATCAGATTGAAGTCCGGCCGCTGATCCTCGATGGATCGAAGAAACGCACACGAGGGTTCATCCAGCCAACCGGCCACACGCGCCAGCAGGCGTTCATGGATGTCCAGTAAGACGCCGACTTCTATGGGTTCAGCCGTCATGCCCTTGAAGTGCGCTTCGAAAGTCGCTGCAAAATCTGCGGGCATGCGAGGCGCCAGCATTTCCCAGGCAGGCTTCGGGCTACACGTCAGGTAGATAAGAAAAGTCCGCCAGAGCATCTGATCCGCCCGTCCGTCCTCCAGCAATAAGCCGACATCAAAGAGATCGCGGGGATGCTGCCTCGACAATGCCGCGGCCAGCTTGCCTGCATAGAGGTCGGCGAAGCTCAGCACTTGCACCGAAGCGAAGCCAAATGCCTCCTCGACCCTCGGGCGCACCACCATGTTTCGCGCCGGATGGACCGTGCCGCGCATCACCGGCGTCGTCTCGATCTGCACACGTGCACGACCGCGACTAGCCACCAGCCGCGTGACGCCTGCGCCCTCGCCTGCCGACAATTGCACCTGCAGTTGCAGAGGCCGGGCGCGCAGCACATCAGCCAGTCGCCCAAGCGCTTCAGCCATGAGCCTTGCGTCCTCGGCATAGTCATGCACCGGCAACCAGGCGAGATCAATGTCCACCGACAACCGGGGCAGGTCGTGCTCGAACAGGTTGATCGCCGTGCCGCCTTTGAGCGCGAAGTCAGGCTCTTGCGCCAAGGCCGGCAGAATCTCGACAAGCAGTCGGACGCGGTCGGTGTAGCGCCGATTCCAATGATCAAGCCAGGTGTTCATCGAGGTCTCCCGGCAAGGTGATCTGGTAGATCGGGTGCAGGCGGCCGCCCGGCACCAGCGCGCGCTTTCCCCGGCCCAGATCGACGCCATCCAGTGGCACGTGCGGCAGCCACGCATGCCGATGGCGCTCGGCCAACGCCAAGAACAGACGTTTGGCCTTGATGCTGTGGCAGTGGTGCAGCAACAGACCGACCCGCTGAGGTCGCAGCGTAGTCATGGCCTGCATCAGCGCATCCACCTCGTAAATCAAGGCAGCGTCCGAGGCGTCAGCGCATAACTCAAGCATGGCCCGCTCCGGCGTGGAACAAACCAAGGCATCGGCGCCGGGGGCAGCCTGATACCACGCCACGCCTTGTTCGGACAGCGCGATCTCGGGCACCTCCACTGTGAGCGACACTGGCGGCCAATCGAACGGCCCCTTGCCCAGATAGTCGAAGCGCTGCGCCAAAGACAGATTGCCGAGCCACGTCGGTGGCCGCTGCGCCCCATACAAGGTGATCGTGCCGGCATCGCCTAGACGCAGGTAGTGCTCGTGCCCCTGCAAACTTAGTGCAAAGCGTCCTCCCACATGCAGTGGCATACCCTCCCCGACCTGCAGACTGCGAATCACGCCGTCCCACTGCAGGCGCCCACCCTTGCGCATGTATACGCCGCGCGCGGGCGACACCAGCCATCCGCTACTCACATAACGCGCAACGAGGCTGTTGGAATAGCCGTGTAGCCGCAGCCACCGACTCGATATCAGGCGTGTGTCACCCAGTTCGGTCAGCAGGAGGTTCAATTTCCCTGTATTTTGATCACTCATAGTGTTCAAAATACATATTTTATAAACTTTTGCCAAGACCATGTTGGTTTGGCTTAAGCGGAAAAAGATCACTAATGGTGATCTTTTTCTTGGAATGACAAACCACTCTGGCGGCAATCGATATCCGGACGGGACTGCTGCCCTTGCTCATAATGTGACACTCAGCACCGGCACCCCTGCATTCTGTGGGCAATAGTTTCGGCACGTAGCTCTGCCCGTCGATCCAGGCGTCAACCATATTGGACCACTCTTGCAGCATGTGGCGCCACTGCTCGGCGCGCTCTGCCTTGTTGATCGAACGCGAGATCGTCCATCCCCGTGCGCGAGGCACTTAGCATCGAGGTTTTTTCTCCAGTTCCTGACGGTTTTTATCGTCACGGGTCGGGGAGACTTGCTGATGCTCGGAAAGCCGCATAAAACCCAAAAAGACTTTTACCGTCAGAGACGGCTTGGGTCTGGATAGTGAACAGAAGGGCCTTGATCCGGCCTTCGGTTCTACCGCCAATTTATTCCGTTGGCCGGTGGTAGCCATCAATATAGCTGGCGATAGTCCCCGAAGGACCTGATTTCACTCCCACTCGATCGTCGCAGGCGGCTTACCCGAGATGTCATACACCACCCGATTGATCCCGCGCACCTCATTGATGATGCGATTGGAAACATGGCCAAGCAACTCATGCGGCAGATGCGCCCAATGTGCCGTCATGAAGTCGAGCGTCTGCACGGCGCGCAGCGCGACGACGTATTCGTACGTGCGCCCATCCCCCATCACGCCGACGCTCTTCACCGGCAGGAACACCGCGAACGCCTGACTCGTCAGGTCGTACCACGACTTACCCGTTTCCTTGTCGATGGTATTGCGCAGCGTCTCGATGAAAATCGCATCCGCGCGGCGCAGCAGATCCGCGAACTCGCGCTTCACCTCACCGAGAATCCGCACGCCCAGTCCCGGCCCCGGGAACGGATGGCGATACACCATTCCAGGCGGCAAACCGAGCTTCACGCCGAGTTCGCGCACTTCGTCCTTGAACAGTTCGCGCAGCGGTTCGAGCAGCTTGAGATTGAGCGTTTCCGGCAAGCCGCCTACGTTGTGGTGGCTCTTGATCGTATGCGCGCCCTTCTTGCCCTTGCCCGCCGATTCGATCACGTCCGGATAGATCGTGCCTTGCGCGAGCCATTTGGCGTCGGTGAGCTTGTCCGATTCCTTGTGGAATACCTCGACGAACTCCGCGCCGATGATCTTGCGCTTCGCTTCCGGATCGGTCACGCCCGCGAGCTTCTGCAGAAACTCCTCGCTCGCATCGACGTGAATCACCTTCACGCCCAGGTGATCCGCGAAGGTCGACATCACCTGTTCCGCCTCGTTCTGACGCAGCAGACCATGATCGACGAACACGCACGTCAGCTGATCGCCGATCGCGCGATGCAACAGCGCCGCCGCCACCGACGAATCCACGCCGCCCGAGAGACCGAGAATCACGTGCTCGCTGCCGACCTGCGCGCGGATCTTCTCCACGGCCTCGTCGATGTAATGGCCCATCTCCCAATCCGCCCGCGCGCCGCACAGTTCCAGCACGAAACGATCGAGCATCGCGCGGCCCTGCACGGTGTGCGTGACTTCCGGATGCCATTGCAGGCCGTAGAAACGGCGGTCATCGTCGGCCATCGCAGCGATCGGGCATGAGGGCGTCGAAGCCATCAGCTTGAAACCCGTGGGCAGATCGACGACCTTGTCGCCGTGGCTCATCCACACCTTGAGCATCGATTCCGACTTCTCGTTCGTGAAGTCCTCGATGCCTTCCAGAAAGCCCGTGTGATTCAGCGCCTGCACTTCCGCATAGCCGAATTCGCGCACGTTGCCCAGTTCGACCTTGCCGCCGAGCTGGTCGGCCATCGTCTGCATGCCGTAACAGATGCCGAGCACCGGCACGCCGAGATCGAAGACGATCTGCGGAGCGCGCGGCGACTTTGCCTCGGTGACCGAGTTCGGACCGCCCGACAGGATGATGCCCTTCGGCGCGAATTCGCGGATGAAGGTTTCGTCGACATCGTACGGATGGATTTCCGAGTAGACGTGCGACTCGCGGATGCGGCGGGCGATCAGTTGAGTGACTTGGGAGCCGAAATCGAGAATCAGAATTTTGTCGTGCATGGCTGCGGCCAAAGGCTAAGTGAACGAATGATGTCGGTACGGCCGGCGCGCGATCTTGCGCGGTCCGCCGGCCAATAAATCGACGGCCGGCACAAAGGCCGACCGTACGTATCTTGCGTGCTTCCGCTGCTGCGCTCGCGTGGCGTGCGGCATGCGCTTCGCGTCCTCAACGTGGTACGCGGCCCGCGCCGGGCGCGAGCGGATCGACTCTTCGACCCGTCGCCGGATCGATCTCGCCGCTGATCACGGGCTCGATGCGCTTCCCGGTGACCGGATCGATCGCGCGGCCCGTGACCGGGTCGAGCGTACCGCCCGTGACGGGATCGACCGCGCCGTCCGGATGCGCGCGGATGGCAGCCGGTGCGATCGGCGAAGCGGGATCGAGCGGACGTCCCGACGCATCGATTACGCGCCCCGAAACCGGATCGATGGCCGTCGCTTCGGGCGCGCGGGCTGCGGGTCGCACGGCGGTATCCACAGATGTCGCGGTGGTCGCGCGAATGTCGTCGCGCTTTTGCGCCGCCTTCTTCTCCGCGCGCTGCGCCGATGCCGCGCCGGCGAGCGCCGCGCGCTCGCGCCGACGCACCGCCGACGACAGCCTCACGCTGCCCAGACCGAGCACCAGCAGCACGGCGCCGACCACCGCCGCGCTGATCTGCCCGAAGCCATCGACCTGCGGTGTGTGCAATCCGAGCAGCCAGACCAGTACCACGACGCCCGAAAGCCACTGCACGTGGCCCGAAACCCGCGCGGCGCGGGCGGTCAATGCGCCATCGACCGCCGCCTGAAACGCGAGCCACGAAAGGCCCATGAGCGCGATGCCGAGCAATTGTCCGGCGAGCGCCGGTTGCACGCGGATCGAATCGAGTTGCAGCGCGCCGTACAGGCCTGCCCACGGCGTCAGCAGAAACAGCAAACCAAACGCCAGAAAAATCAGGGCATTGATGACGAGCACGACCCGCAGCAACGGTTTCATGATCGCTCCGCTTGATCAGTCGACGTGATAGTTGGGCGCTTCCTTCGTGATCTGCACGTCATGCACATGCGACTCTCGCATGCCCGCCGCCGTGATCTGCACGAACTCCGCCTTCTCGTGCATTTCGTTGATCGTGCGGCAGCCGCAATAGCCCATGCTCGCGCGCACGCCGCCGACGATCTGGAACAGGATGGCGTTGACCGAGCCCTTGTAGGCCACACGGCCTTCGATGCCTTCCGGCACGAGCTTGTCGATGTTCGCCGAGTTGTCCTGGAAGTAGCGGTCCGCCGCGCCGTCCTTCATCGCGCCGACCGAGCCCATGCCACGGTACGACTTGTACTGGCGGCCCTGATACAGGAACACGTCGCCCGGCGACTCTTCCGTGCCCGCGAGCATGCTGCCCATCATGACCACGTTCGCGCCCGCCGCGAGCGCCTTCGAGACGTCGCCCGAGAAACGCACGCCGCCGTCCGCGACGACCGGCACGCCGGTGCCGCGCAGCGCTTCCGAAACGTTGGCGATCGCCGTGATCTGCGGCACGCCGACGCCCGCGACGATACGCGTCGTGCAGATCGAGCCCGGGCCGATGCCGACCTTCACCGCGTCCGCGCCGTACTCGACGAGCGACTTCGCCGCCGCCGCCGTCGCGATATTGCCGCCGATGACCTGCACGTGCGGATAGTTCTGCTTGACCCAGCGCACGCGTTCGAGCACGCCCTGGCTGTGTCCGTGCGCGGTATCGACGACGATCACGTCGACGCCCGCCTGCGCGAGCAGATCGACGCGCTCTTCATTGTCCGCACCGACGCCCACCGCCGCGCCCACGCGCAGCTTGCCGTCCTGGTCCTTGCAGGCGTCCGGGTTCTCGGTCTGCTTGGTGATGTCCTTCACCGTCATCAGGCCGCGCAGTTCGAACGCGTCGTTGACCACCAGCACCCGCTCCAGGCGATGGCCGTGCATCAGCGCCTTCGCCTCGGCCAGCGACGTGCCTTCCTTGACCGTCACGAGACGCTCGCGCGGCGTCATGATGTTGCGCACCGGCTCATCGAGACGTTCTTCGAAACGCAGGTCGCGGTTGGTGACGATGCCGATCAGCTGCGCGCCCTCGACCACCGGAAAGCCCGAAATGCCGTGCTGTTGCGTCAGCGCGATGACGTCGCGCACGCGCATCTGCGGCGGCACGGTGATCGGATCGCGCACAACGCCCGACTCGAAGCGCTTGACTTTCGCGACTTCGCGGGCCTGTTCCTTGGCGGTGAGATTCTTGTGGACGATGCCGATGCCGCCCATCTGCGCCATCGCGATGGCGAGCCGGCCTTCGGTGACCGTGTCCATGGCGGCGGACACGAGGGGCATGTTCAGGGAAATGTTGCGAGTCAGCTGCGATTTCAGGCTGGTGTCGCGCGGAAGAACGCTGGAGAACGCGGGAACGAGGAGCACGTCATCGAACGTGAGTGCTTTCTGGATCAGACGCATGGCAAATCCTATGGGCGCAAAAGCAGATTATACCGATAGTTCCCCGGATTTTCACTGCCCGAACAGCAGCTTAGGCCATTCGCCCGCAAAATCCGCGCCGTGCGCGGCACACCGGGGTGGTTGCAGTTTTCGACAAGACGGCCTCCCGGGGTCGCGTGCTACGCTTCGCGCCGTCAAGTGAAATAACGGCGGGAGTCGGGCAATGCAGCGCGGTGTGATGTATGGAATGACGGCGGGCGCGATCTGGGGTTTCATCTTTCTCGCGCCCCGGCTCCTGCCGGATTTTTCGCCGCTGACGCTCTCGATCGGCCGCTATCTGATGTACGGCGCGGTGTCGGTCGCGGTCGCGCTGCCGTTCGCCCGACGCCTCCTGTCCAAGCTCACGCGTGCCGATTTCATCGCGCTGGTGAAGCTCGCGCTCGTCGGCAACCTGCTCTACTACATGCTGCTCGCGAGCGCGGTGCAGCTGGTGGGCGTCGCGCCTTCGTCGCTGATCGTCGGGATTCTGCCCGTGACCGTGACGCTCGCCGGACGGCGCGATCACGGCGCGGTCGACCTCAAGCGGCTGGTCGGGCCTCTGCTGCTGGTGCTGGCGGGCATCGCGTGCATCAATCTCGATGTGTTCAGCGACGTATTTTCATCGACGGGCGGCAGCGAACATGCGACGAGCGTGTTCACGCGCCTGACGGGCCTCGCCTGCGCGCTCGGCGCGCTCGCCTCGTGGACCTGGTACGCGGTCGTCAACGCGCGTTATCTGCAGGCGAACCGCCATTTCGACGGCAACGAGTGGTCGGTATTGTGGGGCATCGTGACCGGTCTGCTCGGCGTCCTGCTCGGCGCGATCGTGTGGATGCTGCCCGCTGGAACCGTGCAGGCGAGCGTGCCGGCCGCGCGCTGGCAACTCTTCTGGATCGTGTCGTTCGCCCTGGCGACCGGCGGTTCGTGGCTCGGCAACATGCTGTGGAACGCGGCGTCGAAGCGCCTGCCGCTCACGCTCTCAGGGCAGATGATCGTATTCGAAACGCTGTTCGCGCTGCTCTACGCGTTCGTCTACGACGGCCGCTGGCCGCGCACGCCCGAAGTGCTCGCAATCGTGCTGTTGCTGGTCGGCGTGATCTGGTCGGTCCGGCAACATTCGCTCGAAGCCGCACCCGCCGCCGCGAAGGAAGCGCCCGCGCACTGATTCAGTTCAGCGCGAATCCTTCGACTGCCACTTGCGCCCTTCGATCGAACCGGCCTTGCGCGCCTTGTCGACGCGGCGCTGGCGCGCGGCCTTCGGGTCCACTTTCAGCGGACGATAGATCTCCACGCGATCGAACTCCGCGAGCGCCGCGTCGAGCGGCTTGACCTTGCCGAACACGCCGACTTTCTGCGTCGCCAGATCGATGTCGCGATGCGCGCGCAGCACGCCGCTCGCCTCGATCGCATCGCGCACCGTCGCGCCGTCGCGCAATTCGACACGCTTCAGAAACGCGCCATCGGGCAGGCCGTAGCAGACATCGATATGCATCATGGCTTCCCGTAGCGCTGGTCCGCGCGCTTCACGAAGGAATCGACGAACGTGTTGGCGATATGGCTGAACACCGGCCCGATGAGCTTTTCCAGAATCACGTTGGAGAACTCGTAGTGCAGCGCGAACTCGATCTTGCACGCGTCCGCGCGCAGCGGCGTGAAGCGCCAGTAGCCGGTGAACTTCTTGAACGGACCGCTCAGGAACTCCATATCGATGGTGGTCGGACGCTTCTGCGTGTTGCGCGTCGCGAAGTGCTGCTTGATGCCCTTGAAGCTGATGTCGATCTTCGCTTCCATGCCGTTTTCGTCCTGGCGGCCGATTTCGACGCCGCCGCACCAGGGCAAAAAATTGGGGTAGTCGGCGACATCGGTGACGAGGTCGAACATTTCTTCCGCTGAATGGCGGATCAACACGGTTTTCTGGACGTCTGCCATATAGGGCGCAGCGGTGGCTGGATTGGGCGGCAATGCGCAAGAGAACGCGGCAGGAGTTCGTTTGCCGCGCGGCGCGCTGCTAAAATCGTGATTTTAAACGAGTTGGGCACTTTCCATTCATGAGCATCATCGACAACAGAAAAGCCTTCTTCGATTACTTCATCGAAGAACGCTACGAAGCGGGTCTCGTGCTCGAGGGCTGGGAAGTCAAGGCGCTGCGCGCGGGCCGTGGACAGATCAAGGAAGGTTACGTCGTCATCAAGCAAGGCGAACTGTTTCTGATCGGCACGCATATCAGCCCGCTGCCCGAAGCGTCGAAATTCGCCAATCTCGATCCGGTGCGAACGCGCAAGCTGCTGCTGCATCGCGAGCAGATCGACAAGCTCATCGGCAAGGTCGAGCAGCGCGGGCATACGCTCGTGCCGCTCAACTTCCACTACAAGGAAGGCCGCGTGAAGTGCGAGATCGGCCTGGCGAAGGGCAAGAAGCTGCACGACAAGCGCGAGACCGAGAAGCAACGCGACTGGGAACGTGAACGCGCTCGCCTGATGCGAACGAGCACGCGTTAAATGAAACGGGGCGCCATTGAGCGCCCCGATTGCTTTCTTTCTTGCTTGCGTCAGCCCTTCTTGATGACGCCGCCGCCCTCGCCTCTCACGATGGTCAACGCCGACGCGATCATCGAACTCATATCCGACAGGTTGCCCGGTACGATCAGCGTGTTGCCCGTCTTCGCGATGTTGCCGAATGCGCCGACATACTGCTCCGCGATCTTCAGGTTCACCGCTTCCATGCCGCCCGCGGTCTGGATCGCCGTGCCGATTTTCTGGATCGCCTGCGCGTTCGCTTCGGCCACCGCGAGAATCGCCGATGCCTCGCCCTGCGCCTGATTGATCGCCGCCTGCCGTTCGCCTTCGGACTTCTGGATCGCGGCCTCGCGCGCGCCGACGGCGAGATTGATCTGCTCCTGCTTGCGCCCTTCCGACGCGGCGATCAGCGCGCGCTTTTCGCGCTCGGCGGTGATCTGCGCCTGCATCGCGTGCAGGATTTCCTTCGGCGGCGTCAGGTCCTTGATCTCGTAGCGCAACACCTTCACGCCCCAGTTCGACGCGGCTTCGTCGAGCGCATTGACAATGCTCTGGTTGATGTAGTCGCGCTCCTCGAAAGTCTTGTCGAGCTCCAGCTTGCCGATGACCGAACGCAGCGTGGTCTGCGACAACTGGGTGATCGCGAACACGAAGTTGCTCGAACCGTATGACGCCTTCATCGCGTCGGTGACCTGGAAGTACAGCACGCCGTCGACCTGCAACTGCGTGTTGTCGCGCGTGATGCAGACCTGACTCGGCACTTCGAGCGGAATTTCCTTCAGCATGTGCTTGTACGCGATGCGATCGATGAACGGCAGCACGATGTTGAGGCCCGGCGTGAGCGTCGCGTGATAGCGGCCGAAGCGTTCCAGTACCCAGGCATGCTGTTGAGGAACGATCTTGACCGTGTTCACCACGATCACGATGGCGATGATGAGCACGATGAGCGCGAAATACATTGTGTAACTCCTTTTTATTGGGCGAGCTTGCTAGCGCTCGGCCGCGACGATCAGCCGGTTGCCGTCAAGCGCAGTGATGCGGTAAAACCGCGCGCCTTCGGTTTCGCCCGGCGCGAGTTCGACGTCCCACTGCGCGCCGCGATACATTGCGCGCGCGTGGCCATCGCGCCATTGATCCACTTCCAGCGTCGCGCCGATATCGAGATTCACGGCTGCATCGCGCGAGGCGTCGCGCCGCTTCCAGCTGCCGAAGCGCGAGCGGCGCAGCGCGGCCACGGCGATCAGCGCGAAGACCGCCGCCGCGCCCATCTGCACATGCGGCAACGCGCCGAACACATCAGCGATGCCGCCCGCGATCATGCCCAGCGCGATCATGAGCAGATAGAACGTGCCGGTGAACAGCTCCGCGACGATCAGCGCGCCCGCCGCGACCCACCAAATCAATCCACTCGTCAACATCGCCGGTCTCCAAACGAAAACACCCCGGAGAAGTCCGGGGTGTTTTTATAGCACGCTCGCGCCTTTCCGAAAGCATCCGGAAAGGCTCTGTCGACTTATTTTGACAACGTCTTCGCCAGTTGCTGCCAGGTGTCGATGATCGTGTCCGGATTCAGCGACATCGATTCGATGCCCTTCTTCGCGAGCCACTCGGCCAGATCCGGATGATCCGACGGCCCTTGACCGCAAATACCAACGTACTTGTTCAACCTGAGACACGCTTCGATCGCGCGCTCCAGCATGAACTTCACCGCTTCGTCGCGCTCGTCGAAGTCCGCCGCGAGCAGTTCCATGCCCGAGTCGCGGTCGAGGCCGAGCGTCAATTGCGTCAGATCGTTCGAGCCGATCGAGAAGCCGTCGAAGCGCTCCAGGAACTGTTCAGCGAGAATCGCGTTGGACGGCACCTCGCACATCATCACGAGCTTGAGATCGTTCTTGCCGCGCTCGAGGCCGAACTTCTTCAGCAGCTCGACGACGCGATCCGCCTGCTTCAGCGTACGCACGAACGGCACCATGATCTGCACGTTGTCCAGACCCATTTCCTCGCGCACCTTCTTCAGCGCGATGCATTCCATGTGGAACGCCTCGGCGAAGTCTTCCGCGATATAGCGCGACGCGCCGCGGAAACCGAGCATCGGGTTTTCTTCGTCCGGCTCGTAACGCGAACCGCCGATCAGCTTCTTGTACTCGTTCGACTTGAAGTCAGACAGACGCACGATCACGGGCTTCGGATAGAACGCCGCCGCAATCGTGGCGATGCCTTCGGTCAGCTTGTCGACATAGAAGGCACGCGGCGACGCATGACCGCGCGCGACGCTCTCGACCGCCTTCTTCAGATCGGCGTCGATGTTCGGGTACTCCAGAATCGCCTTCGGATGCACGCCGATGTTGTTGTTGATGATGAATTCCAGCCGCGCCAGACCCACGCCCTCGTTCGGCAACTGCGCGAAGTCGAACGCGAGTTGCGGATTGCCGACGTTCATCATGATCTTGACCGGAATCTTAGGCAGCTCGCCGCGCTGCACTTCGGTGACTTCGGTTTCGAGCAGGCCGTCGTAGATCTTGCCTTCGTCGCCTTCCGCGCACGACACCGTGACGAGCGCGCCTTCCTTCAGGATGTCGGTGGCGTCGCCGCAGCCGACCACCGCTGGCACGCCCAGCTCACGCGCGATGATCGCCGCGTGGCAGGTGCGCCCGCCGCGATTCGTCACGATGGCCGATGCGCGCTTCATCACCGGTTCCCAGTTCGGGTCGGTCATGTCGGCGACGAGCACGTCGCCCGGCTGCACGCGTTCCATTTCCGACGGATCGTGAATCACGCGCACGGGACCCGCGCCGATCTTCTGGCCGATCGCGCGGCCGGTCGCCAGCACGTTCGACTGACCCTTGAGCTTGAAGCGCATCTCGGCCTTGCCGGCCGCCTGGCTCTTCACCGTTTCGGGACGCGCCTGAAGAATGAAGATCTTGCCGTCGCGGCCGTCCTTGCCCCACTCGATGTCCATCGGACGCTCGTAGTGTTTCTCGATGATCACCGCGTATTTCGCCAGCTCGATCACGTCTTCGTCGGTGATCGAGAAGCGGTTGCGCTGCTCGTGCGGCACGTCGACGGTCTTCACGCGGCCCGGCTCGCCCGGCTTCGTGAACTCCATCTTGACGAGCTTCGAGCCGATCGAGCGGCGGATGATCGGGTACTTGCCCTGTTCGAGCGTGGTCTTGAAGACGTGGAACTCGTCCGGATTCACCGCGCCCTGCACGACGGTTTCGCCCAGACCGTAGCTCGACGTGATGAACACGGTTTCCTTGAAGCCCGATTCCGTGTCGATGGTGAACATCACGCCCGCCGCGCCCACGTCCGAGCGCACCATGCGCTGCACGCCCGCCGACAACGCGACTTCGGCATGCGTGAAACCCTTGTGGACACGATACGAGATGGCGCGATCGTTGTAGAGCGACGCGAACACGTGCTTCATGCGATCGAGGACGTCCTCGATGCCGACCACGTTCAGATAGCTTTCCTGCTGACCCGCGAACGATGCGTCCGGCAAGTCCTCTGCGGTCGCGGACGAACGCACGGCGAACGATAGCTCTTCGGGCGAGCTGTTCTGGAGCACTTCGAAGCCGCGGCGGATTTCGTCTTCGAGGCGCGGCTGCATCGGCGCGTCGATGATCCACTGACGGATTTCCTTGCCGGCTTCGGCGAGCGACTTGACGTCGTCGACGTCGAGCGTTTCGAGACGCTTGGCGATGCGCTCGGTCAGTTCGTTGTGCTGGAGGAAGTCGCGAAAGGCGAGCGCGGTCGTGGCGAAGCCTGTCGGCACGCGAACGCCGGCTTCGGAAAGCTGGCTGATCATCTCGCCGAGCGACGCATTCTTGCCACCGACGATTTCCACGTCGGTCATTCGCAACTGCTCGAATGGAACTACATACGCCTGATCCTTTGCGACGTCTTTCGCAACATTGACTGCGTTAGTCATACAAGCCCCTAAGGTGGATGGAATTCACGATCGCACGAGTGGGCTCATATGCGGCGGCGCTCATTGGAAGCGCCGGCGCATCTCGTACAACCTGTTTGATAAACCATCGGGGAGTGCATCGCCGGAGCCGGCGCGCGTTGCAAAAAGAGGCGGGACGTCTGAAATCTGCTCGAAACCGTGGGTTTTTGCTGCCAAAACCGACGAACCGACCGCGATTTGACGAAAATCCGAATCAATTTGTCCGCAATTGCTTATCGAACAGGTTGCCGCTATTCTACCGTGCCGATTCTCAATTTTGGTTCGGCAGAGACAGTAATTCCACGGCAAAATCGAGGTCTTTCGCGCCGCCCGGTTCGCCGGCGCACACCGCAGGGCAACCAATGTAACACAGGCGCTCGGGTCCGCCGTGCCTCGCGTTTCCGTGGCGCTGTCCGCGCGTGATACCGTTTGAGCGTACCCGCCCCAACTCGTTCCCCATTTGGTCTTTTCGCCAATGCCGCCTTCCGTATTCATCGTTTCCGACGGGACCGGGATCACTGCCGAAACCTTCGCGCATTCGATCCTCGCCCAGTTCGATCAAAAATTCCGGCTCGTGCGCGTGCCGTTCGTCGATTCGATCGACAAGGCGCTCGCGACCGTCGAGAAGATCAACGAGGTCGTCACGCTCGACGGGCGGCGCCCCATCGTGTTCACGACGCTCGTCGACAGCGCGTCGAACGAAGTCGTCAAGGGCTGCAATGCGCTCGTGCTCGACATGTTCCAGACCTTCATCGAGCCGCTCGAACACGAATTCGAGATGAAGTCGACGCACGCGATGGGCCGCGTCCACCAGAACGCGGACACCGAGGAATACAAGAATCGCATCGAGGCAATCAACTTCTCGCTCGCCCACGACGACGGCCAGTCCAACCGCAATCTCGCCGACGCCGACGTCATTCTGGTCGGCGTGTCGCGCAGCGGTAAAACGCCGACGAGTCTCTATCTCGCGATGCAATACGGCGTGAAGGCCGCGAACTATCCGTTGATTCCCGAGGATTTCGAACGCGGCAAGCTGCCCACGCCGCTGCTCGAACATCGGGCGAAGATGTTCGGTCTGTCGATCGATCCGCAGCGACTTTCCGAGATCCGCAACGAGCGCCGTCCGGGCAGCAAGTACGCGGCGCTGGAGAATTGCCGCTACGAGATCAACGAAGCGGAAATGATGATGAAGCGCGAGGGCGTCAAGTGGCTTTCATCGACGCACAAGTCGATCGAGGAAATCGCCACGACCATCCTGCAGGAAATCAAGCCGGAACGGCCGTCCTACTATTGATTCGCGTCAGCGCTGCTGGCGGCACTGCTCGAAAAGACAGATCGCCGCCGCAGCCGCAACGTTGAGCGACTCCATCCCGCCCGGTTGCGGAATGGTCACGCGATGCGTCACGGCATCGCGCCAGATCTGCGACACGCCCGCGCCTTCGTTGCCGAACACCCACGCAAGGGCGCCCGACAGATTGCAATCGTAGAGCGCGACCGCGCCGTGCGAATCGGTGATCGTCACGGGCGCATCCAGCCGCGCGATCAGATCCGCGGAGTCCACGTCTTCGAAAATATCCAGTAGGAAGTGCGCGCCCATGCCCGAGCGCAGGACTTTCGATGACCACGCGTACGCCGTTCCCGGCGCGCAGAACACACGCGTGATGCCCGCCGCCGCCGCACTGCGCAGGATCGAGCCGACATTGCCCGCGTCTTGAACGCCGTCGAGAATCACGCAGGTTTCGGCGATGCGCGCGGGCAGCTCCGCATCGATCTTGTCGACGAGCAGCAACATTCCCACGCCATGCACGACGCTCGAAAGCTGTCCGAAGAGCGCATCGGGCAACACGACGACGCGTCTTTCCTCGATACGCGCAACGATATCGCGCGCTTCCGCATGCGTCAGCGCGCCCTCGGTCACAACGCACGTTTCGGGCTGTCCGGCTGCGTCGAGATAAGCGGACGCGAGATGCAGCCCTTCGAGCAGCGCGTGGCCGCTGCGGCGCTGTTGCGCGGTCGAGCCGGCAAGCGCCTTGATGCGCTTGTAGAGCGGGTTGTCCCGCGAAGTGATGGATTTCACGTTGAATTGAGTGCCGCTTTAGAAAGCGCGCGCGTCCGGGTCGTCCGCGAGCGTCGAAGCGGCCTGAAGCACTTCAGGCGCGATCTCGGGCAACACCGAGCCGAACAGCATGTGCGCCTCGCGCACCGGCGCGAACGAACGCCGATGATGCTCGCACGGCCCGTGCTCGCGAAGCGCCTTCAGATGCTGCGGCGTGCCGTAGCCGGAATGCGCGTCGAAGCCGTACACCGGAAACGTTTCGTGAAGCTCGACCAGCATGCGATCGCGCGTGACTTTTGCGAGTATCGACGCCGCCGAAATCTGTTTGACGAGCGCGTCGCCGCCGATGATGGCTTCCGCGCGGATCGACAGCA
The DNA here is from genome assembly GCF_018408855.1 of Caballeronia sp. NK8. Lineage (GTDB taxonomy): Bacteria > Pseudomonadota > Gammaproteobacteria > Burkholderiales > Burkholderiaceae > Caballeronia. The sequence goes on along the minus strand of NZ_AP024322.1, from coordinate 1,238,136 downwards.
CCGGACAGCGGTTGCCATCGACCTTGACGAGCGTCGGCGCAACTGAAAGCCCTTCCACCGCGCGCTTCATCGCGAGCATGGACGCGTGCAGGATGTTGATGGTGTCGATTTCCTCGACGCTCGCCGACGCGACGCAATACGCGAGCGCGCGATCGACGATCTTCTCGTAGAGCTCTTCCCGCCTCTTCGCGCTCAGCGCCTTCGAATCGTCGAGGCCGTTGATGCGCGGCCTGTCGGGATCGAAGATCACGGCCGCGGCGACGACCGGACCGGCCAGCGGACCGCGCCCGGCCTCATCCACGCCGCAAATGATGTCGAACGGCGAGCTGAAATCGAGTCCCGCCTGAGCCGATCGTCTTGCCGCCATTATCGCGGCCTCCGCGTGTCGAGCACCCGCGCGACCGCCTCCGCCGCCTTGTGCGACGTGTTCTGGCGCAACGCGATGTGCATGTCGGTGAAGATTTCCGTCAGGGTACGGCGGTTGGCTTCGTCGTTCAACTGTTTCAGCGTCGCGTCGGCGAGCGCTTCGGGCGTCGCGAAGTGCTGAAGGATTTCCGGCACGACGAAACGGCCCGCCAGAATGTTGGGCAAGCCGACATACGGCAAATAACCCTGCCGCTTCATGATCTGTCCCGTCAGCCAGGGCACCTTGTACGAGATGACCATCGGCTTTTTGAGCAGCGCGGCTTCGAGTGTCACCGTGCCGCTTTTCACGAGAATCGCGTCGGCGGCGGTCATCGCGGTCTGCGCGCGGCCGTCGGTAATCGTGAGCGACAGCTGCGGATGCGCGTCCACGAGCGGCTGCAACAGTTCGCGCAATGCCGGGTTTGCCGCAGGCATCAGGAAGCGCACGCCGGGCTCGCGAAGCTGCATCAGCTCCATCGCGTCGAAGAAGGTCGGGCCGATCAGCGAAATTTCCGAGCGGCGGCTGCCCGGCAGCACGGCGATCACCGGTCCGCCTTCCGCGATACCGAGTTCGCGGCGCGCGCCCATGACGTCGGGTTCGAGCGGGATTTCGTCGGCGAGCGGATGCCCGACGTAGCTCGCCGCCACGCCCGACTTCTCCATCAGCGCGATCTCGAACGGAAACACGCACAGCATGTGATCGACCGCTTTCACGATCTTCTTGATGCGTCCGCCGCGCCACGCCCAGATCGACGGACACACGAAATGCACGGTCGGAATGCCCGCTTCGCGCAGCGGCTGCTCAAGGCCGAAATTGAAATCGGGCGCGTCCACGCCGATGAACACCGACGGCGGCTCGGCAAGCAATTGCCGCTTGATCTCGTTGCGGATGCCGAGAATCTCGGGGATATGCTTCAGCGCTTCGACATAGCCGCGCACAGTCAGCTTGTCCATCGGCCAGTGCGCTTCGAAGCCTTCAGCCTTCATGCGCGGGCCGCCGATGCCGCTATAGCGCGTGCCTTCCGGCAGCGTATTTCTCAGGCCCTTGAGCAGCGAAGCCGCGAGCAGGTCGCCGGAAGGCTCGCCCGCGACCATCGCGAGGCGTGGCGGGTTGGTGATCAGGGTCATCAGGCGGCGCGGCTAGCGAATGATGCCGCGCTGCGACGCCGCGATGAAGTCCGAGAAAGCCTTGACGGGCGCATCGCCCTCGCCGCCTGCCGTGCTCAGTTCCTTCAGTTGCACTTTCGCTTCTTCGAGCGAAAGCCCGCTCTTGTAGACGATCCGATACGCCGAGCGCAACGCCGAAATGGCGTCGGGCGTGAAGCCGCGGCGGCGCAGACCTTCGACATTGATGCCATGCGGCTCCGCCTTGTTGCCGGCCGCGATGACGAACGGCGGCACGTCCTGCACGAGCGCCGAGGCGCCGCCGAGCATCGAATGCGCGCCGATGCGTACGAACTGATGCACGCCCGACATCCCGCCGACGATCGCGTGATCGCCGACGATCACGTGCCCGGCCAGTTGCGCGTTGCTCGACATGATGACGTTGTCGCCGAGGCGGCAGTCATGACCGACGTGCACGTACGCCATGATCCAGCAGTCGCTGCCGATGGACGTCAGACCCTGATCCTGCGCCGTGCCCGTGTGCAGCGTCGTGAATTCGCGGATGGTGTTGCGGTCGCCGATTTCGAGACGCGTCGGCTCGCCCTTGTACTTCATGTCCTGCGGACGGCCGCCGATCGACGCGTAATGGCCGATGCGATTGTCCTGGCCGATGGTCGTGTGGCCTTCGATCACGCTGTGCGAGCCGACAGTCGTGCCTGCGCCGATCACGACGTGCGAACCGACGATCGCGTACGGTCCGATTTCGACGGACTCGTCGAGCTGAGCGCCCGGCTCGACGATCGCGGTTGGGTGAATCTTGCTCATGCGCTTTTCGCCTATGCTGTTCGTGCTGCTTGTTTCGATGAACGCGGATGGACGCGGAGCGGACGCAAATGCGCGCTCAGGCGTCCGTGGTCTTGACGGTACACATGAGCTCGGCTTCGGCGGCCGTCGCGCCGTCGACTTCGGCGCGCGCCTTGAACTTCCAGATGCCCCGCATGTACCGCTCGAAGTGAACGTTGAGGATCAGCTGATCGCCCGGCTCCACCACGCGCTTGAAGCGCGCGCCGTCGATGCCGACGAAGTAGTAGAGCGTATTGCCCGGATCGTGCGGCTCTTCCGCGAAGGTCAGCAACGCGGCCGTCTGCGCGAGCGCTTCCAGGATCAGCACGCCCGGCATGACCGGCCGTGTCGGGAAGTGGCCCTGAAAATACGGCTCGTTGATCGTCACGTTCTTCAACGCTTTGATGCTCTTGTGCGGCTCGAGTTCGAGCACGCGATCCACGAGCAGGATCGGATAGCGATGCGGCAGCAGCGTGAGGATCTTGTGGATATCGAGATTGATTTTTTCTGTGCTCATGGTCGTTCTGCTCACGCGCGTGTCGGGCGCGGAAATTGGATGGCGGGCCGTCTGCGACGCCCGCCCGGGATTGCTTGTCTCTTGGGCGGTTCCGACCGGCCCACGCCTGATTCTGCTTCGGCGCTTCGTCTGACCGACGCGCCTGGCTTATGCGCCGCCTTTGCCTGCGTCCGTCAGCGCTGATTCCAGCGCCTTGATGCGCTCGCGCATCTTGTCCAGATTGCGCATGATCGCCGCGCTTTTGTTCCAGTCGCCATGCGGCACGGCCGGAAACGCGCTCGTGTACATGCCGGGCTTCAGCAGCGACTTCGAGACGCCTGACTGCGCCGTCACGATCACGTAGTCCGCGAGCGTCACATGGCCCGCGATGCCCACCGCGCCGCCGATCATGCAATGCTTGCCGATGCTCGTGCTGCCCGCGATGCCCGCGCAACCGGCGATCACCGTGTACGCGCCGATGCGGCAGTTATGGCCGATCTGCACCAGATTGTCGATCTTCACGCATTCTTCGATGACGGTGTCCGCCATCGCGCCGCGATCGATCGTTGTATTCGCACCGATTTCGACGTCAGCGGCGATATCGACTGCGCCGACCTGCGGAATCTTCACCCAGCTTCCAGTGCGCGCATCGCCCTCGCCGACGAAATCCGGCGCGAAGCCGAAGCCATCCGCGCCGATCACCGCGCCCGCGTGCACGATCACGCGCGCGCCGAGCTTGCAGCCGTGATAGACGGTGACATTGGGATACAGATGCGCGTCGTCGCCGAGCTTCACGCCGCGGCCGATGACCACGCCCGCGTCCAGCTTCACGCGCTCGCCGATCACCGCGCCCGCCTCGACCGTCACATGCGGCCCGATCACGGCGCTCGCCGCGACTTTTGCGTCGGGATCGATCGTCGCGCTCGGATGCACGCCCGGCGTGGCTTTGGGCGTTGCCAGATCGATGAACGCCTGCGCCACGCGCGCGAAATACGCGTAAGGATTCGGCGTGACGATGAAGTTGCTGCCCGCGCGATTCGTCACCTTCTCGAGATCGGCGGGAGAGATCAATACCGCGCCGGCGCGCGTCGTTTCCACCTGCGGCAGATACTTCTGATTCGCGAGAAACGCGAGCTGCCCGGGGCCGGCCTTGTCGAGCGGCGCGAGACTCCCGACTGCGTGCGCGCCCTCGCCGACCACCTCGCCACCGAAGCGCTTCACCAGCTCGTCGAGCGTGATCGTCATGCCTGATGCCATCTCGTCTCAGTCCTCGTCAGTTCGAGCTCGAGCCCGTGCCAGCCGAACTCGCGGCAAGCGCCTTCAGCACCTGATCCGTAATGTCGATGCGCGGGCTCACGTACACCGCTTCCTGCACGATCAGGTCGTAGTGCTGCTGCTCCGCGATCTGCTTGATCACCTTGTTCGCCCGGTCCAGCACCGCCGCGAGTTCCTCGTTGCGGCGCTGATTCAGGTCTTCGCGGAATTCGCGCTGCTTGCGCTGGAAATCGGCGTCGAGCTGCGCGAGGTCGCGCTGACGCGCGGCGCGATCGGTCGGCGCCAGCGAGGCGCCGCTCTTATCGATATTGTCCGACATCGACTTCAGGCGCTGCGCCATGTCCTGCAGCGCCTTGTCACGCTTGGAGAACTCCTGCTCGAGCTTCGACTGCGCAGCCTTCGCCGCAGCCGATTCGCGCAGGATGCGGTCCGAATTGACCGCAGCGATGCGCGCTTCCTGAGCACTGGCGGACATCGCCGTGCCCAGGCCGAGAACCATCGACAACGCAAGCGCCAGCGCCATATGTTTCGAATGCTTACCGGTTCCCAAAGTGTTCCTCACGTTACGTCTGATTGAATGAAGTTCGCGTTCGTCGGCATGCCGTTTAGAAAGCCGTACCGATCTGGAACTGGAACTTCTGATACTGGTCGCCTTCGTGCTTCTGCAGCGGGAAACCCAGGCTCAGCTTGAGCGGGCCGATCGGCGAGATCCACGCGAGACCCACACCGTAGCCGTAGCGCAGGCCGTTCGCGCCGGAGCTCGTGCCGCCCTGGTTCGGGTCGCCCCAGACGTTACCGGCATCGAGGAAGGTGAAGACGCGCAGCGTGCGGTCATAACCCGTGCCCGGCAGCGGGAACGTCAGTTCGATATTGCCGACCGCCATGCGCGAGCCGCCGATCGGATCGTTCGTCTTCGAGTCGCGCGGACCCAGCGAGCTCGGCGAGTAGCCGCGCACCGAACCGATACCACCCGCGTAGTAGTTCTTGAAGATCGGGTACGTCTGGCCTTGCAGGCCCTTGCCGTAGCCGCCCTGCAGGTTGAAGCCGAGCACGAAACCGCGTGCGAACGAATAGTAATACTGGAACTGCGCGTCGAACTTCGCGTAGGTCGTGTTGCCGAGCGGCGTGCCGTATTCCGCGTTCGACTGGACGTAATAACCGCGGCTCGGAACCAGCGCGCTGTCGCGATTGTCGCGCGACCAGCCGACCGTCAGCGGATAGTTGTTCACCACGCGGCCGAACTCGTTCACATAGTTCTGGTAGGACTGCGGCGTGGCCGAGTCCAGATCCATCGTGTTCTGCTCGGCGCCGACGCCGAAGAACACCGTGTCCTGCTCGGAGAACGGGATGCCGAACTTGGTGTCCGCACCCATCGTGATGATCTTGAAGCTCGAATCGGTCGAGTAGTACAGCGGCTGATACGTGCGGTAGTACGCGTCGGTGATGCGCTTGATGCCGTCGATCGTGAAATACGGATCGACCTGCGTCACCGTCAGCGTGCGGTACGTCTTCGCCGTGTTCACGTTGACCGCGAGACTCGTGCCGGAACCGAACACGTTGTCCTGCGACACGCCTGCCGAGAGCACCACCTTGTCCGTCGACGAGAAGCCCGCGCCCAGCGTAATCGCGCCGGTCGGCTTTTCGGCAACCTTCACGTCGACGTCGACCTGGTCGTTCGTGCCTTCCACCGGCGTCGTGGTGACGTCGACGTCGGTGAAGTAGCCCAGACGGTTGATCCGGTCCTTCGACAGCCCGAGGCGGCTCGAATCGAACCACGAGCTTTCGAGCTGGCGCATTTCGCGGCGCACCACTTCGTCGCGCGTGCGCGTATTGCCGACGATGTTCACGCGCCGCACATATACGCGGCGGCTCGGGTCGACTTGCAGCGTCAGCGCCACCGTGTGGTCGGCCTGATCGATCGCCGGCTGCGCGTTGACCTGCGCGAACGCGTAGCCATATTCGCCGAGCTTGTCGACGATCGCCTTGGTCGTCGCCTGCAGCTTCTCGGCCGAGAAGCGCTCGCCCGGCTTGATCTTGACGAGCTTGTTGAGCTCTGCCTCGCGGTCGAGCAGGTTGCCCGAAAGCTTGATGCTGCTGATCTTGTACGGCTCGCCTTCATGCACGGCGATCGTCAGATACATGTCCTTCTTGTCCGGCGAGATCGACACCTGCGTGGAATCGATGCTGAACTCGAGGTAGCCGCGGTTCAGGTAGTACGAGCGCACGTTCTCGAGGTCGCCCGTCAGCTTTTCCTTCGCGTAGAGATCGCTCTTTGTGTACCAGGAGAACCAGTTCGGCGTGGAGAGCTGCATTTCGCTCAGCAGCGTGCCCGAACTCACCGCCTTGTTGCCGACGAAATTGATCTGGCGGATCTTCGCGCTCGGGCCTTCGGCCACCGAGAACAGGATCGCGACGCGGTTGCGGTCCACCGGCGTCACCGTAGTGGTGACTTCCGCCGCGTAGTAGCCGCGCGTCAGGTACTGGCGCTTGAGCTCCTGCTCCGCCTTGTCGACCAGCGCCTTGTCGTACGAGCGGCCTTGCGAGAGGCCGACCGAGCGCAGCGCCTTCGTGAGATTGTCCTTGTCGAACTCGTGCAGGCCCGCGAAGTCGATGGCCGAGATGGCCGGGCGCTCCTGCACCTGCACGATCACCACGTTGCCTTCGGTAGCGATCTGAACGTCGTTGAAGAAGCCCGTCGCGTAGAGCGCGCGAATCGCTTCGGAGGCCTTGTCGTCGGTGAAGGTGTCGCCTTGCTTGATCGGCAGATAAGCGAAGACGGAGCCCGGTTCGATCCGTTGGAGACCGTCGATCCGAATATCCTGCACGACGAACGGCGTGGTGGCGTGCGCCGCCATGCCCGTTGCGGCGAGCGCCGCGGCCACAGCCGTCTTAGGAACAAAGCGATGAGGTTTGAACAACGTGCTTCCCCAGTATTTAAAGCTGCATTCGTTCCGGCGGTCGCTCGAGAGACGCCGCCAGAAATTGTCAAAGTGGATCAAAAACGAATCAGACGAGCGAGGTCATTGAACAGTGCGATCATCGAAAGCGCGACGATGCAGACCAGGCCCGCCCTTTGCAGAACCAGCTGCCAGCGGTCGGATACGGCTTTGCCGGTAACAGCCTCAACCAAATAATATAACAGATGCCCACCGTCCAATACCGGAATCGGTAACAAGTTCAACACTCCGAGACTGATACTGACGAGCGCAAGAAATGAAATAAAGGCGGTTACGCCGAGTCTCGCGCTCTTTCCCGCATAGTCGGCAATCGTGACCGGCCCGGAAAGATTCTTGAGCGACGCCTCGCCGATGATCATCCGCCCGAACATGCGCAGCGAGTAGACGCTGATGTCCCACGTGCGGTTCACGCCGAGGCGCACGCTTTCGAGCGGACCATAGCGCACGTCCACGGTCGGCAGTTGATTCGCGAGCGCGGCGCCGATGCGGCCGATATCCTTGCCCGTCGACGCATCGCGCTTCAGGTCCGGCACGATCTGCACGGATTCCCGCTGCCCGTTGCGCTCGATCACGAGCGTCACGGGCTTCGCACCGTGCGCCTTCACGTAGTCGATGAAACTCGTCGCGTTGTCGACATTGCGGCCGTCGATCGCGCGCAGCGTGTCGCCGGCCTTCAGGCCACCCTTCTGCGCGGCGCTGCCCGCTTCCACACCCGCGACCGTCAGCGTGCCGCCGCCCGGCGTGAAGCCGAGCTTGTCCATGAAGTCCTGATCGGCGTCGGCATCGGTGATGGCGGCGACGCTCATCGGGAAATCGAAGGTGCCGTCGTGCGTCTTCGCCGTCAGCACGATGCGCCGATGATCGAACGACGCATCGAGCAGCTTCCAGCGCAGGTCGGACCACGAGCGGATCGGATGCGCCTCGCCGCCTTGCGCGTCGCGCATCGAAAGAACCTTCTCGCCGCCTTCGAAGCCTGCGTGCGCCGCCGCCGTGTCCGGCGCGGGCTGCGAGACGATCGCCGCGGGCTCGGTCACGCCGGCCGCGAACACGGCGGAAAACAGTGCGATTGCGAGCAGGAAGTTGGCGATGGGCCCCGCCGCGACGATCGCGATGCGTTTGGCCACGCTCTGACGGTTGAAGGCGCGCGGCAAGTCCTCGGCGGGAATCTTCGTGCCGCTGTCGGGGTCGATCTCGCGCTCGTCGAGCATCTTCACGTAGCCGCCGAGCGGCAGCGCGGCGATGGTCCATTCGACGCCCGTCTTCTTGCTGACCCACTGCACGAGCGGCTTGCCGAAGCCGACCGAGAAGCGCAGCACTTTCACGCCGCACAGTCGCGCGACGCTGTAGTGACCGAATTCGTGGACGACGACGAGTACGCCTATCGCAACGACGAAGGCGACGATTTCGGTCAGAAAGTTCATGACGGCCTCAATGGGCGATGGGTTCGGCGCCCGGCGCGCTCGCGGTGAGCTCAGCGACGAAACGGGATGCGAGACGGCGTGCGTTCGCATCGGCGGCGAGGACGTCGGACAGTGTGGCGGCGCTCGTGTTCGGCAGCGTGTTCAGCACGCGCTCCACCACGCCGCCGATCGCCATGAAGCCGATGCGGCGCTCGAGGAACGCTTCCACGGCGATTTCGTTCGCCGCGTTCAGCGCGGCGCTCGCGATGCCGCCCGCTTCCAGCGCCTGGATGGCCAGCGCAAGGCAAGGGAAGCGCGCGAAATCGGGTTTTTCGAACGTAAGCGAGGCGATCTGCGCGAGATCGAGCGGCGCCACGCCCGAGTCCACCCGGTCAGGATACGCCAGCGCGTGCGCGATCGGCGTCCGCATGTCGGGATTGCCGAGTTGCGCGAGCACCGAGCCGTCGGCGTAGGACACCATCGAATGGATTACGCTTTGCGGATGGATCAGCACTTCGATGCGCGAGCCGGGCAGATCGAACAGCCAGTGCGCCTCGATCACTTCGAGGCCCTTGTTCATCATCGTCGCGGAATCGACGGAGATCTTGCGGCCCATCGCCCAGTTCGGATGCTTGACGGCCTCTTCGGGCGTGACGTTCACGAGCGTCGCGGGTTCGCGGGTGCGGAACGGGCCGCCGGATGCCGTCAGAATGATCTTCGACACGCCGCCGTGGAGCTTCGCTTCCTTGTCCGCGCAAGGCGGCAGGCACTGGAACACGGCGTTGTGCTCGCTGTCGACCGGCAGCAGGATCGCGCCGTTGTCGCGCACCGCGTCCATGAAGATCTGGCCGGACATCACGAGCGCTTCCTTGTTCGCGAGCAGGATGCGCTTGCCGGCGCGCGCGGCGGCAAGCGTGGGCGCGAGGCCCGCCGCGCCGACGATCGCCGCGACGACCGTATCGCACGACGCCGCGCGGGCGACCTCGACGAGCGCTTCCGGTCCGTGCGTCACTTCCGTCTTGCAGCCCTGAGCACGCAACGCCGCGGCGACGCGCACGGCGGTTTCGGCATCGCCGACGACCGCCACTTCGGGCTGGAATTTCAGGCACTGGGCAACGAGTTTGTCGCCGTTGCGGTGAGCGCTCAGCGCGTAGACCGAGAAACGGTCCGGGTGCCGCGCCACGACATCGAGCGTGCTGTCGCCGATCGAGCCCGTGGAGCCGAGCAATGTGAGACGTTTTTGCATAAATTCTTCTCTAGCCGATTAGCCAAGCATCAGCATTGCGATCGGCAATACGGGCAACAAGGCGTCGATGCGGTCGAGGACGCCGCCATGACCCGGCAGGAGCCCGCTCGAATCCTTGACGCCGGCCTGGCGCTTGAGCAGCGACTCGAACAGGTCGCCGACCACGCTGAACGCGACCAGCACGGAAAGCGCGACGAACGAGCGATCCCAGCCGAGATGCTCGACGAAAGCCGTGAACACGGTGGGTGCATAAAAGCCGGTGGCCGCGGCGAGCGCGCCGATGATGACAACGGCGAGCCACCCGCCGAGGGCGCCCTCCCAGGTCTTGCCCGGGCTGATCGACGGGGCGAGTTTGTGGCGGCCGAGCGCTTTTCCGGCGAAGTATGCGCCTATGTCAGCCAGCCAGACTACTAGCAGAAGCGATAGCACGAACGCCACACCCACCGTGCGGGCCGCGACGACCGCGTGCCAGCACGCGACGAACACGACGATTCCGGCGAAAAGCAGGAACGCGCGCCACGCGCCGCTTGCGAGTTGCGGCTTTCGTATGAGTGCAAAAGGACCCGCGAGGACCCAGAAAATCGCCGCCATCTGAAACAGCGGCCTGGGCGCGACGCCCAGAAAGGCGCTGAAAATCAGCGCGACGCCCGCGACCAGCGCGTAGGCCACCGGCCCCGCCCCGTTCAGCTTGAGCAGACGCCCCCATTCCCATGCCGCGAACACTACGACGAAACCGATCAGGGCTCCGAACGCGCC